>JBDTRB010000128.1:0-9109 GCA_039931865.1 Acidobacteriota bacterium | reverse complement strand
TCCGGATCGCGAAGCGGCCGTTCAGTTTTGTGCCGGTCAGGTAGACGCGCCCGCGGCCGTTGACCCGATCCATCAGGTCGACGTTCAATGCGTCGAGTGCGGCGCCCGAAAGGCCGGCGCGGGAGAGCCGGAAAGCCAGCGTCGAGAGCTGAGGCTCGGCCAGGATTTCGACACCCGGGATCGGGGCGAGCTCGCTGGCAGCCCAGGCCGCGAGATCGAGCTTTTCGTCCAGGTTCGTGCGGAAGACCCCGATCCCGTGCATCTTGATCGGCAGCCAGGCCCGCAGGCCTCTCCAGTCGCGGGAAAGCTCCGGTGACAGAAGGGTGAAGTCGGCGAGGTCTGACGCCTCCTGCATGCGGGGCAGGTAGTCCGCGGACAGCGCATGCGCGCGCTTCAGAGTCTCGGGGTCGCGGACGAGAAGCGATCCGTTCCCATACGGAAGAAAAAGGCTCTTGTGCGGGTCGAGCACCACCGAGTCCGAGCGCTCGATTCCTGCGAGGCGCCGGCGGCCTCGTTCGGTCATCGCGAAGAATCCGCCGTACGCAGCGTCGGTGTGGAACCAGAGCCTCTCGGCGGCCGCGAAGTCCGCGATCGCGTTCAGGTCGTCGACGGCTCCGGTGTTCGTGGTTCCCGCATTGCCCACGACGAAGAAGGGCAAAAGCCCCGCCGCGCGATCCGCCGCGACTCTCTCGGCCAGTGCATCGAGCCGCAGGCGAAACCGTGCATCCGACGGCACCTCGCGGACGTTCCCCTCCGGGAACCCGGCCAGGCTCGCCGCTTTCTGAATCGAGTGGTGCGTCTGGTCGGACACGTAGAGGGTCCCGGCCCGGAAATCCTCCGGCAGGCGGTCCCTCCGCGCCGCAACGATCGCCGAAAAATTCGAGAGAGAGCCTCCTGTCGTGAGAATCCCGCCGGCGCTCGTGGGATATCCGACGATCTCGCAGAACCATCGAACGACGTTCGCCTCGATTTGCGCGAGACCCGGGGCGGCGGCAAAGACGCCCACGTAGCGGTTGGTGGCGTCTGCGATCAGGTCCGCCACCGCCGAGTGCGGGAGGCCGCCCCCGGGGATGTACGCGAGGTACCCGGGACCCGCCGTGTTGAAGCTTCGCGGGATCACGGTCGTGAACAGGAGATCGAGAAGGTCCTCGGCCGCCGCGCCCGTTTCGGGAAGAGGCTCGCGCAGCGACCGCGCGAGTCCAGCCGGATCACGGTTGTCGGCGGAAGGCTGCGACGGAAGCGAGGCAATGTGCTCCACGATGCGCCGCGCCGCCGAATCGATGAGCGCGCGCAACGGCTCGCCCCCGAGCTCGAGCGACCGGTCTTCCTTCAACGGGACTCCGACGCCATGGCATCCAGTGCTTCCTGCATGCGCTCGCGCACCCGAGAGGACAGGCTCGGGACATCGGCCGGCGAGAGACCCTCCGTCGGAACGGGCTCGAGTACCCGCACCCTCAGCCGGCCAGGACGGGCGAGGCGGAGCTTCGTGTCGGCGATGGCATTCAGCGGCTCGGCGACGACCGGGACCACCGGAGCCTGCGCCGCAATCGCGAGGCGGAAGGCGCCGCTCTTGAAGGGCAGGAGGCGGGTGTCGTGGTTACGGTGCCCCTCGGGCATGAACCACACCGCGATTTTCTCCGTTCGCATTGCCTGTGCGGCGGTCTCGAGCGACGCGAGGGCGCTGCGGGCGTGGGCGCGGTCGATGATCAGGTTGCCGGAGAGTCGGTAGAACCACCCGAAGACCGGGATGTTGCCGATCTCCCGTTTTCCGGCGGAGACCGTGCGCGGCGGGAAGATGGATCCAAAGGTGACCACGTCGAGGAAGCTCTGATGGTTCCCGACGATGACGCACGGTCTGAGCTCCCGCAGCCGTTCGGGGCGGTCGGGCTCGACGCTCCATCCCATCATTCGTGTCAGCCCCCGGCAAAACACTCTCCCGAACCAGTAAAGCGTCTGGCGGTTTCCCGGAGAGACGAGGAGCCAGATGGTGCCGGCGCCGGAGCAGAGAACGAACCACGCGCCACCGAACACACATCCGAAGTAGTAAGCGAGCCGCCTTTTCAGATCAAACCGCACGACGCGCAGCCTTCCGTCTCGACCTCGCCTCGGCCCCGGCTTCGAAAGGTTCCATCCGGGTGCGCTAGGCGGTCGTCTGCCAGTTGTCGCGCGCGCCGACCGGCGGCACCCACTGAGGCAGCGGCATCAGCAGGTGTCGCGAAAGAGCGTCGACGTAGGGCTCGTACATCGCGATCAACCGGTGCAGCCGCTCCTCGACGTCCGGGTCCGACTTCAAAGCAATGCCGGCGACCTGCATGACTTCTTTCAACCGCGCCAGATCGCCTGGGGGGAGGCGTTCCAGCGCGTGCGGGGTCGGCTCCAGATGAAAGACCTGGCTCATGTCCGCGACCGCATGCCGCGCCATGGCAAAGGTCAGGCGCGCCGACCGGAGCGGTCCCTTCTCGACGCCGGCGATGATGAGGGAGCAGACGTCGAGAACGGTCGTCATGGCCGCCACCCAGGACTGATTGTCGTGCTGCGAGCGGTAGTAGGCGAGCACCGGGAACGAAATGTGCGTCTCGAGAAGGTCCGCCGACCAGACGTCCCAGTCGTGCAGGAGGTCTCCGAGATCCTCGCCGCGCCCCGGATCCCCCGCGTGCCGGCGGATCAGCTCGGCCGCCGTCGGCGGAGATCCCGCGCGGGCGTCGAGCAGCGCGATGTTCGTCTCACGCCGGGAGAACGCCTGCGAGAGGGTCGGCAGGTACCCGACGACGAGCGCGAGAAACCCGAACCCCGTCCCGCTCTCGATGAAAGCGAGCATGCGCCCGGTCGTCGTGGACGGCGAAACGTCACCGAGGCCGAGCGTCACGAGAGTCGTTCCGGAGAAATAGAGGTCCGCGGCGAACCCGTGCATGCCCTCGGGCATTTTGAGATGAGTCCCGAGCCCCCACTGGATCAGCGCGAAGCCGAACACGAGCCCGAGCGCCCAGGTGACCAGCAGGAGAATCAGCGAAAGCGGGCCGAAGATGGAGAGGAAATTCTCGCGAGGATTTCCGGCGCGCCGGCGAAGGCCGAGTGACCGCCAGGGCATCCAGGTCGCGACGTAGAACAGACGCGTGAGCCTGAATTTGCGCGACACCCTCCGGGGCAGGACGATCGTCTCGAACGCGTCCCAGAGAACCGTCAGGATCAGGAGAGTGCCGCCGCCAACCGCTAGAACGGGCATGAAAGCGCCGAATCTATCGCACGCGCGGGCGGGTAGACTCCCGCGATGCCCGCCTTCGACCTTCTCGTCATCGGCACCGGTCCCGCGGGACAGCGGGCCGCGATCCAGGCCGCCAAGCTCGGAAAGAAGGTCGCGATCTGCGAAAAGCGCTCCGCTGTTGGCGGGGTCTGCATCAACACAGGGACGATTCCTTCCAAGACCTTCCGCGAAGCGGTCCTGTACCTGACCGGGTTCCTTCACCGCGACGCCTACGGCTCCGCCTGCCTCTCCAACGAGGCGATGACGATGGATGATCTTCTCGCCCGCTGTGGAAAGGTGATCGCTCGCGAAACCGATGTGATCCGGGATCAGCTGAGGCGCAACGGAGTTACGGTGCTGACGGGCGCCGCCTCCTTCGCGGATTCGCACCGGCTGGTCGTCCAGTCACCCGCGGGCAGCCAGGAAGTCACCGCGGAGTTCGTCGTCATCGCCACGGGCACTTCGCCGACCGAGCCGCCCGGCGTGACGATCGACGGCGAGACGGTGATCACGTCGGACGGGATCCTTTCCCTGAAGTCCATTCCGAAGACGATGACCGTCGTCGGAGGAGGGGTCGTCGGAACCGAGTACGCGTCCATGTTCGCGGCGCTCGGGGTGGAGGTCACGCTCGTCGACAAGCGGCCGCGTCTCCTCGAATTCGTCGACGCGGAGATCGCGGAGGCGCTCGCTTACAAGATGCGCGATATGGATTGCACGCTTCGCCTCGGGGAAGACGTTGCTTCCGTCGAGGTGGAGAGGCCTCATCGCGCCGTTGCGACGCTGAAGTCCGGGAAAAAGATCATTTCCGAGCTGCTGCTCTACTCGATCGGGCGGATCGGGGCGACGTCGGAATTGAACCTCCCGGCGGCCGGCCTCGGGACCGACGAGCGGGGCAGGATCGTGGTGGACGAGCAGTACCGCACCGCGGTTCCCCACATCTTCGCTGCGGGCGACGTGATCGGATTTCCGTCGCTCGCCTCGACGTCGATGGAGCAGGGCCGCATCGCCGCTTGCGCCGCGTTTGGCGTGCGCGCGAAGTCGATGCCGCACCTTTTTCCCTATGGCATCTATTCGGTCCCCGAGATCTCGATGGTCGGCCCGAACGAGGAGGAGCTCACGAAGGCAGGAGTGCCCTACGAGATCGGCATCTCTCGGTATCGGGAGATAGCGCGGGGAGCGATCCTCGGAGACTCGTATGGCCTGCTCAAGATCCTCTTCCACCGGGAGACCCGGAAGTTCCTCGCCGTGCACATCATCGGATCCGCGGCGACGGAGCTCGTCCACATCGGCCAGGCGGTGCTCGCCTTCGAGGGGACGATCGACTATTTCGTCGACAACGTCTTCAACTATCCGACGTTCGCGGAGTGCTACAAGGTCGCCGCGCTCGACGGTTACAACAAGATCGGGCCGCCACCCGGTGAAGCGATGCCGCCGGGGACCACGGGCCGAAAGGCGTGAGTTTTTAGTCGATTGGCGATCGCCGATCCGTGGACCGCGAAGCCCCGCGGCCGTCTCGCTCCTGCCGGCCGCTCGGCTCCCGATCGAGTTGACCGCGGAGTACCGCGGCCGTCTCGCTCCCGTTGGTCGCTCGGCTCCCGACTCGATTACGTCTTCTTCGGTGGTCGCGAGGGACGCAGGTCGATCCGCGAGGGAATCGCGCGCCCCGGGAAGCGCACCAGGTCGGACACCGCTTCCGCGACGTCGTCCGGCGAGAGCATCCACGAGCTCGCGGTGTCGTCGTGAGCGCCGAACTCCGTCGCGACGGACCCCGGCAGGACCGCGGCGACGCGAATCCCGTCGTGCCGCAGATCCAGCATCGCCGACTCGGAGAGGCCGAGCAGCCCGAATTTCGATGCGTTGTACGCGGCGCCTCCCGGAAACGCGTTCACCGATGCGAGCGACGCGATGTTGACGATGAATCCGCCGCCGTTTCTCTTCATCAACGGAACCGCCGCCCGGATCGCGTAGAAGGGCCCGAACAGGTTTGTTTCCAGGACGTCGCGGAACCTCTCGGGGTCGAGCTTGTCGACCGGGCCGAATTCTCCGATGCCGGCGTTGTTGACGAGAACGTCCAGCCGTCCGCGCCTCGAGCCCGCGAATTCGACGAGCGCGGTCTGGTCATCTTCCCGCCGGGCATCCGCGGCGCGGCCCGAAACGCGGAAGCCCTCCCGCTCCATTTCCTGGACGGCTCGTCGCGTCGAATCGACCGTATGTCCGGAAATGACGACCTCGAAGCCATCTCCGTGCAGGCGGCGGACGATAGCCCGGCCGATGCCCCGGGTTCCTCCGGTCACGAGCGCAACGCGTGTTTCGTCGTTCACCCGGCGATCCTATCCAAAGAATGGCGCCCTCCTTACCCGCCGTCCACCCTCCGCGCGTGGAAAGCGCCGGATCAAGCATTAAACATCAAACATCAACCATCAACCATCAAGCGGCTCAGCGGCAACGGTTTTTCCCCCGCGGGCAGACTTCTTGAATACAGCGCGGGCAATGCCGCGTTTTCGCGCCCTTTCGCTCCTGTTCGTTCTCTGCTGCGGGCTGTGCTCCTCCGGATGCACTCTCGTGAGCAACATCATCGGGTCGGAGAAGAGAGACGTCTACAAATTCGATCATCCGTTCACGGTCGAAGATCCGTCCTTTCGCCGGTCGATGGACACTCTCGGAACGGCGATGGTGGGGGGAAATGACGCCGAGCTCCTGAAGAACGGCGACGAGATCTTCCCCGCGATGACCCGGGACATCCGCGCGGCGAAGAACACGGTCAACCTCGAGACGTACATCTTCCAGCCCGATCGCGCCGGGCGGCAGTTCGCCGACGCGATGATCGACGCGGCGAAGCGCGGAGTCGAAGTGCGGTTCTTAGTTGACGCGTTCGGAAGCAAGTTGAAGGGGCTGGAGAAGGAGCTGAAGGACGCCGGCGTGAACGTTCGCAAATACCGACCGTTGCGGCTCTTCACGATTTACAAGGCGAGCCGCCGCACTCACCGCAAGATCCTGGTCGTGGACGGCAGGATTGCATACACGGGCGGACTCGGAATCGACGAACGCTGGATGGGAAACGCTCGGAATACGAACGAGTGGCGCGACACGCAGGTGCGCGTCGTCGGGCCCGTCGTGGCGCAGATGCAGGCGATCTTCAGCGAGGACTGGACCTATACGACCGGGGAAATCCTGGCCGGTGACGGCTTCTATCCCAGGATAGAGAACGCCGGGTCGATGCAGGCGCAGGCGATCAAGGCGTCGCGGGGGGATTCATCGTCCCTCGCCAAGATGCTGTACTACGTCGCGATCCAGTCGGCCGCGAAGAGCATCTACATCCAGAACGCGTACTTTCTCCCGGACAAACAGGTGCGGGAGGCACTCGTCGCCGCCGTGCAGCGCGGGGTGAACGTACAGATCATGGTTCCCGGCCGTCATATCGACCTGCCAATGGTCCGCTTCGCCTCCTGGATCCACTACGGGGATCTTCTGAAGGGCGGGGTGCACATCTACGAGTACCGGGGAACGATGATGCACAACAAGACCATGCTGGTCGACGGCCTCTACTCGACGATCGGCTCGATCAATTTCGACGCGCGATCCATGTCCCGGAATGCGGAGGAGAGCCTCGCTTTTTACGACCGTGGGTTCGCGGCGAAGATGCTCGCCATGTTCGAAGAGGACCGGAAACGCTGCACCGAGATTACGTACGAGGGCTGGGACAAGCGCGGCCTCCTGCAGAGGCTCGCGGAGCTCGTCTTCTGGGTCTGGGAGCCGTATTTCTGATGGACGGGCGAAGGGCAAATGTCGAACGGCGAAGGGCGCAGGCCACGAGACGGCCAGCGGCCGCTCTCCTGGGAGCGCTTCTTTTTCTCGCGTCCGTCAATAGTGTCTTCGCGGCTTCGCGTCCGGCCGCCGAGCAGAAGCGGATCGACTGGCTGATCGAGGAGGTCCGCAACTCGAAGGGTGTCTTCATCCGGAACGGGGAGCAGCACCCGGCGACGAAGGCAGCCTCGCATCTGAAGTTCAAGCTGATGATGGCCGGCAAGCGAGTCCAGACCGTCAAGGATTTCATCGAAGGCGTCGCCTCGCATTCGCAGGAATCCGGAAAGCCGTACGAGATCCGCCTGCCGGGCGCGACTGCCCGGCCGATGAAGGAGTGGCTCTACGAAAAGCTCGCGGAACACGAAAAGCGGGAGGCTCAGCAGAAGCGTTAGCAACCCCGATATATCCGCTTCGCGCTACGCCTCCGCCTTACGCCTCCCCCCTACGATCGCGCCACTCCCGCCGCCGGTCCGCCGGTCCGCCGGTCCGCCGGTCCGGCTGCTCGGCTCGCCGAGAGCGCCCAGTAGAGAAGCCCGGACGCGAAAAAGCCGACGAACCAGCCGTACGAGTACAGCGGCTTTAAAACCGGCCACAGGAGCCCTCCCCAGGCGAGCGCGCAACCGGTCAGCGTCGCCACCACCGCCTTCCAGTTCCAGCCCCCGGCGTACCGGTAGACACCGTGTGTCAGGTAGAGGTCCTCGAGGCGCAGCCGGGTGCGGCGAACGAGCCAGTAGTCGGCGATCAGCACGCCGGCGATCGAGCCGAGTCCGCCCGAGTAACCGAGGAGCCACGTGAAGATGTAGCCGGAGGGATCGGCGAGAAGCCGCCAGGGCTGCATCAGGATGCCGATGATCCCGGTAATGAGACCGCCCGTCTTGAACCGGATGAGCCGCGGAAACGCGTTGGCGAAGTCGTTCGCCGGAGAGACGACATTCGCGGCGATGTTGACCGCCAGAGTGGCGACGACGACGGTAAACATCGAGATCGCGACGATCACCGGCTGAGAGAATTTTCCGACGAGAACGACCGGGTCCCAGATCGCCTTGCCGTAGATGATGGCCGTGGCGCTCGTGATCAGGACACCCATGGCGGCGAAGAGAGACATCGTGGTCGGAAGCGCCACCACCTGGCCGATCATCTGGTCCCGCTGGCTGCGCCCGAACCGCGTGAAGTCCGGCATGTTCAGCGAGAGGGTGGCCCAGAAGCCGATCATCGCGGTGAGCGACGGGACGAACACCGGGAAGAACTCCCGAAACGTCCGGAGCGAGCCCGGCTGGGCGAGCAGCGGTCCGATACCGTGCGCGCGCCGGACGGCCCAGACGAGGAGGGCGGCGGTCATGACCAGCACGAACGGCGCCGCCCAGTTCTCGACTTTGCGGAGCAGGTCCATCCCGCGGTAGACGATCACGATGTTCAACGCCCAGAAGACGGAGAAGGACAACCACTCGGCGCCCGTGTGTCCCGAGAAGCCGCCTCCGAAACGCGTCATCCAGTGCGGGTCGATCGCCTGGAAGAGAGTGTTCAGTGCTTCCCCGCCGATCCAGCACTGGATTCCGAACCAGCCGCAGGCGACGAGCGCCCGCATGATCGCGGGCAGGTTCGACCCGATCGTGCCGTACGCGGCGCGCGCGAAAACGGGAAATGGGATTCCGTATCGCGTTCCCGGATGCGAGTTCAGAAGGATCGGCACAAGCACGATCGTGTTGCCGAGCAGGATCGTCAGGAGCGCCTGCCACCAGTTCATGCCCGCCGCCATCAGGCCCGAGGCCATGTAGTACGTCGGAATGCAATGCGCCATGCTGATCCAGAGAGCCGCGTAGTTGTACGTGGTCCATGTGCGCCGCGAGACCGGCACCGGCAGGAGGTCGCGATTGGCGAGGGGAGAGGACGCGATCCGGGTCTGATCGATCAGCTCGACGCGGCCATCGCCGTGCCGTTTCTCGTTGCCGTTGATGCTGGTGGGCACGCGCGCAAATATACGTCCACGTCCGTCGCCTCCGCTCACTGCGGGAGCCGCCTTCGTCGTGCGCGGCGAAGGCACCGGCCGGCGGCTCGGCCGGACGC
>JBDTRB010000127.1:0-9188 GCA_039931865.1 Acidobacteriota bacterium | reverse complement strand
TTCGATGAGGCTTCGATGGGCAGAGCTGACTGGGCGCGATTCAATCGGTAAGAAAGTTGGTGGAGCTGATCAGGATCGAACTGACGACCTCCTGAGTGCGATTCAGGCGCTCTCCCAAACTGAGCTACAGCCCCACACTGTTGCGAGAGGGCGGGCAGAATAGCACGAGCGGATGGGTTGCCGGAAGGGCGTCCCGGACGCGGAAACCCGAAAAAGCGGCTCCTCTTTCCTCGATAGGATCCCTCGCGTGAAGCGCGCCGCCGAGATTCCCCTTGTTCTCCTGGCGTTTGCGGCGGCGCCCCGGCCCGCCTCGTGACCGCGCCCGATGTGGGGGCCGGCGGCGCGCTCCCGGCGCGGGAACAGCGGGTGTCGGAGCTCGAAGCACGGATGTTCGACGCGCTGGTCGTCGGCGGGGGCATCACGGGCGCCGCCACGGCGCGGGACCTCGCCTCTCGCGGGCTTTCCGTCGCTCTGGTCGAGCGGGAAGACTGGGCATCGGGGACTTCTTGGCGCTCCTCGAAGCTCGTGCACGGCGGCTTGCGGTATCTGGCCCGCGGTGACCTGTTCCTCGTTTTTCAATCGCTCGCCGAACGGTCGCGGCTTCTCCGCCTGGCCCCGCATCTCGTCTCGCCGCTCGAGTTTGTCTTCGCGATCCTCCGCGGCCGTTGGGTGTCGCCTCCGACGCTCGCCGCCGGGCTGACTCTCTATGACGTGCTGGCGCTCGGACGCGGGAATCGGCATCGGGGCCTCTCCGCTCGCGCCGCCGTGGAAGCGGAGCCCCTCCTCGCGGGCGCCGACCTCGCGGGGGGCGCACTTTACTCGGACGCCTCCACGGACGACGCGCGGCTAACGCTCGAGAACGTGCTCGATGCGGTGTCCCTCGGGGCGGTCGCGGTCAGCCGTCTTTCCGTCACCTCGTTTTTGCGGGCCGCGGCCGGCGCCCCTGTCGAAGGAGTCGCTGGGCGGGACCGCGAAACGGGCCGGGATCTCCGCGTCCGCGCCCGCGTGACCGTCGAAGCCGCTGGACCGTGGACGGACGCGCTGCGCCGCGAGGAGGATCCCGCCGCCGCACCCACCGTGCGGCTTTCGAAGGGAACGCACATCACGGTGCCGTTCCCGGTGCTTCCCGTGCGCCGGGCCGTCGCGATCCCGGCCGAGCGGGGGAGGCTCGTGTTCGTCATCCCGACCGGGCCCGTCACTCTGATCGGCACCACGGACGCCGACTACCGCGGATCGGTGGACGGGGTGGGACCGGAGCCTTCGGAAGTCGAGTACCTTCTGGCCCGCGCCCGGGAAGCGTTTCCCTCCCACGCGCCCGAGCGGAGGGACGTGATCGCCGCCTTCGCCGGGCTGCGGCCGCTGCGATTCGAGCCGGGCCGGGACGTGACCGCCATGAGCCGCGAGGAATCCGTCGACGCGTCACCGGGCCGCGTGATCGTCACCGGAGGCAAGCTCACGACACATCGCCGCATGGGTTGCCGGGCGGGAAACGCCGTCGCGGCTCAGCTGCGCGCCCGCGGGGTCCGGTGCGGGAAGAGCGCCACGTCGGAGCGAAAGTTTCCGGGAGCTCCGGACGGGGCCATGCTCATGGAAGCCTTCGTCGAGGGCTTCGTCCGCGATGCGTCGCGCTCCGTTCCGGAAGAAGCCTCGCGCCATCTCGCCAGGCGCTATGGGGCGCGCGCGGCGGGCGTCCTCGCGATCCTCTCCGGTGGCGGACTCTCCGGGCCGCTCGTCAGAGGCCTGCCGGATCTCGAGGCGGAGGTCGTCTTCGCCGCCCGGTCAGAGGACGCCCGCAGCGCGTCCGATGTGCTCATCCGCAGGACGCACCTGTTCTGGCAGGCGGCGGACCAGGCGGCCGCCGCGCTCGACCGAGTCCAGGAGCTCCTCCAGAGGGAGCTTGGATGGACTGCCGTGGCGGCGGCGCAATCGCGGCAGGAATACCTCCGCGAGATTGCTAAGTCGCGCCGGGCGCTCACGGTCGCCGACGGCGCCGGCGACGCCGCCACGCCAGACCCGGAAACGCTTTAGCCGGGCTTCAAGTCCGCCAGCGTGGCGGACAGGAGCGTCCGCCGCTCCGCGTCCAGGCGCTCGAAAATCGGCTCGAGAATCGTGACGACCTTGTCCTGCTCTTCGGGGGAGATCGCGTAAAGGTTCGGGGACACGGCGTCCACGATTTCGGCGATCGTGAGCTTTTCCGCAGACACCGCGAGCGAGAACCCGTGCGCGCCCTCGGGGCGGACGACGCCGTTCTCCCTCAGACACTCCAGGATCTGCTCCGCCTCCCGCGAGCTGGCCTCCTGTTCACGATAGAGCGAGTCGATCCCCTGAACGCCGCCTCCCGAGAGCTTCAGGAGCATGCGAATCGCGTTCTCCGCGCGGCCGGCCCGGATCCCGCCGATCGAGCGTTTCTTCGCGGAGTGCGTCTGCAGGACGTGAGTGAGCTCGACCCCGATCAGGATCACGACCCAGACGAGAAACACCGAGATGAGAGACAGGAGGATTAAGGTCAGCGAGCCGGTGATCAGGTTTGCGCGCGAAAGGGTGCGGACGTAGACCCCGAAGAGAGCTCGGAGGAGCTCTAAGAGCGCGCCCCCTGTGACACCGGCAATCCCGGCGGAGAACCAGTGGACCCGCGCGTTCGGCAGGAAGCGGTAGAGGAGCGTCAGTCCCGCCACTTCGATCGCGAACGGGAAGAAGGAGACCGCGACGCTCCTGGCGAGGGAAGTGGTCTGCGGCGAAGTGCGTAGCATCTGGATCCCGAGACCGAACCCGCCGAAGAGGAGCGTGAGAGCGAACAGGACGACGAAATACAACGAGATGCGCGAGAGCCAGTCGCGCCGGGTCGGAGCTCCCCACACCGCGTTCACGATCCGCTCGATGGTCGAAATGAGACGCAGCGACGCGAGGACGAGGATGACGAGGCCGATTCCGGAGATCGTCGTCGACTCTGAGACGAACTCGCGCAGGCTCCCGGTGACGCGCGCGGTGTGGTACGGCAGGATGGCGTTGACGGCGTCAAGAATCCCGTTGACGTTCTCCCGGAAGAACGCCGCGAGCACGAGAGAAAAGGTGGCGAGCAGGGGAACCGCCGTCAGCAGAGTCGCGAACGCGAGCGAGCTCGCGAGATCCGCCCCGCGGTCGGCCCGGAACCCGCGCAGTGTCTCGCCGGCGGTCTCTTTCAGCAGGACCAGGGCCGTCACCAGGCGCAGCGGAATCCGGGGAAAGCGTTCCTGTGCGCGCTCCAGAGACGTTCTCCTGCGCACCACCGGATCCCTCAGGCGAACCGGACGGGCGGTCCCGATCCGCGCCTGCCGACGGGGTCGCGCCAGTCGAAAACGGCGGGGGATTTGCAGGAGAGGCTCACCACCCCTAGGGTATATGATCGAAATTCGGCAATTTTTGGAGGTGAGAGATGGCGAAAGACACACCGTTTGACCGTGCCCGGGACTTCGTCGAGGAGAAAATCGACCAGACGAAGGACGTCCTCGGCGACTCTTACTCCCGCGCTCGCGACCAGTTCGGCGATGCGGGAGATGACTTCCGCAAGAACCTGAAGCAGACCAGCAAGCGTCTCGAGAAAGACTACGGCTATCTCTGGACGGACGCGCGCAAATACATCAAGGAAAATCCCGGCACGTCGGTCGCGATCTCCCTTGGAGTCGGGCTCCTGTTCGGCTTCCTGCTCCGCGGCGACGACTGACGAGCTGACGAGCTGACGAGGAAGACCGCTGGCGGGGTGCTGAGGGCGTCGTCCCTCTCGCGCCCCTGCCTCTTTTCATTCCTGCGGGGTATCCATGACGCGTGTTGAACCCATTGAAAAGGCCCTCCCGTCTGACTGGAAGCGCGTGATCCGCGACCAGCCTCTGCTCTCGATCTGCGCCGCGTTCGCGGCAGGCATCTACCTCGGACGGCACCACGCCCGCCAGCTCCTCTCCGCCGCCGTCAGCCTGAGCCTGTCAACCGCGATGGACGGGGCGAAGCGCCACTTCCGCTAGAGCTCCCCGATGACCCGGCGGGGCGAAGCGCGCGGACGGGTCAGGCTCCATATAATCGAGCCGTGACACATCACTCGTCGGTTCACCCCGCACTTTCGACGTTCGCGTCGAGCGCCGGTTGAGCCTGCAAGATCGGTCAGTTCGACCTTTCCGCGCTTCTCGCGAAGCTTCCCGCCGCGGCGGATCCCAACCTGCTGGTGGGGAATCGCCATGCGGACGATGCCGCCGTGTACCGCATCGGGGCGGGACAGGTCATGGTGCAGACCGTCGACTTCTTCACGCCTGTCGTCGACGACCCCTGGGTCTTCGGCCAGATCGCCGCCGCGAACGCCCTGTCGGACGTGTACGCCATGGGCGCCCGGCCGGTTCTCGCGCTGGCCCTCGCCGCGTTTCCGACGGGCGAGCTTCCGACGGACGTCCTGGAGGCGATCCTGCGCGGCGGGGCAGACAAGGTCGCGGAGGCTGGCGCGGTCATCGGAGGGGGGCACTCGATCGACCACGACATCCCGCTTTACGGCCTCTGCGTGACGGGCCTCGCGGCCGAGTCCGCTGTGGTGACCAACGCGGGCGCGCTGCCGGGGGACCTCCTGGTGCTCACCAAGCCGCTCGGCGTCGGCATCACGATCTCGGCCGGACGCGCGGATGCGCTCGGCGCCGCGAGCGTGACTCGCTTCTTCCGGCGCCCGGTGCTCGCCGAGGGCGGTCTGGACGAGGCGATCGCGGTGATGTCCTCCCTCAACCGAGGAGCGGCGGAGGCGATGTGCGGCCTCGACGTGCACGCCGCGACCGACGTGACGGGCTACGGGCTCCTCGGCCACGGCTGGGAAATGATGGAGGCCTCCGGAGTCACCGGAGAGTTCTTCGTCGAGGAAATTCCTCTCTTAGGCGGCGCGAGAGAGCTCGCGGCGCGCGGGATCGCCCCGGACGGATCACGCGTCAACCTGCGGAATCTCCGCCCCCGCACCGAAGTGAAAGATGGAGTAACGGACGAGGACCTCCTCCTTCTCTGCGACGCACAGACGTCCGGAGGCCTCCTCGTCTCTATCGCGAGCGGCGACGCCGAGACCTACGCCGCCCGGTGCCGCGAGGCCGGAGCCGCGTCCGCCCGGGTCGTCGGACGGGTCCTGCCGGCGGGCCAGACGCGCCTGCGGGTCTCCTCGAAACGGAAAAACGGAAACTGACCTCGAAGCTGTTCCGCACGAAAGGAAATCATGGCGAGAAACGATGACGAAGAGTGGGTCGAAGTCGCGTCGACCGGGCAGGACGAGGAAGCCGCCCTCATCGCCGGGCTCCTGAAATCCGAGGACATTCCATGCGAGGTCGAAGGCCCGACGGGAGGATCGCCCTGGCCGGAGAACCTCGGCGCATTCGGAATGAGCCGGGTCATGGTGCCCGCCGAGCGCGCGGAAGAGGCCCGGAAGCTTCTCGCCCGCCGTGAGCGCGATTTCGAGAAGAGCGAAAGCGAATCGGAGAAGCTCGAGGAATGAACACGCTTCCGCCCGGTTCCCGGATCGGCCGCTTCCAGATCTCCGGCCTCCTCGGCGAGGGGGCCATGGGCGTCGTCTATCTCGCGCACGACCCGCAAATCGAGCGGCCCGTCGCGATCAAGACGGTGCGGCCGCAGGGAGTCGGCGATTCTTCGTCGGAGCTCGAGACGCGCTTTTTGAACGAAGCGAAGCTCGCCGGACGGCTCCAGCATCCGAACATCGTCACCATCTACGAAGCGGGGCAGGCGGAAGGGCTTCTCTACATCGCGATGGAGTACGTCGACGGAGATGCGCTGACGCATTTCCTGGGGCCGCGAGCGGACGCGGCGGCTCCGGTCGCCGCCCGATCCCTCGCGACGGGGCGTGGCGCCGCTGCCGGGGCGCTGACGCTTCGCGAACGGGTCGAGGTGATCCGGGAGGCCGGGCTCGCGCTGCAGCACGCGCATCAGCGCGGCGTGCTCCACCGAGACGTCAAGCCGGGGAACATCCTGCTGACCCGCGACCGCCGGGTCAAGGTTGCCGATTTCGGGATCGGAAAGCTCCTGACCGCGACCGTCGACCTGACGCGCACGGGCCAGATGATCGGCAGCCCCGCTTACATGTCGCCCGAGCAGATCCGCGGCGAGAAGCTCGACGGCCGGTCGGACTTTTTTTCCCTGGCCGTTGTCTTCTACGAGCTGCTCACCGGACGGCGTCCGTTCCCCGGCGACTCGATCACGACGCTCGTGTACCAGATCCTCCATACCGAGCCGCGGAACCCTCTCGAGATCCGTGCGGACCTGCCGCCCGCGACCCGCGACGTGTTTTCGCGGCTCCTCGCGAAGTCCCCGGACCGTCGCCCGACCGACGCGGCGGACTTCCTCCGGGAAGTGCGCCGGATCGCGGATCACGTCGCCGAGCCGGAGCAGACCATCACGCTTCCCGCCGCCGTCCCCGCTCCGACGGCTGCGGCCGCGATCCCTGCCGCGTCCTCCGGGCCCGGGACCGCATCCGGACGTCCTGCCGCGCCGGCCGCCGCGGCCCCCGTGGATCCGCGGCTGGTCGTTTCTCCCGCCCCGGCGGATTCCGGCTCAGCGGCCGAGGAAACGGCCCCTCCTGCCGATCGCCCGTCCGGGCCTTCCGGCCGTTCCGCCGGAGCGCTGTATCTCTTCGGCCTCGCGGCGGTCCTGATCGCGCTCGGGTTCTTCGTCTGGACATGGCGCCGATCCAACGCGCCGTCCGATGCTCCCGCGGGGGAGCCGACCGCGGCGTCGGGCGCGGGACCCGTCTTCGGGGGCGCCGGAGGGTTGCCCGCGCCGACCCCGTCCCTCGCAATCGCCGCCGCCGCCCCCACCCTCCCGCCGCCTCCCACGATCGGGCCGCTCCCGACCCGCGGGCCCGCCACCGCGGCTGACGCGGTCGTCGGTGCGCCGCGGTACACCGGCCTCGCGCCTACGCGGGCGCCCCGCCCGACCGCGACGGAGCCCCGGGTTGCGGCCGCGCCTCCTCTTGACTCCGCGGCCGAGCCGCGCGGGGGCGTCGACTCGGACTCGAGCCCGTCCGGGGGCGTCGACAACACCTACCGCACGAAGCGCTTCGCGAAATTCGGCGTCAGCCCCGATCAGGCGAGGATGTACGTTGACGGCCGTTACGTGGGAATCGCCGACGACTGGGACGACCGGGGCGGCGGGCGCAAGCTCGAGTTCACGCGCCCGGGGCGGCATCACGTGAGGTTCGAGCTTCCAGGGTATCGCGACTTGAACGTTGCCATCGTCGTCTCGGGGAGCGCGAGCGACGAAACCGCCGACGTCGGAGACGAGCTGAAGCGCGAATCCCGCCAGCCGTACGCGAAGCTCTCGTCTCCTTCCGAGCGCACCGTGGGACCCGTGGTGTTCAAGGTGGATCCGCCGGATGCGACCGTGACGGAGGGGAGCCGCACCCTCGGCCCGGCCTCCTCGTTCGGACCTGACTCGCCCCTGAAGCTGCACGGGCCGATGGTCCACGACCTCGTGATCTCCGCGCCGGGAAGAAAGTCGAAGTCGGTCCGGATCCTCGTGGCGCCCAACGCGGAGAGCGACAGCGCCGAGATCAAGGTGGAGTTGAAAAAGGAATAGCTATCAGCTGTCAGCCAGCTGACAGCGTCATCCGGGCCCGGCCATGATCCTCCACCTGGCCAGGCGTTCCGCGGTTTCGACGCAGCGCCGAGCGGCGAGGCGGCACAGCAGAGCGGAAAGATCCGCGCAGCCTTCCGGATCCGACTTCTCGAGGCCCTCGAACCTGTCGCGGCGCAGCTCGAGGAGAACGGTCTCTTCATGGGCGCGCGCATCTGCGGAGCGTCCCGACGACGCCGGATCCAGAACCGCCATTTCTCCGAAGATCTCTCCCGGGCCGAGGATCGCGAGGGCCTCTTCGCCGCCCGCGATGTGCCGCGAGATGCGAACCCGCCCGCGAGCCACGGCGTAAAGCGTTTCGCCGGGATCTCCCTCGCGGAAAAGAAGCGCCCCGGCGGGATAGCGGCGTTCCTCCGCGAACGCGCCGAAGAGGTAGCGGTCGGATTCGGAGAGCCCGCCGCTGCCGAGAAATTTCGACTTCTCCTCTGCGGAGAGCGAGGCGGCTTCACCGCGCGAAGGGCCGGGCGAAGGCGGCGGGGCCGTGCCCGGCGGAAAGAATCCCTGGAAGAAGGCGTTCAATGCGGCGAGGCGCCGCGCGAGGCGGACTCGGAGGTGACGGAGCCACGGGGCGCGCGCCGGAGTCTCGAAGAGGAACTCGGGCGTGAACCCGAGCAGCGTGGCTCCCGAGGCCGTGCGCGCCTCCGCCGTGCGGGGAAGCGCCACGAAGGCTTCCTCCCCGATGAAGTCCGACGGCCCGGCGTCGCCCATCGCCTGGGGTCCGACGGGGGTCTCGCAGACGAGCTGGACCGAGCCGGCGAGCACGAGAAAGACATCCGCGGACGCGTCTCCGGTCCGGTACGCGATTCCGCCGGGAGGCAGGCGGCGCAGCTCACCGGCGCCGGCCGCGTCGAGCAGAGCGTGGTCGTCGATCCCCGAGAGTCCCTGCATCTGAGAAAGCCGCTGCGCGCGCTCGAGAAGTCCCTCGGAGCGTCCCCCGCGGACGATCAGCGACCGCACGAGCGCGGCGCCCCGGTCGGGCCACGCGAGCCCCGGCGCCCGCTCCTGCGCCAAGCGCTCGAGACGCCCCCGCGCGGCGGCGGTCTCTTCGCTCCATCCGGCGATCTCGGCCGGCGCGAGCGCCCGCGCGGCGCGGAGAAACCGGGCGTCGACGGCATCCGGAAGTCCGTCGGGGCGCAGCAGCGACGCTTCGAGCAGATCTTCGACCGCGCTTTTGAATTTTCGCTCGACGAACGAGAGCCGCCCCCGGGCGGAAGCGCTCCGCGGATCGTACGGGTCCCGGGCGCGCGCGCCGTCGAGAAGGCTGCGAGCTTCCGAGAAGTCGTGCCGCTCGAGCGCGAGCGTCGCCAGCAGGACCGGGTCGTTGCCATCGCCCGCGAAAGGGCGCGCCGCTTCGACCGCGCCCGAAGCGATCAGCACCCGGGCGAGCGACGCGGAGGAGGCGGCCCGGTCCTCGAGCTCCAGGCGGACCGCGAGGCGGTACAGCATCTCGGCCTCGGCGAGCAGACCGGCACCCTCGCACCGGCGGGCCGCGTCACGCGCCTTGTCCGCCGAGGAGCCGTCGTCGGTCATGGCGTCCGAAGGTCGTCCAAAGGCGA
>JBDTRB010000126.1:0-9231 GCA_039931865.1 Acidobacteriota bacterium | reverse complement strand
ACCGGCGAACGGCTCGCCTGTCGGCTCGACCGTTCGCCTGCTCCCTTCGTTCGCTCCGGCTCCCGCATTCGCCATTGAGGTGAGAGCGCGCCACCTCCCTCTCCCCGCGATCGGGGAGAGGGTTGGGGTGAGGGGGCCCGCAGGTAAGCGATGCGTTGAGGACGGTAAGTACCCTTGGTGTTTGGCTAGTTGACCGCGGAGTACCGCGGCCGTCTCGCTCCCGCTGGTCGCTCGGCTCCGGGTCACGGCGTTCGCGGCGGACGCGGCTTCAATCCGATCTTCGCGAGAAAGGATTCCTGGCCTTCGCCGTGCAGCTTCCAGTATTCGAGCCGTTCACTCGCGAGGAGGGTTGCCTTTTCGCCTTCGCTCGTCTCCCACGCAATGATGCGGTGCGGCTCCGCGGCCTCGACGTCTATTTTCCAGGTCGCCCCTCCGACGATCGCGGCGACGCGGCGCTCCACCTCGAAATTTCCGGCCGGGACGGTGACCCGCGTCGACACGGCGTCGCGCGACAGGACGACCCGCCGGGCGTCGACCGGGCTGTGCGACAGCCGCGCCGTTTCGATCGACTTCACGAGGGGAACTTCCTTGCGCTCGCCCGGCTGGATTTGCGGCGCCGCCAGGCCTCTCGCCCAGAGAAGGATCGCGTCGCCGGACAGCGCGTCGAGAGGCGCCGCCACGGACCGGGTCTGGTCCGCCTCTCCGTCGAAATAACTGTGGGAGGTCAGCCGGGCGGAGCCGGCGTCGAAGAGCATCTGTCCGTAAACGCCCCCGCACCATTCCTGCGAGGAGAACGACACCTTCGTGGCGGAGCCCGCGGGACGCCCGTTGACGGGGACGAGGGCGACGAACGCGCTCGTGAGCAGGTTGTAGTCATAGATGCCG
Source organism: Acidobacteriota bacterium (assembly GCA_039931865.1). Taxonomy (GTDB): domain Bacteria; phylum Acidobacteriota; class Thermoanaerobaculia; order UBA5066; family Gp7-AA6; genus JALYUA01. The sequence continues at coordinate 8,346 of JBDTRB010000126.1, read as the reverse complement.
GTCTGGAAGTCCTCGACGAGATTCAGCTTCATCACTGGAAACTCGTCGGAAGCCGGGTGCTTGCCCGGATCGGACTTCACCCGCAGGGAGTTCGAGAAGGTTTCCGTGACGAAGATCGTGACGGCGACCCCTTTCCGCTGCTGTCCATATCGGGGAAAGACGAGGTCGTATCCGGCGAGCTCTCCCTTTCCGTCCCCCCACCGTTTCCAGAACGCGTCGCCGAACATCGGCGTCGCGGCGGAGCCGGGAGAGGGCGCCCGGGCATCCACGCGCTGGCTGGCGATTCCTAGAAGCGCCAGCGCAAAGCCCCCTGCGGCAACGACCAGCGGCCATCCTCGCGGATTTTTCATGTTTTTCCCCGCGTCATCTTAGAGCCTCGAGCGGCGGGCCGAGCTGCGGGAGTCGCGAGGAGATCTCAGGGGGCGAGCCTTGCGCCCGGCGGTCCCGGTCCCGATCGCGCTCGGTCTCCTGCGTCCCGGAACGGCGGCATCCTCGGTCAGATCTCCGTCGCCCGTCCTTCGATTCCGGCCTCTCGTCACTTCTGAGCGGCGGGTCGGCCTTCCGTGACCCGGAACCGAAACCCCGCGCCGCGTGCGCCGTATCCACTCGAAATCGTTCCTGTCGGCAATCTGGAGGTCGAATGAAATCGAAGATCCGGCTCCCGTTCCTCTTCCTGGTTTCGCTGGCGTTCGCCCTTCCGCTCCTGGGAGCGCAGGGGCTGACGTTCCCTCCCAACGGCGACAACCCTAAGGCCTCGGTTTCGCAGATGGTGGGACCGGTCACGGTCCGGATCGATTACTCGAGCCCCCGGGTCGTCCGCGGCGCGAACGACCGGAAAGGCAAGATCTGGGGGGAGCTCGTTCCCATGGGCCTCTCGGATCTCGGACTGAACGGATGCGCCTCGTGTCCGTGGCGCGGCGGGGCGAACGAGAACACCACTTTCGCCGCCACATCCGATGTAAAGGTCCAGGGACAGACGCTGCCCGCGGGAACCTACGGAGTTCACTTCATTCCCGGCAAGGACGAGTGGACGGTGATCTTTTCGAAGGACGCGGAATCGTGGGGCAGCTTCTGGTACGACGCGAGAAACGACGCCCTGCGCGTACAGGCAAAGCCGATGAAGAGCGAGTACCACGAATGGCTCACGTACGAGTTCACGGAGCGGGAGCCCGCAAAGGCGACGGTCGCGCTCAAGTGGGAGGAGCTGCAGGTCCCCCTCGCGGTGACCGTCGACAACGCACCGGGTCTCTGGGTCGATCAGATGCGGCGGGATCTCAAGGGCTGGGCCGGCTTCTCCTGGCAGAACTGGCAGCAGGCGGCGGCGTATTGCGCCCAGAACAAGGTGAATCTCCCCGAAGCACTGCGCTGGGCCGAGCGCGCGGTGTCCGACCCCTACGCCGGCGGCCAGGAAAACTTCACGACTCTCGCGACGCTCGCGAGACTTCAGTCGGCGAACGGACGCGAGGCGGAAGCGGCGAAGACTTTCGAACGCGCGATGAATCACGGCTCGGCGGAGCCAGTGCAGATCCACCAGGCGGGCCGTCAACTTCTCGCGGAAGGTAAGAAGGAGGAAGCGCTGCGCGTGTTCCAGTTAAACGCCCGCCGTTTTCCGGACAAATGGCCCGTGCACGTCGGGCTGATGCGCGGCTACGCCGCCGTCGGAAACCGGAAGAAGGCGCTCGACGAAGCCAGGCTGGCTGTCTCCTCGGCCCCGGACGGAGGCAATCGCAAGAACCTCGAGGGGATCGTCAAGCTCCTCGAAGAAGGGAAAGACATCAATTAAAGGCGCGCTTCCGGCACGTCGCCCCCGCTCACTCCGGGACGTGCCGTTCGCCGCGGCCAACGGCACCGGCCTGGCCGATCTCTCGAGGCGGCTGATGGAAGCGCTCCCTCTCCCGTCTACGCACCGACGACGCGGATGTTGAACTCGGGCGTTTTGAACGACACCATCAGGGTCAGCCAGAACAGGACGTAAGCCTCGAGGCCGCGTGCGGCGGTGATGTCGCCGACGTCCCGGACGTTCGTCCATCCGAATTCGCGGAGCAGGCCCGTGACGCGCTCCTTGGCGCCCGGGTCGTTGCCGCAGAGAAAGGCGTCGCTCTCCCCGCCCACGCGAGACGGGTCGATCATCACGCTCGCGTTCATCGTGTTGAGCGCCTTGACGACGCGGGTTTCGGGCAGCTCGTTCTGAATCCGCTCGGCGATCGAATCGCCCTCTTCGGCCGTGAAGAGCTTCGGTGGCATCCCGCCCGAAAAGTCGAGCGGGTTGGCGACGTCCACGAGGACCTTCCCGCGAAGATTCTCCGCTCCGGCCGCCCGCAGCGCCTCGAGCGATCCCGCTCCGGACGTGGCGTTGAAGACGATGTCTCCGAATGCCGCCGCGTCGGCGTAGGAACCCGCGCTCGCGCGGTCTCCGGCTCCGGAAGCGTCCACCCAGTCGTGAGCCTTGTTACTGCCCGCGCGCGCCCCCAGTCGAACGGAATGTCCGAGCGAAACGAGCTTGCCGGCGAGCGCCGGACCCACCATTCCCGTGCCGAGAACACCGATTTTCATGCGGCCCCTCCGGGCCTGATTACGCCTGCAGTGGCCCCCCGGGTTCCGATCCTGCCGGTCCGATGTCATCATCCGAGGAATGGCGGGCCCCGGGCGGCTCGTTAGCCTTTCGGCAGGAGGTCTCGATGAAGAAGCTCATGATGATTCTGGCGGTGTCGTGCTTCGTCCCCGCCGGGGCGGCGCTCGCCTCGGAGGTGTTCGGGACGGTGAGCGAAGCCGGGAAGCCTCTCCCCGCGGGCGTTCCCCTGAAGCTCGAGTGCGAGGGCGGCGCCGCGTCCGGCGTCACCGACGAGTTCGGCTCCTACAGCCTGAAGACGCCGGCTACCGGGGATTGCCGGCTCTCGCTCACCCACAAGGGCGCGAGCCCATCTCTGAAGGTGACCCTGTACGAGAAGCCGAGCCGCTATGACCTCGTCGTCAAAGGGGAAGCGGGCAAGCTGACCCTCACGAGGAAATGACGGCAGACAGCAACGAGCCGGAAAAGCCCCGGCGGCGCGACGCGTGGGACAAGGCCGAGATCGTCCTGCAGCCGATCGGCGGCCTGCTGACGGCGCTCGCCGTCGCGGTGCTGGGATTCTGGACCTCGAGTTACCTCAGGGAACGGGAGGGCCGCGAGGCGGCCTTCCGCGAGCGCATGCAGACCGCCGACACGAACGCCCGCCTCTACTCGGAGCTGACGAGCAAGCGCGAGGAATCCGAAAGCGCGCTGCGCAAGGACATGTTCACCTCGATCATCAGCTCGTTTCTGCGCGCAGGCCCGGCGACCCCGGAGCAGAAGATGCTGAACCTCGAGCTCCTCGTCTACAACTTCCACGAATCTCTGAATTTGAAGCCCCTGTTTCTTCACATCGAGCGGGAAGTCAAAGCGACGTCGAACCGGGCGGACTTCGTGAGGAGGCTGGACCAGGTCGCCGACACCGTCATCAAGAAGCAAATGCTGATCATCGAAGATGGCGGAGAGAAATTCGACGCCACGATCGACACGAAGAACCTGAATTTTCCGGGCGGCGAGTCTCCCGCGTCGTTTGTCGCGAAGGAACTCGTCGTGGACGGTGTTCATCGCAACGTGAAGCTGGAAGTCCTTTCGGCCGACGCGGACACCCAGGAGGTCCAGCTCCGGATGACGATCCGCACCGCGGAGAGCGGACGCGTCGACACGAGCGCGACCGAATTCTGGATTGGCCACTTCGATTTTCCGATGATCGACAACACGCGGCTGCCGCGCGACCAGCGACTCGCGGTGGTGCTCAACAACTACGACGTAAAGCGCGGCATCGCCGACATCACCGCCGCCCTCTTCCCCGGCAAGTACGCCGCCCTGCGCGAAAAGCCCTACTACGACGAGGTGCTCGCCAAACTGCTCGCCGCCAACCGCACCGCTGCGGGGGAGCCCGCCAAACCGACGGCGACCCCGAGGTAAGCGTCGCGAGAGAGGACGGATGCGGAGAAGACCTCCACGTTTGGCAATATCCAGAGGCGTCTCAATCCATGCGGGGCGAGCTGTGGAGGCGAGCCCGCGGAAACGCTTTTCCAGTCACCCTGCGCCGGCCTCGCACGGGCGCACATCAGCCCGCCGAGGCTCTGTTGAACTGCTCTTTTGCCAGACACTCCCTGATATGCTTTGCCATTCTGTTGATGCTCGCCTGACACGGCAGGTTTGTTTCCCACCGGCCTTGAGGCCATTCTTCGTTCCGGAAGGTAATTCATGACGATTTCTCAGACTGCGAATCGACCGAGCCGCCGCATTGCGCCCTGGAGCGCCGTGCTCGCCGCGTTCCTCGTGATTCCGGCTGCGTTCGCCGCCCCCATCGGGGCAAAGACCGAGTCAAAGCCGGCTGCGGCGAGGACGCGTGCGGCGAAGAAGACGCTCGCCCACAACCGCCGCGCCATCGCCGCCTTCACGGCGAAGGGTGGAGAGGCGCCCCGCGGCGAGAACGAACGGGAGGGCGGCTCCGAGCGCGAGCGTTACGAGAACCGCGCGCTTCCGAATGACGTCGTGACCCTGGAACAGCAGCAGGCGGCGTACCTCGCGTTCCAGTCGGTCTCCAAGCGGCCGGGTGGCAAGAAGACCAACTGGCAGCCGATCGGACCGGTCACCGGGTACGTGCCCGATGTCGTCACCTACACGGGGCGTTCAACGATCAACTCCGGCCGTGTCACGGCGCTCGCAGTGTCTCCGAACTGCCACGAGGGCGACTGCAAAATTTTCCTGGCGGCCGCCGGCGGGGGGGTGTGGGAGGCCGACAACGCGCTGGCCTCCAGGCCGAACTGGGCCCCGTCTTCCGACGGTCTGACGTCCAACGCAATCGGCGCGCTGATTTTCGATCCGAGCGACCCGAAGGGCAGAACGCTCTATGCGGGGACGGGCGAGCCCAACAGCTCCGCCGACTCGGAAGCGGGCGTCGGCCTTTTCCGCTCGACGGACTTCGGAAAATCCTGGGCTCTTCTGCCGGCGACGGCCGCGATTTCCTATGACCGCTCGATCGGCGCCATCGCGGTCGATCCGACCAACTCGAGTCACATCTATTTCGGAACGGCGATCGGACTTCATGGCGCAGCGTCTGTCGGCGGCGGCGCGGTGGTGACCCCGAACTCGATTCCTGCCGGCGTCTACGAATCATTGGACGGCGGGGCGACTTTCGCGCCCACGCTCACGCTCTCGGCGAGCCTGACCAACGGCGACATCTACAAAATCGCACTCGACCCGGCCGATCCGCTCACGGTGTACGTCGCGACTCTCACGGGAGGCATCTGGCGCCGGTCGCCCCGTTTAGACGGAGACAACGCGTACCACCAGATCCTGAGCGAGAACAGCGCCAGCTTCGATCGCTCCGATCTCGCCCTGACCCGCAAGAACGGAAAAACGCGCATCTACGCGGTGCTCGGCGGTGGCGGCGTCCCGGGAACCCTCTGGCGCGCCGACAACGCCGATCAGACGGCGGCCGTGCTCCTGGCCTCGAAGGCGGTTCCCACCGCGGGCGGCTGGCAGAATCTCTCCAACCCCGTCAAGGGAACTCCCGGCTTTGCCTCTTACAATTTCTGCACGGGCCAGTGTTGGTACGACATGTTCGTGGGAACCCCGGCGGGGCATCCGGACAACGTGTGGATCGGCGGCTCCATGACTTATGGAGAGATTTTCACCGCCCACCCCCCCTCAAACGGGCGTGCTGTCCAGCGCTCGACGAATGCAGGGGTCAGCTTCACCGACATGACCAACGACGCGCAGTCCCCGCCCCTCGGCATGCACCCCGACCAGCACGCGATCGCCTTCGCGGGGAATCCCGAGATCGCATTCGTCGGTTCAGATGGAGGCGTGGTGCGGACGAGCGGCGCGTATTCGAACGTCTCTTCCGATTGCGACAACCGCGGCCTGACGGGCGTGGACCTCACGCAGTGCCGCGAGTGGCTGTCAGCCGTACCGACGCAGATCTTCAGCCTGAACGACGGCCTGGCCACGCTGCAATTCCAGCACCTCGCGGTCAATCCGCAGAACCCGTTGAAAGACGTCATCGGCGGTACGCAGGACAACGGGACCTGGGCCTATGACGGCAAGGGCAAGGGGAGCTGGTTCGAATCGGTCGGAGGCGACGGCGGAGTCTCAGGCATCAACGTCAGCACTCCGGCCATCCGGTTTCACACCTATTTCGACGCCCAGATCGACGTGAACTTCCGGACCAACGATCCCCTCGGCTGGAACTGGGTCTCGGATCGGTTCTTCTTCGGTCAGGGCGGCAGCGAGGCCCGTTCGTTTTACATCCCTGTCATCACGGACCCCAGGGTGGGCGGCACCATGTTCGCCGGACTTACGCACGTGTGGAGAACCAAGGACAACGGTGGAGACCAGGCGACGCTTGAGCAGCACTGCAATGAATTTTTCGGAGACTTCACCATCATCTGTGGCGACTGGATCGCCTTAGGTGGCCCCACGCTGACGACGTCCGCGTTCGGCAGCAAGGCGGGGCAGTACGTCGTCGCGACGGAGCGCGCTCCGAGCGACAACGGCACCCTGTGGGCGGCCACGCGCCGCGGTCGTCTGTTCATTTCGAAGAATGCTTCGGCCGAACCGGCGGGCAGCGTGACGTTCACGCGGATCGACACCGACGCGCAGCCGGGCCGGTTCATCAGCGGGATCGCCATCGACAGCGCGAACCCGAATCACGCCTTCGTCTCGTTCTCCGGTTACAACTCGGCGACGCTGGCGACTCCCGGCCACGTCTTCGAGGTCACCTTCAACCCGATCACCGGCATCGCCGCCTGGGCGGACCGGAGCTACAACCTGGGGGATCTGCCGATCACGGACGTCGCGCGTGACGAGGTGACCGGCGACCTCTACGTCTCGAACGATTTCGGTGTCGCGATGCTGCCCGCAGGCACCACGAGCTGGGTCCCCGCGGCCGGCAGCCTCCCCCCGGTGGCGGTCTACGGCCTCACGATTCAATCTAATGCTCGCGTCCTCTACGCAGCCACGCACGGCCGCGCAGCCTGGAAACTCGACCTCTCGAAGTAATTAGATCTCCGGTTCTCTGGCGGCGGGGAGAAGTCCCCGCCGCTTTTTCTTTTTCAGAGGCGCCGTTCAGGCTTGCCAACCCCGGGAGTCGCCGTGCCTCCGCCTAGGATTGCCCGCGCACCCCGGGCGAGCGTCGACCTGTGAACGCGCGGCCGTACTGTACAGGCACCGTGACGAGCTCCGACTGGCCGAGTACTTTCGCCGCGTGGATCGGCCAGTAAGGATCGCGCAGCTCCTCGCGCGCGAGAAGGACCATGTCGGCCTGACCGTTGCGAATGATCTGGTCCGCCTGCATCGGATCGCTGATCATACCGACGGCGATCGTCGGAAGGCCCGAGCCTCGTTTCACCGCCTCGGCGATCGGCACCTGGTAACCGGCGCCTGCGGGGATCATCGCGGCGGCAGAGTTTCCCCCCGAACTGCAGTCCACGATGTCCGCGCCCTCGTCTCCGAGCCGCCGAGCCAGAGCAATGCTGTCCTCGACCGTCCAGCCACCCTCAATCCAATCCGTCCCCGAAATGCGGACCGCGACCGGCAGATCGTCCGGCCACTCTTTTCGGATGGCGCGCACCGCCTGCAGCGTGAGCCGGACGCGGTTCTCGAACGCGCCGCCGTACTCGTCATCCCGTCGGTTGGAAAGCGGCGAATAGAAAGAGTGCAGGAGGTAACCGTGCGCAGCGTGCAGCTCGATCCAGCGAAATCCGGCGGCGAGGGCGCGCCGGGTGGCGGCCTGCATGTGCGCCAGAAATTCCGCGATGTCTTCCGCGGTCATGGCGAAAGGCTCGCGCCAACCCTCCTTGAAGGGGATCGGGCTCGGGGCGGCGACCGGCCAGCCGCCCTCGTCGTCCGTCAGGGGCCGATCTCCTTCCCACGGGCGGGTGACGCTCGCCTTCCGGCCCGCATGTGCGAGTTGAATGCCGGGAGCGGCCCCCTGTTCGCCGAGGAACCGCGCAATACGCGCGAACGGCTCGACGTGCGCGTCAGACCAGATGCCCATGTCCTGCGGCGAAATGCGTCCCCGGGGCGCGACGGAGGTGGCTTCGACCATCACGAGACCGGCGCCCCCAACTGCCCGGGAGCCCAGATGGACGAGATGCCAGTCGCTGGCGAACCCGTCCTCGGAGCTGTACTGGCACATCGGAGAAACGCCGATGCGGTTGCGCAGGGTGAGTCCGCGAAGCGTGAGTGGATCGAAGAGGGACGGCATGGCGAGGGATAGTACCGTCGCCTTCGCTCACTGCGGGACGTGCCTTCGCCGTGCGCGGCGAAGGCACCGGCGAACGGCT
>JBDTRB010000125.1:0-9288 GCA_039931865.1 Acidobacteriota bacterium | reverse complement strand
GCGAACGGCACCGGTGAGCGGCTCGCCTGTCGGCTCGACCGCTCACCTCGTCCCTTCGTTCGCTTCGGCTCCCGCCCCGAGAGGCTCCTCCCTCCCTCTGGTCGGGAGACTCCTCTCGGGGCGAGCGTATCCGCCACCGCGGTGCGAACGCGCCACCTCCCTCTCCCCGCGTTCGGGAAGAGGGGTGGGGTGGGGCCCCGTAGGGAGTGGCACCATTTCGCCCTTGAATGAGCTGGGGTGAGCTCGTGAAACGCGCCCTGGTGTCGTGGAGCTCAGGGAAGGACAGCGCGTGGGCACTTCACGAAGTGCGGCGCCTGAAACTGGCGGACGTTGTCGGGCTGCTCACGACCGTGACGTCCGGGTACGGGCGTGTGTCCATGCATGGAGTTCGCGAGGACATTCTTGCTGAGCAGGCGGCCCGCGCAGGTTTGCCGGTGACGGTCGTGCGCATCCCGAAGGACTGCTCCAACGTCGCGTATGAAGCGGCCTTTCTCGAGGCGGCGACGTCTGCGCGCGAGGAGGGAGTCGAACTCATCGTTTTCGGAGATCTCTTTCTCAGAGAGGTGCGTTCGTACCGCGAGCGCGTGCTCGCCGGTTCCGGAATCACGCCGATGTTTCCGCTGTGGGGCCGGCACACGCGATCGCTCGCTGACGAAATGCTCGACGGGGGCCTGCGCGCCACCATCGTTTGCGTCGATCCCGCAAGGCTGCCCGCGGATTTCGCCGGCCGCGCGTGGGACGCCGATCTTCTTGCCGGCCTCCCGCCGGGTGTCGACCCGTGCGGAGAAAACGGCGAGTTCCACACCTGCGCAACCGACGGCCCGCTCTTCGACGCGCCGGTCGCCGTCCGGTCGGGAGAAACGGTCGTTCGCGACGGGTTCGTCTTCTCGGATTTGCTCCTCGAGCGGGCGCGCCCGGCATGACGGCGGCGGGGCCGCCGTTCCGGATCGCGTCTCTCGTTCCGTCCGCAACGGAGATCGTCGCGGCGCTCGGGTTCGGCGACGCGCTCGTAGGTCGCTCTCACGAGCGCGGTATCCCGCCGGGAGTCGAGGAGCTCCCGGTGCTGACGGCGCCGCTCATCGAAAGGTCGCCCGATCCCGTTCGAATGGCCGGCGAGGAAAACCTGTTCGGCGAGGCGGGGCGCCACTCGCTCTGGCTTGCCCCGAATGCGCTCGCGGCGGCGGATCCGGACGTGGTCGTCGTTTTCACCTGCGGCTCTTCCCTCGAGCCAACCGAGAGCGAAGAGCACCTGCTCCGCGACAACCCCGGATTCGACCGCACCGCGGCCGCCGCGAGCGGGTCCGTTTTCCTCGCGGACGGCAACCAGTACTTCAACCGACCGGGACCTCGTCTCGTGTTTTCGCTCGAAATCCTCGCGGAGATCCCGCACCCGGAGCAATTTCCGTTCAGTCGGGAAGGAGTCTCCTGGAAGCGGTGGACAGGAAAGTAGGGCGATCCGCCGCCAGGCGGCGCGAGGGTCAGCGGTCCCGATCGATCGTGATGTTCTCTTTGCGGCCGCTGTTGCCGACTGCGATCATGATCCCGATGCCGACGGCGACTAACAGCCCGACTCCAACCCAGAAGGTCCCGATCGAGGCTAAGACGCCCGTCTTCCAGAGCGCCAGGAGGGCACCGACGACAAGCAGCGCGTAGCCCAAGAAATACAGTCCCGTCCACTTCATAGCGAGCCTCCCGGCCCTGCGGCCGTTTAGAACCCAGCAAGTTCCGGGCCCGGAGGGGGCTGATAATCGGACCTCTCCCAGCCGCCCGAGAATCTGATCCAATAGGCACCTCCAACCCGCGGATCCACAACAAAGGAGACTTCTCATGCGAACGCGCTTCTGGGTGCCTTGGATCGCCGCGGCCCTCGCGGCATCCGCGTGCAGCAGCACAGGGGCCGCCCCCCCGCCTCCGGGTCCCAGGAATCCGGGCACCGGAACCTCGAGCCCGAACCCGAACATCGTCCCACCGTCGACCCCGCCTCCGTCGGTATCTCCGACCGCGGTTCCGTCTGTCCCGGCCGCTCCGGCTTCACCCGCCGCGGCCCCCGCGGCCGCGATGCCGTCCAGCTCAGAGGCGCCGCCGCCCGCGGCGGCCATCCCGCCCCAGCCTGCGACTCAGGCTTCCGCTCCCGTCGCGGCACGGCCGTACCAGGACGTGATGAAACTGAAGCAAGCCGGACTCTCGGACGAGTTCATCCTGAACAAGGTCAGGACCGAGAATGTCAACTACTCACTCAACACGAACGAAATCGTCGAGCTGCGCTCCGCGGGAGTCTCCGAGACCGTGCTCGAGACGATGCTGCGCTCGGGGCAGCCGCCCGCCGCGACGGCCGGCGCCGCCGTCGCGAGGCGCGCGGAATTCTCGGGACTTGCGCGCGTGGGGAAAGGATTCATCGTGTTCGGCACTTCGACGAAGAACGTCGGCAGGATGGTTGTGGACGGGGAGACGATTACCTGGACGGGAAGCGCGGACGCGGAGAAGAACTTCTCGGTGTTCGCGAAGAACATCAAAGAGATCTTCACGACCTGCGTTCTGCGCCCGAACCAGAACCTCTGCCTGGAAGTCGGCTTCGTCACCTACACCGGAGACGAGTACAAGTTCCGCGATCCGGGCTGGAAGAACGGCGACAACCGGCTGGTCACGGAAGTGGCGAACTACTTCAAGCAGGCGTTTCCGAACCTGTTCTTCTCGGCGCGCGCGGTCAACGAGCTGTAACGTCGCCTCCGCTCACTGCGGGATGTGCCGTTCGCGCCGCGTACGGCACCGGCGGGCGGGTCGGCCGGATGCGGCCTCCACCGCCCGCCTCATCCCTTCGTTCGCCCACCGTCTCGCCCGAAGCGCAGCTCTGCTCCCTCTCCCCGCGGGCCGGGGTGTATGGACCGGGGAGAGAGTTGGGGTGAGGGGGGCGTGCCCTGAAGAGAACGCGAATGTCGAAACCTCGCGGCTTCTACCGGGCGGACTTTGATGCCGGCTCGACCGCCGCCATCGACGGCCGGCCTTCTGCCGGGAGCCGCGCCGCGTGCGCGGTCCTCTTCCTTCGCAACCACAGACTCGCGAGCCAGATCGTGGGGACGATCGCCAGCGCGTAGGCCAGGACGTGGCCGATGACGCCGTCCGGGCCCAGGATCTCCGTCGCGTCGTGCACGGCCTGCGAGGCAGGCAGGATCCGGGCCTCCGAAAGCTCGTGGACGCCGTAGAGGACGAGCTGGACCAGGAAGATCGTCAGAAAGACGGCCGAAACGTTCAACAGCGCCCGGACGTCGACGCCGCGGCCGAGTCGGGTCCACGCGAACGCGATCGCCGCGGCCGCAATGAGACCGAGGGTCAGCCCCAGAAACACGGTCGAGGACTTCAGCTGGAAGAGCGCGGTCGTGATGAGAAGGGCCGTTTCCATCCCCTCGCGGGTGATCATCATCAAAGTGAACGCGAACACGCCCCAGAATGCGCTGCGGTCCGTCGCGTGCTCCGTCCTCGCGGAGATCCGCGCTTCGATGTCGGTCTTGAGTCGCGATGAAACGCGCTTCATGTAGACAAGCAGGCTCCCGACGAGGACGGCCGCGACGAGCGCGAGGATTCCCTCCCAGAGCGACTGGTTTGCGGCCTTCGAAAAAAGGAGCCCGGCGCCGAAACACGTGACCACCGAGACCGCCGTTCCCGCGTAGACCGCGCGCGCCAGGGCGATTCTCCCGGTGCGCTTCAGGTAAGACAGGATGAGCGCGACGATGAGAAACGCCTCGATGCCTTCCCGCAGCGCGATGGTGAATCCCTGCCACATGGGTGACTGCTCCTGTCCGGCTTGACAACTCCGCCGGAGAGCGGAAGAATACGCCAGTTGAGACTGAGTCGCAATCGCATATTTGACCGGAGTCGCAGGCATGAAGCCGCACCGTGAGCTGAGCATCTTCAGGAAGTACCTGGAAAAGCGCGGGTTGAAGCTGACGTCCGAGCGGCAGGCCTTGTTCGACGAGCTCTTCGCTCGCCACGAGCATTTCGAGGCGGACGAACTGCTCGTCCGGCTCCGGACCAAGCACAAAAAGATTTCCCGGGCGACGATCTATCGCACGCTCGACCTGCTGGTGGACTCCGGGATCGTCGGCCGCGTCCGAATCGGTGAATCGGGTTACCGCTACGAGCGTCTCCGCGCCGGCGAGCACCACGACCACCTGATCTGCAACGAGTGCGGGCGGGTCATCGAGTTCTTCGAGCCCGCGATCGAGAACCTTCAGGACCAGGTGTGCGAGAAGTACGGCTTCCTGGCGATCTCGCACAGCCACCAGCTGCGCGGAATCTGCCGGCAGTGCCGCCCGCGGGTGACGTCGCGCGAAGCGACCGCGGCGCGGTCCGCCGAGCCCGGCCGGCTCCGCATCCTACCGACCGCCTGACACGTGAACCGGCCGACGTCCCCTTCGATCACTGGATCTCAATTGAGACTGAGTCTCTGTCTTATCTCCGTCCTCTTCCTCGCTGCGTCGCCCCGCGGCGCGTCAAGTCTCGGAACGGATCTGCGTGATCCCGCCGGCGCCCCGGGTCCCGAACGCGTCGTTCGCGCGCAGTATCGGATGGGCACCGTTCTCGAGATCGAAGCGGCGGGAGGTCTCCAGGGGTCCTCCGCCGAAGCGGCCCTCGAAAGCGCGTTCGCCGAGGTCGGCCGCGTCGAAGAGCGTCTCTCGAACTGGCGGCCCGAGTCGGAGCTCTCCCGCGCGAATCGCTCGGCCGGTCGCGAAGCCTTTCCGATAACCCGGGCGACGGCGGAGAGTCTGATCGCGGCGCTCGCGCTGGCCGGCGAGACCGGGGGCGCGTTCGACCCGACGGTCGGACCGATCACGCTCGAGCGGATCCCGGGTCTCGCGAAGAATTCCGGCGGCCGGGACATCTCGAAACGCGTGCGGGAGGTCGGTTACCGCCGCGCCCGCGTGGACGTGTCGGCGCCCACCGCGACACTCTCGTTCGACTCCCCCGGGATGTCGATCGACGCCGGGGGCTTCGGAAAGGGAGAGGCTCTCGACGCGGCGGCGGCGGCTCTCCGGGCCGCCGGAGTCGAAAGCGCGCGCCTGAACTTCGGCGGGCAGATCCTCGTGCTCGGGTCGCTCGGGCGTCCCGGCATCGCGGCCGTTTACGGACGAGCCGCCGTCGCGGCGCCGGACGACTCCGGGCGGCTGGTTTCGAGGGTCGTCATTCCCGACGGCTCGCTCTCGACTTCGGGAGACTCTGAGCAGCCGGGTCACATCGTCGACCCGCGGACCGGCCGCGCCGCCGCGTTTCACGGGTCGGCCACCGTGTTCGCCTCCAGCGGAGTTCGAGCCGACGCCCTTTCGACCGCGCTCTTCGTTATGGGACCTGCGGCCGGGATTGCGTTCGCAGAAGCGCGTCAGATCCCGGCGCTCTACATCGACGCCGCCGGGCGCCTTTCCGCCAGCCGGGCGTGGTCGGAGCTGCCTTCCTGGACCGAGCCGAAATCCATCGCCATAGCGAAAAGGAGAACCGAGTGAAACGCTTCGCCTGTCTTTTCGGAGTCCTTCTCTGCCTCGCTTTTCCCGGGAGCGCCCGCGCGCAGTCCGTTTCAGATCAGAAAACGCGGGAGCTCGAATTGAAGATCGAGGAGCTCCAGAAGAAGCTCGACGCGTTGTCTCGCGCCGCGAACGACGAGACCCGCCGCGCGCTCGAGGAGCTTCGGGCGCAGATCGACGCCTTGACGCGCGAGATCGAAACCCTGCGGACGGGAGTCCCCGAAAAGAATCCCGCAAATGCCGCCGGCTCGGCCTTGCCCGGCCTCGGTCCCGCCGCGTCGCGCGTCTACCGCTCGGACCACGGCGTCTCGATCGGGGGATACGGCGAAGCGCTCTACCAGAACTTCGCGAGGCGGCGGCAGGATGGGGAGCCTTCGACGCTCTCGGACCGCGTCGATCTGCTGCGGGCGGTATTTTATTTCGGGTACAAGTTCGACGACCGGTTCCTCTTCAACTCGGAGGTCGAGTACGAGCACGCTTCGACCGGCGAGGGCAGCGAGGAGAAGGGAGAGGTCGCGGTCGAGTTTGCCTACCTCGACTATCTCCCGGGGAAGAACCGCAAAGTGGGCGTGCGCGCCGGACTCGTGCTCGTTCCGATGGGATTCATCAACGAGCTCCATGAGCCGCCGGTCTTCCTCGGATCGAATCGCCCGGAAGTCGAACAACGGATCCTGCCGTCGACGTGGAGCGAGCTCGGCGTCGGAGTGTTCGGACAGAGCGGTCCGATCACCTGGCGCGCCTACGTCGTCAACGGTCTCGATGCTTCGGGTTTTTCGGCGCGCGAGGCGATCCGCGGCGGCCGGCAGGAAGGCTCCTCCGCCCTGGCAGAGAACGTCGCGGTCACGGGGCGGCTCGATTATGTCGGTCTGCCGGGTGTTGTCGCCGGGGCGTCCGGATATGCCGGAGGATCGGGCCAGGGCCGCGACGTCGACGGCCGCCGGCTGCGCGCCCGCGTCTCTCTCTTCGATCTTCACGCGGAGTGGAGGTGGCGCGGTCTTCAGACGCGCGCCCTCTTTTCCCGGGGCACGGTCGGCGATGCGGCGCGCGTGAACGAGCTCTCGGGTCTGACGGGACCGGATTCGGTTCCCGAGGTGTTTTCGGGGGCGTATGCGGAAGCGGGATACGACGTTCTGTTCCGGCGCGGGGGGGACGCCTCGCTCGTTCCGTTCGTGCGATACGAGCGCCTGCGCACCCAGCAGCGAGTTCCGGCGGGCTTCTCGAGCGACCCCGCCAACGACCTGCGGCTGTGGACCTTTGGCCTGCAATTCCGGCCGATCCCCCAGATCGTCGTGAAGGCCGACTACCAGGATTTCGACGACCGGGCGAGGTCGTCGACCGATCGGTGGAACGTCGCGATGGGATGGCTGTTTTGAGCGGGCTCCCCGGGAAGCGTCTCGCGCGCTTCGCGGCTCCGGCCGTTCTGATCGGCGGCCTCTCAGCGGCCGCGAACCTCCCGGCGGCGCCCGTGTACGAAACGCGCGAGCAGGCGCTCAGCCGCGCCTTTCCTCCACCCGCCGAGATCGAACGGCGGAGCCTGTTCCTGACGCCGGAGCAGCGCGCCCGCGCGTCTCAAGCCGCCCGCGCGAAGGTGGACTCGTCGCTCGTCGTGGCGTATCTCGGAAAAAGCCCCTCGGGTTTTCTGGGTACGGGATATTTCGACACGCACCCGGTTCGCACCTCGAACGAGACTCTCCTGGTCGTCGTCCTGCCCGACGGTTCCGCGGGCACCGTCGAGGTCGTCGCGTTCGCGGAGCCGGAGGATTACCTCCCGCGCCCCGCGTGGCTGCGTCTCTTTGCGAAGAAGCCGCTCGACGACGAGCTCACGGTCGGGCGCGGGCTCGCCCACGTCTCGGGAGCGACGCTCACGACGCGAGCCATCGCCGCGGCGGTGCGGCGGATCCTCTCGATTCACCGGGTTCTCGGAGTCGCGCCATGAAGTACATGGAGCGGGGCGGGTTCGAGTCCCATGAGCTGATGCGGTGGACGCTCGGACTGACGTGCGTTCTGCTCGCGGGCTTCTGGTGGACGAACGCGATTCTCTTCGTCTCGCGACTTGGACTGACTCCCGCCTCGATCGCGGCGTATTACCGGGGCTCCGACGCGGACTTCCGCGCCCCGCGCACCGCGGGCGCGATGCTCGAAGTCACTCACGGGCACCTGCCGATGATGGCGCTGGTGCTCCTCCTGCTGACGCATCTTCTGATCTTCGCTCCCTGGTCGCGCCGCGCGAAGATCACGATGATCGCGATCTCGTTTCTCTCCGCCCTGGTCGAAGAGGGGAGCTCGTGGCTCGTGCGGTTCGTCGATCCGCGGTTCGCCTGGCTGAAGCTCGCGTCGTTCCTGACGCTTCAGGGGGCGCTCGCGTTCCTTCTCGCGGGACTGCTTTTGTTCCTGCGATCCGGATCCCGCGGGCGTCAGGGAAACGACCCGGGCGTCCGCGCCCGCCGGCGCGCAGCCCGCGGACGTTCGGGGGGCCGGCACGGAACGGACGGGCGCGCTGACGGGTAGGGAGACCGCGAGCGGAGGAGCTCAGTCCTTCAGCCGGACCTCGACGAAGCGCCTGCCCAGGCGGACCACCTGCCCGCCGCCCGCCAGAGCGCGCAGGATTCTGGCGTTGGGATCGCGAACGACCTCCCCTCCGGGCGATTCCGCCGCCCGGTCGTAGAGTGACAGCGCCCCCTCCGCGATCTTCCGGCGCGCCTCCCGCATGGAGTCCGCCAGACGCACTTCGACGAGCACCCTGGCCGCGCCCCACTCGCGCGCCTCGGACGGGACCTCTTCCACTTCGATTTTTTCGGGAAGCTCGCCCTTCGAAAAGGCACGGCGGAAATCCTCCTCCGCGCGCTTCGCGGCTTCCGGGCCATGGAACTGCGCGGTGATGTCGCGCGCGAGCGCGATCTTCACGTCGCGGGGATTCGACGCTCCCGTCTCGACGCCGATCTTCATCGCGGAGATCTCGCTCGAGGGCACGTCCGTCAGGAGCTCCCAGTAACTCCACATGCCCGCGTCGGCGATCGACATCAGCTTGCCGTAGATCTCGGCGGGCGGCTCCTGCACCCCGATCGCATTTCCGAGCGACTTGGACATCTTCTCGGTCCCGTCGAGTCCCACCAGGAGAGGTAGCGTCACCACGACCTGCGGTTCGAGCCCCTCCTCGCGCATGAGGTCGCGCCCGACGAGCAGGTTGAAGAGCTGATCGGTCCCGCCGAGCTCGACGTCCGCCTTGAGAGCGACCGAGTCGTAGCCCTGAGCGAGCGGATAGAGCAGCTCGTGCAGCGCGATCGGCTGCTGGCTTTTCCACCGTTTCTGAAAATCGTCGCGCTCGAGAATCCGCGCTACCGTCATGCGGGAGCAGAGCCGCACCACACCCTCCGCGCCGAGCGCCGAGAGCCAGCGGCTGTTGAACTCGACCGAGGTCGCGTCCGCGTCGAGGATCTTGAACGCCTGGCTCGTGTAGGTCGCGGCGTTCGCGATCACTTCTTCACGGGTGAGCTGCGGGCGCGTCGTCTTCTTTCCGGAAGGGTCGCCGATCATCGCGGTGAAGTCGCCGATCACGAACACGACCCGGTGGCCGAGCTGCTGGAAGTGGCGCATCTTTCGGAGCACGACCGTATGGCCGAGGTGGATGTCCGGCGCCGACGGGTCGAACCCGACTTTCACGGTCAGGGGGCCGCGGGCCAGCTTTCTGGCGAGATCCTTTTCGTCGATCAGATCGACGGCCCCGCGACGAATCAGTTCCAGGCTCGATTCGATGGAAGTCCTCGATTCGATGAAAGTC
>JBDTRB010000124.1:0-9289 GCA_039931865.1 Acidobacteriota bacterium | reverse complement strand
GACGGTTTTGGAGCGGGCAACCGGGTTCGAACCGGCGACATCCAGCTTGGGAAGCGGGTAGGGCGCGTTGTCCCCCACGTCCGGAGCCGTCCCCAAAAAACACACGGCGATAAAATCGTAGCTTGCGGCCCGGGACAAGTCGGGAGGTCCGGGTGGGGTCGTCTCGTGGACCCGTTGTGGACCTCGTCTCTCTTTACCGCCCCGCTACCCGTCCTGTACTCTCGGCCGTAACCGCGCGGGAGGCGCTCCGCGTTACCGGACACCTTCGTCACGTCCGCGGTCGGGCCCGCACAGGTGTTCGCGAGGATAAGGTTCGCCGCCGCCACCGCCCACGCCGCGCCTGTCTTCGCGAAGGACAGCCCGCTGCCGTCTGCGTCGGTCAACCGTTCTCGGCAAGTGCACGATCAACCGCACGGTCAGCGCAGGTCCCGATTCTCGTTTACTGATCGTCAACCCTTCCCGGTAGGGGCAGGAGCGGCAGCCAGATCACGCCGTCGAGCGAGAGCGCTGCGAGCACGACGCAGTCCACGCCCACCACGATCGCCATTACCCCGATGTCGAGCGTGACCGCCGTGACCCCCCGAAGCGGGCCGGGGATCGATCTTTGCGCAAACACCTCTAGAATAAGCCCCATCCGCGCGGCGCGATCGCCGCCGTGGAAGGGTTTTCCTCTTTTCTTCTCCCGCCTTTTTATTTCCCTCCGGCCTCTTTTTCTGCGGCGGCAGTTCTGATAACCTTAGCCGCCACAGCCATGAAAACAAAACGCAACCCTGGGTACCTCCCGGGCGAAAGTCCGTCTCGATGGCCATCGCGGTTTGCATTACTTGAACAGAGAATGACGGCGCACCATGGCGTTTGCCGGAACTGGCCGATTGGGCTGGTCGCACGCCAGACGGAAGCGAGGTCATGACGCGCGGCGCACGGCCGTCTATCTCCGCCAGAACGCGCTCGCGGAGCGGCTCGACAACCAGTGGTCCGCGTGGCCGTATCTCGTGTCTCCCGTCACGGCGCCGATGTCCGTCGGCAATCTCCATCTGCGTCTGATGGAGTCCTTCGTCGCCAACCCGCAGGTGCACATCGCGGCGCTGAAGAACCCGGATATGGCGGGCGGGCCCTTCTTGAACCACGATGAGAGCAAGGTCTCCGCGGTCGGGCGCCGGTACGAGACCAGCGCACACGGCTTGATCATCCACCCGGCGTGGCGCGTCCGCTGCAGGTCGACTCGTTGACCCGAGAACTGGACACTTCGCTCGAGCTTCGGAGAATCGTATTCGGGATCTCTTCGCCGGGCAACGGAGTGGGGATTTGCAGGTTTTGAATAACCCCGAACGCCAGCTGATCGCGAGATGGAACGACACGCGGACGCAATATCCCAATGACGCATGTGTCCATCAGCTATTCGAGCGACAGGCTGTCCGCACGCCAGGCGCCGTGGCGCTGGCCTTTGGAGAGCAGCAGCTCACCTATGGCGAGCTCGATACGAAAGCCAATCAGCTCGCGCATCACTTGAGGAAGCTCGGCGTCGGGCGGGAGACGATCGTCGGAATTTACCTGGAACGCTCGCTGGAGCTGTTCGTGGGGATGCTCGGCATTCTCAAGGCGGGAGGAGCCTACTTACCTTTGGACCCGACGTATCCGCAAGAGCGGGTCGCTTTCATTCTGAACGACGCAAAGGCCCCCGTGCTGGTCACGCGACAGAGCCTCGCCGCGTGCCTGCCCGCGGGCAGATGGCGGGTGGTTGCGCTGGATGTCGAAGGGTTGGAGATCGGTCAAGAGTCGTGGGACTCCCCGACAAGCAATGTGCTGGCGGAAGATCTGGCGTACGTCATCTACACTTCCGGGTCGACCGGCCGGCCGAAGGGCGTCGAGATCACGCACAACAGCCTGTTGAACCTGGTGTTCTGGCATCAGCGCTCATTCGACGTGACTCCAGTCGATCGGGCAACTCAACAGGCGGGTATCGGGTTCGACGCGACGGTTTGGGAAGTCTGGCCCTACCTGGCGGCCGGGGCGAGCGTACATCTGCCGGACGAAGCGACGCGCGTCGCGCCCGAGGTTCTGCGCGACTGGCTGGTGGCACGGAGGATCACCATCAGTTTCCTCCCCACGGCGCTGGCGGAAAGCGTCATGGCGTTGCAGTGGCCGCCGGAGACGGCTCTGCGCGTGTTGCTTACCGGCGCCGACACGCTCCGCCGCTACCCTCCACCGGGGCTGCCGTTCCGCGTAGTCAACAACTACGGTCCGACGGAAAGCACGGTGGTGGCCACATCGGGAGTTGTCGTGCCCGCCGAGCGTCCAGATCTTCCGCCCTCCATAGGACGACCGATCGCCAACGCCCAGACATACATCCTGGACGCACAATTGCGGCAGGTCCTTATCGGCGAACCCGGAGAACTGCACATTGGCGGAGCGGGTTTGGCGCGAGGGTATCTCAACCAACCAGAGCTGACCGCCGAAAAGTTTATTCCAAACCCGTTTTCAGACGCTCCAGGCAGCCGCTTGTACAAGACGGGCGACATGGCCCGCTACCTGCCGGACGGTCAGACCGCATTCCTGGGGCGGATCGACGACCAGATCAACATCCGGGGCTACCGCGTCGAACCGAATGAAATCGTCACGGTACTCAATCGGCACCCGATGATCGAGGCGAGCCTGGTGGTTGCCCGAGAGGACTCGCCGGGTGACAAGCACCTCGTCGGTTACATTGTGCCGGCCCAGCAATCGCAACCCACGCAGTGTGCATTGCGGGACTTTCTCCGGAACTCCCTGCCCGAGTACATGGTGCCCGCGGTCTTCGTGCCGCTGGCGGCTCTCCCGCTCGGACCTCACGGGAAGGTGGATCGCGCTGCGTTGCCCGACCCCAGGAGCGTCAACGTCCTTCGGCAAGACGACTTCGTCGCGCCCGGGACGCCTACAGAGGAGCGGCTGACACAGATTCTGTCCGGCCTGTTGCAGCTGGAGCAGGTCGGGGTGGAAGACAACTTTTTTCTGCTGGGCGGACACTCCTTGCTGGGCACTCAAATGATCGCCCGTATCCGTGACGCCTTCGGGGTCGAGCTGTCCCTTCGCAGCCTGTTCGAGGCTCCCACGGTGGCGGCCTTGTCCGCGGAGGTTGAGCGGGGCATCCTCGCCCGGCTCCAGTCCATGAGCGAAGACGAGGCCCAACGCGTGCTTGATCTCTCCCCGGGTCCACGACCCGCTCGGGAACTCGCATGACGACGAACGCGGAAACTCCCGCTTCGGTGGGCAAGCCGCCGGATTCCACCCTGAGCCTCTACCGTTTGCTCGACCCCGAGGTTCTCGCCAACCCCTACCCTCTTTACCGCCGGCTCCGAAGAGAGGACCCGGTGCATTGGGATCCCTACCTACACGCCTGGGTCGTGACGCGTTATGCGGATGTTGTGACGGTGCTTCACGACTTCTCCGCCAACCGCACGCCCACGCCCGAACAACTGACTGCTATGGGCCTGTCGGCGCTGAACCCGATCGCCCAGGTGATGGTCAGGCAGATGCTCTTCATGGACGCGCCCGCACATACCCGGATCCGGAGCCTGGCCTCCTCGGCCTTTTCACCTGCGAGAGTCGCACTCCTCCGGTCCCACATCCAGGAGATCATGGACCGCCTGCTCGACGCCATCGAACCCACCGGCCGCATGGACGTTATCGCGGATCTGGCCAGCCCAATGCCTGCCATCGTGACGGCGGAAATGCTCGGAGTCCCTACCGCCGACCACGAGCAGCTGAAAGCGTGGTCGGCAGACTTCGCGGAAGTCCTCGGTAACTTCCAGCACAATCCGGACCGCGTCCCGCGCGTGGTGCGGAGTCTCGAGCAGATGAGCGCCTACTTCCTCGACGCGATCCGCGGGCAACGCGATCAACCTCGAGACGGCCTAATCAACGTGCTCACCACCGCCGAAATCCAGGGGGACCGGTTAACGGAAGAAGAGGTGATCGCCAACTGCATCGTCACCATGGTGGGCGGGCAGGAGACCACCACGAACTTGATCGGCAACGGGACTCTGAGCCTGCTGCGCCATCCGGGCGAGCTTCAGAGGCTGCGAAGCGATCCTTCCCTGATTCCCTCGGCGGTCGAGGAGCTCCTGCGCTACGAGAGCCCCAGCCAGCACACCGCCCGTCTGGCCCCGGAAGACGTGGAGCTCGGAGGCAAGCGGATCTTGAAGCGGCAGGCGGTCATCGCGGTGATGGGGGCCGCGAATCGAGATCCAGAGCGGTTCCCTGACCCGGACCGGCTGGACATCGGCCGCAAGGACAACCGGCACGTCGCGTTCGGGTGGGCCAGCCACTTCTGTTTCGGCGCGCCGCTGGCGAGAATCGAGGGACAAATCGCTTTCGAGACGATGCTGCGCCGGCTCCCCAACCTGACGCTGGATCCCGCACCTCTGGTCTGGCGGGAGAATCTGGGCTTGCGCGGCCTGACGGCTCTGCCGGTCGCGTTCGGGAAGGCGCCTCGAGATGCCACACAATGAGTCGAGCTTCTTGAAGAAGTTTTCTCACGCAGGAAGCGAAGAAGACTCGAAACCCGATCGGGTCCGGCTCTCCGAGGCGAAGCGTCATCTGCTTGAGAAAGCCCTGAGAGGGGAGCTCTCGCAGACGCAGGCGGGTCACCCTGCTATCCCACGACACCCGCGAGACCGACCCATCCCCCTCTCCTTCGCTCAGCAACAACTCTGGTTCCTTGCTCAACTCGCGCCCGGGACGCCCGTCTACAACGAGGCCATCACGATTCACCGGGTTGGCCCTCTCGACGTAGTCGCTCTCACGCGGAGTTTCAACGAAATCGTATGGCGCCACGAAGCATGGCGAACGACCTTTGCGACGGTGGACGGGCAGCCAGTCCAGATCGTCCAGCCTGCTTCGTATCTCGACCTGCCGGTGGTGGATCTCCGGGCTCTGCCCGAGGCCGAGCGCGAGGCGGAAGCGTTCCGGCTGGCTACCGAGGACGTCCGCCGCCCCTTTGACTTCGTCCGAGGCCCACTGTTGAGAGCCACGCTCGTGCGGCTTGGTGACGAAGAGCACCGGCTGTTCTTGAGCCTTCACCACATCATTTTCGATGGTTTCTCCATATACAACATACTCCTTCCCGAGCTCGTGACGCTCTACAGGGCGTTCTCAATGGGAGGTTCCTCTCCCCTCCCTGAGCCGGCCCTCCAGTACGCCGACTTTGCCGACTGGCAGCGGCGCAGCCTTACTGGCGACACGATGTCAGCGCGGATGGACTACTGGCGTCAGAAGCTCGCCGGGGTGCCCGAGGCGCTCGACCTGCCTGCCGACCGTTCGCGGCCGTCGGTCCAAGTGTTTCGCGGCGCGCAGACAATGCTTGCGCTGTCGAGGAGCCTGACGGAATCACTTCGGACGCTGAGTCGTGAAGAGGGAGTCACCCTGTTCATGACTCTTCTCTCGGCGTTCAAGACTCTGCTCTTCCGCTATACGGGGCAGGAAGACATCGTGGTTGGGAGTATCACCGCGGGCCGCGACGACGCGCAGATCGAGAAGCTGATCGGGTTGTTCCTCAATACGCTGGTCTTGCGCACCGATCTCTCAGGCAACCCACGCTTCCGAGAGCTTCTGGGGCGGGTGAGGGAAGTGATTTTAGAGGCCCTGAACAATGAGGTGCCCTTTGAGAAGCTTGTCAAGGATCTCGCGCCCAGAAGAGATCCGAGCCGCAATCCTCTCTTTCAAGTGATGTTTTCCCTCGAGCCTCGGATCGAGCAGCTCGATTCCGGATGGAACGTCACCAATATGGATGTCGAGACCGGCACGGCGAAGTTCGATTTGTTGCTTGAGGTGGACGACCGTCCGGAAGGTGTCATCGGCCGCCTTATCTACAACACGGATCTGTTTGAGCCCGCAACGATCGGGCGCATCGCGGCAAACTGGCGCACTCTGCTCGAGGAGATTGTGGCCGATCCAGGTCGGCGAATCGGGGAACTGTCAATTCTGACAGAGGCTGAACGGCGACAGGTGCTGGTGGAGTGGAACGAGACGGGGCGGGACTATCCGCGGGACAAGACACTACACGGGTTATTCGAGGAGCAGGCGGAGAGTACGCCGGAGGCGGACGCCGTGGTCTTTGGTGGGAAGCGGCTGACGTACCGCGAATTGAACGAACGGGCGAACCGACTGGGCTGGTATCTCCAGAAGCGCGGGGTCGGGCCCGACGTTGTGGTGGGACTCTGCGTCGAGCGATCGTTGGAGATGGTGGTGGCGCTGTTGGGGATTCTGAAGGCTGGTGGAGCTTACGTGCCGCTGGATCCGGAGTATCCGGGCCACCGTTTGGGGTTCATGCTCGAGGACACTTGCGCACCGGTGGTGCTGACTCAGAAGCGTGTGTCGGGAACGCTGCCCGAGCGCGATTTCGAACTTGTGCGGCTAGATGCGGATTGGCCGCAGATCGTCCGCGAGAGCGCGGAGAATCTGCCGGCCCGCGCCACGCCCGATCATCTCGCCTACGTCATCTACACCTCGGGCTCCACAGGCGTCGCCAAAGGCGTCGCCATCGAGCATCGGGGGATTTGCAACCGGCTGCTCTGGATGCAGGACGCGTATCGTTTGACCAGCGCCGATCGCATTCTCCAGAAGACGCCATTCAGCTTCGACGTCTCCGTGTGGGAGATATTTTGGCCTCTCTTGAATGGCGCTTGCCTGGTCGTGGCGGCTCCAGGAGAACATCGGGACGCCGCACGGTTGACGGAGCGGATCGCGGAAGACCAGATCACCATCGTCCATTTCGTCCCGCCCATGTTGCGGGTCTTCCTCGAAGAGGCGCGAGTCGAGCGTTGCGTTTCTCTTCGACAGGTGATCTGCAGCGGGGAGGCGCTGCCGTGGGATCTTCAGGAGCGATTCTTCGAGCGTCTGGACGCGAGATTGGACAATCTCTACGGGCCGACGGAGGCCTCGGTCGACGTCACGTTCTGGCCGTGCGAGCCAGGCGGCCCGGGCCAGGCGGTGCCAATCGGACGACCGATCGCGAATACGCAGATTTATGTCCTGGATCGAAATTTGCGTCCTGTGCCGATTGGAGTGTCGGGTGAACTCTGGATCGGCGGAGTGGGGTTGGCGCGCGGGTACTTGAAGCGCCCGGAATTGACGGCCGAGAAGTTCGTGCCCAATCCTTTCCGGGCCTCGCTCGGAGCCCGGATCTATCGGTCCGGCGATATGGTGCGCCACCGCTCGGACGGAAACCTGGAATTCCTGGGCCGCGGCGACTACCAGGTGAAGATCCGAGGTTTTCGGATCGAGCTCGGGGAAATCGAATCCGTCCTGGCTCGCTATCCCGCCGTCCGGGATTGCGTCGTGGTGGCGCCGCCGGACGGCAGCGGGGAGAGGCGGCTCGTGGCTTACCTGGTCGCGCGGGACCGAATGCTGGGGCTTGCCGATCTGCGCGCGTTCGTGAAGCGTTCGCTGCCGGAACAGATGGTGCCCACCGCGTTTGTCATCTTGGAAACCCTTCCTCAGACGGCCAGCGGGAAGGTCGATCGACGGGCCCTGCCGTCGCCGGATGAAAAGGCGCTTCACGAGGCGGATCGATCCGTCTTGGCCGCGCGCACCGAGACGGAGAAGCGGCTCGCGTCGACATGGGAGGAGATTCTCGGGGTTCGTCCCGTTGGAGTGACGGACAACTTCTTCGACCTGGGCGGTCATTCGTTGCTCGCCATCCGTCTTTTTGCGCGCATCAAGAAAGATTTTGGACGGGAGCTTCCGCTCGCGACGATCTTTCAGGCGCCCACGGTCGAGCAGCTCGCGGAAATCCTTCAGGAGGAGCGATGGTCGCCGCTATGGACCTCGCTCGTTGCAATCCAACCGCGCGGATCCAGAAATCCGCTGTACTGCATGCATGCCGGCGGAGGCAACGTTCTCTTCTATATGGACCTGGCGCGCCGACTCGGAACCGACCAGCCTTTATACGGACTTCAGGCGCAGGGTCTCGATGGGAAACAGCCTCGGGCGGAACGCGTCGAAGACATGGCATCCCATTATCTGAAGGAAATCCGCGAGTTCCAGCCGAAGGGTCCTTACCACCTCGCGGGCTCCTCGTACGGCGGTGTGATTGCGTTTGAGATGGCACAGCAACTCGTTCGTTCAGGCCAACAGGTCGGCATCCTCGCCCTGTTCGACACCTTTGGACCGGACTACCCGCAGCAACAGCCCGACCAGAGCTCCATTCGGTTTCGCTTTCTCGCACTCAAAGAACGAGTCAGCCTTCACCTGGGAAACCTTCTCGTTGCCAAAGGCCCCGGGGAGAAGGTGGCATATGTGAAGACGAAATCGCTCATCGTTCTGCGAAAGATCGTGGGCGCCAATCGTCGGCGGTTGAACCGGCTCGTGAAGGCTTTGGGCCTACCCCGAACCCTTCGGGAGGTGGAACTTGCGATCGGAAAGGCGAAGAATCGTTACGTTTACGACGTCTACCCGCGTCGCGTCACGCTTTTTCGCGCCGTCAAGCAGCCCGCCGGATACGGCTACGATCGCAACCTCGGATGGACTCGCGTCGCGGTCGGAGGCATCGAAGTTCACGACGTGCCCGGTCATCATGGAGCGATCGTTCATGAACCGCGCGTCTCGATTCTCGCCGAACAGTTGGCGGATTGCCTGGCTCGCTTTGAGCGAGCGGCACCGGCGGTCGACTCGCCGGAGCGCAGCGGCTCGAGGGACCTGGTGGCGGCTGGCTAGATTCTCGATGGGTGGCGGAGGAAAGGTGATGAGTTCTGGGGTTTTTGCGCGCCGTGAACCGCACCCTGGCGAAATGTTGGCGAAATGCCCCAGGTTCCCGCAGACCGCCTGCAACGCTGTACGCGAGCGATCATCGAGAGATCGTAGCGCGGTCGCTCCGGGGGACTCTCTTCCGTTCTCATCCGCTCTGGAGGTGGAGCCGGGCTATCCGAACCAGGTTGTAGGCGGTCATGGCCAGGAGGAACCGGACGCCGACCCGTATCGCTCCTCGGAACCGTGTCTTGCCCATCCGCGCCACCGGCTTGGCCCAGGTCCGCCAGAGCGACCTGGAAGTCCCCGATGTCGTATCCCTTATCCGCTCCCAGAGTCACGCGCCGACGCGAGGCGCCGATCGATCGTCGAACCAGCTCACCCGCCTGCGAAACCAGAGCATCCGTGCACAGCCCGTTGCGGTTCTCCATAAGGACATGGCCCCCACGTAGCACAGCCGCGAGGGCTTCCCATCTCCCTTCCGCAACAGCTTGGCCTCTGGATCCGTCGTCTGTGAGACCTTCGCGACTGCCGCGGCGGCGGTCGGGTGCTCGACCAAGTCAATCCA
>JBDTRB010000123.1:0-9501 GCA_039931865.1 Acidobacteriota bacterium | reverse complement strand
GCCTGTGCCTGTCCCTGTGCCTGTCCCTGTGCCTGTCCCTGCCCCTGCCCCGACGCGCGGTCCAGCGCGAACGCGGCGAGCGCAATCATGAGCCGCGCGGCCCCGCGGCTCATCCTCCGGCGCGTCAAGACCTTTCTCCCGACGCGCTGCGTTGCGGTCTTCCGGCTGCGGCGACCGCGGGTGCGCGGGGACCGGCGAGCTCTCGCAGCACGACCCGGGCGCACTTCCATCCGCTCCCGGACTTGTGCGTGTGCGCCTTTCCGGGCGCCTGGATCCCGATCTTTCCGAGCGCCTCGACTTCGATCTGCCGCACCCGTTCGCGGGTCAGGGAAAGCTCGAGCGCGATGCGGGCGAGCGGCTGCGGGGGCCCGTCCGCGCCGAGCCTCGCGCGCAGAATTCGAACCTCCCGAGGCGTGAGCGCTTCGGACCTCGAATCGAGATGGAGACTCAGAAAGTTCCTTTCCCAGTCGGCCAGAGGCTGCTCTTCGCGGCACCCGCATTCCGGAACGCTCGGAACAGACGGCGGCTGACGCGAGGACGCCAGCACGCGCGCCGCCGCTTCCCCGTGATTCTCGAGCCAGAGCCAGGCCTGCATTCGCACTTCGAAGCTCGGGCTCGCGGCGCTGGCGAGAACTTCGCCAAGCAGCCCGTGGAAAAAGGGATGCGGGTGTCGCGTCCGGGCTTTTGCAATCAGCGACAGGCACAACGGAGACTTTTGTCGTGCCTGTTGATCAAGGTCTCTTCTTCGCGTCACGCCGAGCAAAAGGCCGTCCGCCCTGCGGGTTGCGGCGGCGCGGGGCCGTCTGCATCGTTGCCGCTCCTCCCCGATGCGAACAGCATCGCCTTCGTCGCGTCGCCTCCCAGCCGGCCCCACGGCGCTCGCAACGCCATCCCACACCCTTTTTCCACGGGCTGCTAGAGAGTCGAGCAGCTTCCGGGAGTTCTGCGCTCGCGCGCGGGGGGCGTCCTCAGCGGAAGACCGGACCGTCAATGACATCGTCATGTTTTTCTCCCACTCCCCCAAGCCGCAATGCCGAAGCGCGGCGGGGCGGAGTCGATCTGAGTTAGCTGGCGTCGGCGGACTGCCTCCCGGGAGCAATTGCCGGAAGGTCCGCGGGCGAGGAGCGTTGACGGGCGCGGGACGCCCGCCGCGTTTCTCAGATTCGCCGGGGGAACGAGTGGGGACGGGCGCGCGAGAGATGGAACGCGGAGTCGGGCAGCGAAGCCTCGAAAACCGAGCGGGATCCCGCGGGATATCGGGCCGCGCGCAGGTCGGCGCCGGAGGGCGCGCTCTCGATGGCGTCCGCGGAATCGTCGAGCGCGGTCATGCTTTCCGGGGCGGCGGATAGCCCGAGGCCGGGCTCTCGTTCAGGAACGTCTGCTTCACCGTCGGACGCGGTCCAGATTTCCCCCGAGCGCCAGCGCAGTCGCGCGCGGGCGGTGGAAGGATCGCGCGAGATCGTGAAGGGCGCGGTCGCGGCGGCGATCACTTCGGCGCCGTCGATGCCAATGCGGATGGCAAGGCGCGCGCGGTTTGAATCGAGCCCCGGAACCTCCCAGGAAAACGAGCCGCCTTTCGGGTCGAGCTCATCGGTCAGCCGCAAGGAGTAGGTGCGCCCTCCGTCGAGCGAGAGGAGAAGCTCCACCTCGCCCGCAGAGTCCGGCAGCCCCGACCAGCGAACCTCGACCACACCGCCGGCGTCGAGCGCCGCCCCTGCCCCGAGGTCGATCGCCGGACCGGAAAGCGCCCGGTGGATCTCGAGAGCCGGCGGCGCGGTCGAGACCGGCGTCGCGCCGGCAGCGGAAACCGCGCCCGCAAGGAAAGCGCCGAGGACGAATTTGGCGAACAAGCGACGCCAGCGTAGCCGCGGCCCCGAAACGAAGTCAAACGCATTCCGAGGCGACGTGGCCGTTTCACTCTTCGGGCGCAAAGCGCCGACCCGGGCAACCATCCCCTCGTCCCCACTTCGAGCGGAGCGGTAGGATTTCGGCATGCGCCACGAATCGACCGCCGATCCTCCGCATGAAAGCCTGGCGACACGGCGGGCCAGACCGGCCTGCGCGGTCGGGGTCGAGTGTCACTCCGGCTGGGCGGTGCTCGTGGCGATGCTACTCGCCGGCGAAGACCCCGAGGTGCTCTGGCGCGGCCGGCTGCTGCTCTCCGAGCCCGGCGACGGGAACAGGAAACAGCCTTTCCATGCCGCCGAAGCCATGCCCCTACCGAAAGCGCGCGCCTTTCTCGAATCCTGCCGGGAAGACGCGAATCGCAGAGCGATCGCCGAAATGGCCCGGGTCGTCGGCGCTCTCCCAGCCGATGCCCGACCGCAATCCTGCGCGGTCCTGACCGCCGCCGGCGGCTTGCGTCCGCCTCCGCCTCTCGAAGCGATCCTGGCGTCCCACGCGCGGATCCACGCGGCGGAAGGCGACCACTTCCGGGACGCGGTGGCGGAAGCGGCGAAGCGCGCGGGGCTCACGGTGGTCCGGATCCCCAGGAAGACTCTACGCACGCGCGCGTCGGAGTCGCTCGGCCGCCCGGCGGAAGAGCTCGACCGCCGGCTGGCGACGATGCGGAAGACGATCGGCGCGCCCTGGGGATCGGATCAGAAACTCGCGGCGCTCGCCGCGTGGACGCTGCTGGGATGAGGCGCGGTGGTGATCCGGGCGGTGCTGATTTGGGCGGGCCGCGCGAAGTGAAGACGTGGTGAGCCGTGTAGGACTCGAACCTACAACCTAGAGATTAAGAGTCTCTTGCTCTACCAATTGAGCTAACGGCCCACGGAGCGCGGAGGATATGCGATCGGCCCCGTCCAGGCAAGCTGGACGGCGCCGCGATCGCAGAATCGCCGAGGGAAGCCGGGCTACCCCCCGCCGACGAACTCGACGACCTCGAGCACGTCTCCGGCTGAGAGCGCGGTGGTTGCGTAGTGCGCCTTCGGCACGATCTCGCGGTTGCGCTCGACCGCGACGCGCGGGGTCGCGATCTCGAGCTTCTCCAGAACCGACGCGACGGACGCCCCTTCCGGCAGATCGAGGTCTTCGCCGTTGACCCGCACGCGAACCGCGCTCACGTCTTCCTCCGCACGGGAAACTTGAATTCGGTGCTGCCGATCGGAGAGCTGACGCGGATGACCGCGGCGGCCGCGCCCTCGCCGAACGCCGGGACCGCGAACGCGATCGGGCACATTCCGTCGGACGCCGTCAGACCCTGGAAGACCACGGCCGGCTTGTGGATGGTCGACAGGATGCGGATCTGCACGGCCGCCCCCACCACCGGCTGCTTCGAGAGGGAGGACACTGCTTTCATCCTCAGCGCGGTCTCCTTGCCCGAGACGAATTCCGGAACGGGCGAGAAGGAGCAGTCGATCTGGTCGTGCGCGAGCTCCGACGCGAGGTAGTCGAGGATGACCTGGTCCAGCGTGCGGTCCCCCGGCGGCCCCTGTTCCTCCTGGTCATCGGGCTCGCCGCGGGCGTCCTCTTCGCCCGCAGGAGCGCCATCCGGGCTCTTCAGGCCGCCGTTCGGACCGTCGAAACGGCCGCGCTGGATGGCCGCAATCATGGTCCGGTGCTGCTGCTCCATCAGCTCCTGCACCGCCTTGTCGTCGCGCCCGGTTTGGATCAGGTCGGCATAGGACGTCTTGCGCGTGGCGAGGATCTGGCCCCCCACGTAGACGAGCGATTCGATGTGCGGGGACGTGTCGCCCTTGTCTTCCGTCTGGATGTGGAAGACACGGCTGTTGTGCTTGACGTCCGTGTTGTAGCCGGTGATCACGGGGCGGGATTGTAACTTGGCGCCCGCCGCCGCCCCGCTTCAGATGGGCTCGAAGTGAGCGGTGAAGTGCCGCAGAACGGGGGCCTGTCGCGCGATCCGGATGCCGCGCAGCGCCTCGGGGTGCTGGTGGATTCTCACCAGGACGTCCGCGACGTATTCGAGGTGGCTGTTCGTGTAAACGCGCCGCGGAACCGCGAGCCGGACGAGGTCGAGGTCCGGGAGGATCTCTTCGCCGGGCCGCGCGGGATCGGGGCGGCCGAACATCACGCCGCCGATCTCGACCGCCCGGATGCCACCCTCGACGTAGAGCGCGATCGTGAGCGCCTGACCGGGATACTGCGACGGCGGCAGATGAGGCGCGAAGGCGCGCGCGTCCACGTAAACCGCGTGGCCTCCGATCGGCTCGACGACCGGCACGCCCGCCGCCGCAAGGGCCTCGCCGAAGAGGGTGACCTGCCCGACTCTAAACGCGAGGTACTCCTCGTCGAGGACCTCGCGCAATCCGATCGCGACCGCCTCGAGGTCGCGCCCCGCGAGGCCGCCGTACGTCGGGAACCCTTCGATCAGGATGAGCTTGTTCTTGAGCCTCTCGACCCAGGTCTCATCGCGCAGCGCGAGGAACCCGCCGATGTTCGCGAGGCCGTCCTTCTTGGCGCTCATGGTGCAGCCGTCCGACAGCGAGAAGATCTCGCGGACGATCTCCGCGACCGGCCGGCCCGACTGCCCCGCTTCCCGCTGGCGGACGAACCAGGCGTTCTCGGCGAACCGGCATGCGTCGATGAAGAGCGGGACCTTGTGGCGATGGCAGATCTCGCTCGTTCCCCGCACGTTCTCGAGCGACACAGGCTGCCCTCCGCCCGAATTGTTCGTCAGCGTCAGAAGGACGAGAGGGACGCGGCCGGGGTTGCCGGCGATGCAGGCCTCCAGCCGCTCGAGGTCCATGTTCCCCTTGAACGGGTGTCGGGCTCGGGGATCGCGGCCCTCCGGGATCACGAGGTCGATCGCCGTCCCGCCGTTCACTTCGACGTTCGCGCGGGTCGTATCGAAGTGGGTGTTGTTCGGCACGATGTCACCCGCCGCCAGCACCGTCGAAAAGAGGAGGTTCTCGGCGACGCGTCCCTGGTGAGTGGGGATGACGTACGGCAGCCCGAAGATCTCGCGAACAGTCTGCTCGAAGTGGAAGAAGTTGCGGCCGCCCGCGTACGATTCGTCTCCGCGCATCAGTCCCGCCCACTGGGAATCGGACATCGCGGAGGTCCCGGAGTCGGTCAGGAGGTCTATGTAAATGTCTTCAGAGGCGAGGCCGAATACGTTGTAGCCGGCCGCGCGGAGCTTCTCGGCCCGTTCTTCGCGCCCGGTGCGGCGGATCGGCTCGACGACCTTGACGCGCCAAGGCTCCGGCGAAAAGCGCGACATCGGCAGAAGCTATCAGCTCGGTCGAGCTATTCGGCCGGAGCGCGCGTCGGTGCCGGCTTGTTGGGGTCCTGCCGGCGGAACACGAGCCGGGTCTGGCGGGCGCCGTCCTTCTGCACCGTCACCGTCTCGCGAACCCACACCTGCCGGTCCGCGGAGAGGCGCCAGACACTTCTCTGGACCGCGGCGCGCGGCGTCTCGTCCGTTCCCGCGACGACCTCGAGCCACAGCGATTTCGCGTCGTTGCCCCACTTCGCGGTGAGCGTCCCGCGCTCCTTGTTCCCGAGCGTCTTTTCGTAAGTGCGGCCGTCGACGACCACTTCTTCCGCGAGGATGCGCGCGCGTGATCCCCCGATGGGCTGGATCCAGATGCGGTCGCCCGACTGGGTGACCTGGAGGACCGCGTTCTGCATCTTCGGGGAACCGAGCGAGCTGGCCTTCGTGTCGAGCTCCCACATTCCCGTGAAGTCGGTCAGGCTTCCGTGAGCCCCCGGCTTCGCGGCCGGCGCCGCCGTACGCTTCTTAGCGGCGGGCGCAGCGGGCGCCGCGGGCGACGGAGCGGCGAGCGCGCCGCCCAGCAGGAACAGGGCGGCCGCCGTCCTGCTGCCGCGGATCATGCGCGCGCCGCCTTCTTCGCCTCGACGAAGATCCGACGCAGGAACTGACCCGTGTGCGACACGCGGACTGCGGCGACCGCTTCCGGCGTCCCCTCCGCGAGGATCTGGCCTCCGCCGTCGCCCCCTTCGGGCCCGAGATCCACGACCCAGTCCGCCGTGCGGATCACGTCGAGGTTGTGCTCGATGACGACGACGGTGTTCCCCTTCTCCGTCAGCGACCGGAGAACCCCGAGCAGCTTCCGGATGTCGTCGAAGTGAAGGCCGGTCGTCGGCTCGTCCAGCAGATATAGCGTCCGGCCCGTCGACCGCCGCGCCAGCTCCTTCGCGAGCTTGACCCGCTGCGCCTCGCCGCCGGACAGCGTCGTGGACGACTGCCCGAGCTGGATGTAGCCGAGCCCCACCTGCACCAGCGTGCGGCAGATATTGGAGATCGACGGAATGTTTTCGAAGAGCTCCAGCGCCTGCTCCGCGGTGAGCGCCAGGATGTCCGCTATCGATTTACCCTTGTAGTGCACCTGCAGGGTGTCGCGGTTGTAGCGCTTGCCGGCGCAGACGTCGCAGGTCACATAGATGTCGGGCAGAAAGTGCATTTCGATCTTGATCTGCCCGTCGCCGCTGCACGCCTCGCAGCGGCCGCCCTTCACGTTGAAGGAGAAACGGCCGGGCGCGTAGCCGCGAGCGCGCGCTTCCGGGGTGCGGGACAGCAGCTCCCGGATCGGATTGAAGACGTTCGTATAAGTGGCGGGGTTCGACCGCGGGGTGCGTCCGATCGGCGACTGGTCGATGTTGATGACCTTGTCGATCTCCCAGAGGCCCTCGATCTTGTCGTGCGCCCCGGGACGGTCCGCCGCGCCGTGAAGCGCGCGCGCCAGCGCCTTGTAGAGGATGTCGTTGACGAGGGTCGATTTTCCGGAGCCTGAGACCCCGGTGACGGCGGTCATGACGCCGAGCGGGAAGCGGACGTCCACGTTCTTCAGATTGTGCTCGCGAGCGGCGCGCACGACGAGCGCCTTCCCGTTTCCGCCGCGGCGCGTCTCCGGGATGGGGATCTCGAGCTCGCCCGACAGGTACTTCGCCGTCAGCGACTCGGGAAAGTCCATGATCTCGTCCGGAGTGCCCTGCGCAACGATGCGACCGCCGTGGACGCCCGCGCCGGGCCCGAGGTCGATCACCCAGTCGGCGGACCGGATCGTCTCCTCGTCGTGCTCGACGACGACCACCGTGTTGCCGAGATCGCGCATCGAGATGAGCGTGTCGATGAGCTTCCGATTGTCCCGCTGGTGCAATCCGATCGACGGCTCGTCGAGCACGTAGAGGACGCCCATGAGCTTCGAACCGATCTGCGTCGCGAGGCGGATCCTCTGCGACTCGCCGCCCGACAGCGACGCGGCGCCTCGGGAGAGATTCAGGTAGCCGATCCCGACGTTCGCCAGGAAGCCGAGCCGGTCGCGGATCTCCTTGAGGATCTTGCCAGCGATCTCCCGCTCGCGCGCCGTCAGGGCCAGATCGTCGAAGAAGGTGATGGAGTCTGAAATTGTGACGCAGGCAATCTCGTCGATGGACCGCCCTCCCACCTTGACCGCCAGCGCCTCCGGCTTCAGCCGCCGTCCGTGGCAGGCGGGGCACGGATCCGCTGACATGTACGCCTCGAGCTCGAGGCGGTTCTCGGGGTTCTCGGTCTCCCGGTAGCGTCGCTCGAGCATCGGGATCAATCCTTCGAACGACGACTTCCAGTGGTATTCCCCGCGGTCGGCGACGTAGGAGAACTTGATCTCGTCTTCGCCGGAGCCGTAGAGGATGACCTCTCGCGCCGCCTTCGGGATCTTCGAAAACGGCTGGTCGAGCCGGAACTTGTAGTGCTTCGCGAGCGTCGCCATCTGCCGGGAGCGCCAGTTCGTCGATCCCGGCTTCAGGATCGCGATCGCGCCGTCGTTGATCGACTTCTCCGGCGCGACGAGGAGCCGCTCCGGGTCCGCCTTCAGGATCGTTCCGAGCCCCGAGCACTCGGGACACGCGCCGTACGGCGAGTTGAACGAGAAGAGCCGCGGGGTGATCTCGGTCAGCGACGTCCCACAGTCGGGGCAGGCGTAATTCGCGGAAAGAACTTCTTCGGGGCCGTCGGCCATCGAGAGCGTCACGAGGCCGCCGGAAACGCGCGTCGCCGTCTCGATCGAGTCGGCGAGCCGCTTGCGGTACTCCTCGTCCGCCGCGGGCTTCGCGACGAGCCGGTCCACGACGAGCTCGATCGTGTGCTTCTTCTGCTTGTCGAGGTCCGGCGGGTCGTCGAGATCGACATACTGGCCGTCAATCCGGGCGCGCAGGAACCCCTCCTTGAGCATCTCCGCCATCTGCTTGCGGTACTCGCCCTTCTTGCCGGCGACGTACGGCGCCAGCACGACGAACCGGCTGCCCTCGGGGAGCCGCAGCGCGCGGTCCACCATTTCCTGGACCGTCTGCGCCTGGATCGGCCGGCCGCACTTCGGACAGTGGGGCTTTCCGATCGACGCGTAGAGGAGGCGCAGGTAGTCGTAGATCTCGGTGACGGTACCGACGGTGGACCTCGGGTTTTTCGAGGTCGTGCGCTGCTCGATCGAGATCGCGGGCGAGAGCCCCTCGATCGAGTCGACGTCGGGCTTCTCCATCTGCTCCAGAAACTGCCGGGCGTAGGCGGAGAGCGATTCGACGTACCGGCGCTGCCCCTCGGCGAAGATCGTATCGAACGCGAGAGACGACTTGCCCGATCCGGAGACGCCCGTCACGACGACGAGGCGGTTGCGCGGGATGTCGCAGGAGACGTTCCGGAGATTGTGTTGCCGCGCGCCGCGGATCCGAAGGAATTCCATGGAAGGGCCCGATTGTATGGCGGGGAAGCCCGGGCCGGACCCGGTCGTTTACCGCCGGAAGATCTTACGGAAATTACGGAAACACAGAGGGTTCCCCGGCCATTCCCCGCGCAGACCCGCGTGGGCCCGCGGAGCCTTCCACCCGTGCCCTGATACGGTGCGCCATCGTGTTTTCCTCGGCCGCGGCGCAGTTCGCGCTCCTCGCTTTTTCGTCGCTTTTTTCGGTCATCAACCCGATCTCCGCTGCGCCGATCTTCGTCGCGCTGACCTCGGGAACGCCGGCGGACCACCGACGCGCCGCGATCCGCGCCTGCCTCGCCGCCGCTGCGGTGCTCGCGCTGTTCGCGGCCGCGGGAGGCGCGATCTTCTCGTTCTTCCAGATCACCGTCCCGGCGTTTCAGATCGCGGGCGGCGTGCTTTTCACGACGATGTCGCTCCGGGAGATGCAGGACCCGGACAGGAAGAAGATCTCGCCGGATGACGTCGAGAAGCTCGATCCGTCCGTCGTGCCTCTCGGGATCCCGGTGATCGCCGGCCCCGGAGCGATTTCCGCGATGATGGTGCTCGTCGGCCAGGCGCCGGACGCTTCGCATCGCGTGGCTCTCGCCGTGGCGCTCGCGGCGAGCATCCTGATCACGCTCGTCATCCTCTTCGCTGCCCCCGCGATCGTCGAGCGCATCGGCCCGACCGGACAGCGCGTCGTTGCGAAGATCATGGGGCTCGTGGCGACCGTGATCGGGGTCCAATTCATCCTGAACGGGGTCACCACGGTCCTCCTCGAGGTCCTCAAGCAGGCCAGGGGCGGCTAGCGGCCAGCCCCGCCCTCCCCCGCCTCGAGTCTCCCTTCCGTCTCACTTCC
>JBDTRB010000122.1:0-9516 GCA_039931865.1 Acidobacteriota bacterium | reverse complement strand
CGCGCCATCCGGGTGATCGAGTCGAGAAAGATGATCGCGTGCTTGCCGCATTCGACGAGCCGGCGCGCGCGCTCTGCGACGATCTCGGCGACCGCGATGTGATTCTCGGCCGATAGGTCCGCGGACGACGCGATGACTTCGCCCCGGACGCTGCGGCGGAAGTCGGTGATTTCCTCGGGCCGCTCATCGATTAAGAGAACGATGACGTAGACGTCAGGGTCGTTTACCGACACCGCGTGCGCCATGCGCTTTAAGAGTGTGGTCTTTCCGGCCTTGGGCGGCGCGACGATCAGGCAGCGTTGGCCGCGCCCGATCGGGGTCAGAAGATCCGTGACGCGGCCGCACATCTCATCGGGCTCCGTTTCCAGCTTCAGCCGGTCGTGCGGGTCGATCGAGACGAGGTCCGCAAACGCGGGCCGCTGCCGGAACGCCGCCGGCTCCATGCCCTCGACGGTTTCGACTCTGCGGACGACGGAACGGGAGCCGTCCACCGCAAACGCGCTCAGGAACGCGCCGGCCTCGAGGCCTTCGCGCATGATCAGGTCTCGTGGAACGATGGGATCCTTCGGAGAGGGAAGGTAGTTCGCCTTCGCGTTAACGAGCACACCTGGAGCGTTGTCGCGGGGAGGCAGGTAAAGGACACCCTCGACGGGACGTTCCGGGCCGGCGGCGGGGACTTCGTCCGGGCGTTCGGAGCGTTCGGCGTAACCGCCACCCCCTCCGTTTGAATCGGAAGGACGCCCTCCGCCCCCGGCTCCTCCCCCGCCGCCTCCACCGCGGCGGCGCCTTCGGCGGCGGCGGCGATGCGGGCGAGGGCCCTCACCGGGACTCGGGCTTTCCGTCTGCACGGGAAGCGACATCGGAATCTGGGGTACCAAGGGATCTTCGGACACTGAGCTCCCAAGCTCCCGCCGCGCAGGCTCGAGGGCCCGGGCGGGAAGATCGTCGAATCAGGAGTCTAGCAGATAAGGCAATCCCGCGATACCGGGATCTGCCCCGGGCTTTTTGGCGCCTTCTCAAGCGTCAAGGCGCCGTCTCGAAAAGGGCCGTAATGCGCGAAGGGTCGGCCGGCGCGACCTCGGCCAGCCCGAAGTCGTCGCGCGCGTGGTCCGGGGTCGACACCCCCACGAGGCTCGTCGTCATCCCCGAGGCGGACCGCGAGAACTGGATCGCGCGGCGAGCGGGACTGGTGGCTTCGGGGAGTGCCTCGTCGATCTCCTCGGGAAGTCCCGCGGCGAGCCGGCCCTGGAGCAGCGTTGCCGAGCCGAAGACGCAGAGCCCCAGCGCCTGAGCCGCCCGGAGCGCAGGCACCTTGCCCTGACCGATCGTCTGGGACCGATACGCGAGCGCCTCCGACATCGCGAGATTGAAGGGCATCTGCACCGCGCGGAAATGGTGCTTGTCCCCCGAGATCTCCCGCGCGACCTCGATGGTCTCCGCCATCGAGAGATGCTCGGGATGCTCCGCCGGGGCCCGGAGGCCGTCCCAGGTGGCGAGGCCCCACGAACCGATCTCCCCGGATCCCGCGGCTTCCTCCATGACCTCGGCGGCAGCGCAAAGCCGTTTCCGGAAGGCCGCTTTGTCCAGGGCAGAGCGCTGCGCTTCGAGGTTGTGGAGGTAATAGAGGTCGATCGTCTCGAGGCCGAGGTTCTCGCGGCTGCGCCTCAACTGGTCCTTCAGGTAGCCGGGCGACATGCAGTGTCCGCCCGAAACGAGCTCCGACCTCGCGACGAGGCCGCTGTCTAAGAAGGTCTCCCGGATGTAGACCTTCGGCGGGCGGGGGTCGTCCGCGTCGTGGGGCAGATACCCCCCCTTCGTCGTGACGAAGACCTCGTCGCGGGCGGCCGCCCCTTCCTCAAACGCCTTTTTCAGGGCCCGCCCGATCGCCCGTTCGCTCTTCTGGCCCCGGTAGTTGATCGCGGAGTCGAACACGTTGACTCCGGACTCCAGCGCCACTCGGATGCATGCCTCGTAGCCGGCGTCCGTCGCCGCGTCTTCCGCGCCGAGGTATGTGCCGAGCCCGATCGAAGAGATGTAGACGGAGGCCGAGAACTGGCGAAAGTGCCCCTTCCCGGGGGTCGACCGGCCCGCAAATCGTTTGGTTCCTTCGACGCTGGCCTGGCCCGGTGTCACTTTCCGAGGCTATCAGGTGCCCAGAAGCATGTCCGAACGGCACCGTACGCCGTGAAACGTCCGGTGCGCCGCTTCCGTCTAGACGTACCCGCGGTTTACGAACCCGAGATTCGGCCATCCGGCGCCGAGGATTGCCGCGGAGTCGGCCTTCAGCCAGTCCGCCAGGATCGTCCCGTAATACGACCGGAAGTCGTTCTGCACGGCGAGGTTTCCGTTCGCGTCGAGGGCCGACAGGTTCGGCGGGTCGCCGTAGATTCCGGGGCTGACCGCGTCTCCCACGACGAAATGGGGCGCCGACGTGCCGTGGTCGGTCCCGTTCGAGGCGTTGTCCTGAACGCGGCGGCCGAACTCCGACCAGGTCATCAGCAGAACGTCATGGGACTTGCCGTGCCCGTCGAGATCGTCGAAGAACGCCTTGATGGCGTCCGAAACGTTCTTCAACAGGGGGTCGTGGGCCTGGTCCTCCCCCGCGTGATTGTCAAAGCCGCCGTAGGTGGCGTAGAGGATCCTCGCCCCCACGTTGGCGTTGACGATCTGGGCAATCAGCAGGAGCGCGGAGCCGAGGCTGTTTGCCGGGTAGGTGCTCGCCGCGACGTATCCGCTCCCGACGGTCTGAAGCACGTTCGACGAGGCGATGGCGTCCTCGCCGAGCTGCCCGACGGTGTCCGCCGGCGTCGGAAGCTCGTACTCCTGCGAGCTCTGCTTCAGGAAAGTGCTGACCTGGTTGTTCCGGTCGCCGGCCGCCGAGCCGTCGGTCTGGTACGAGTAGGTCGCGAGCGTCAGGAACGAGGGGACCTGGACGTTGTCCGCGAGAAGCGTGCGCGGAAGCGAGCTGCTGATCGCCGTACACGAAAGCGGGTTGCCGTTGCCGGCGAGCGTCGCATCCGCCCATCTCCCCAGCCAGCCCCGGTGCTCGACCAGGCTCGGATCGGCTGTGTGCCAGATGTCGCGCGAGGCGAAGTGCGAGAGGCTCGAGTTCGGGTATCCGATGTTCTCGACGACCGCGACGCGGCGCGCGTCCCAGAGCGCTTTCAGGCCCGTCATGTTCGGGTGAAGCCCGAGCTTCGAATCGAGAGGCAGCACCGTGGCCGTGGGGATGCCGATTCGGGACCGCAGCTGCGGGTATTTCGAGTCGGCGTACGGGATCACGGTGTTCAGCCCGTCGTTGCCGCCCATGAGCTCGAGGATCACGAGAGTCCGGCCGGACGCGGCCGCGTCGGCCTCCACCGCCTCTAAGCCGCGGCTCGCCGCGACCGACCACTTCGGCACCATCGCGGAGACGGTCACGAACCCGGCGCTGCGAAGGAGGAATTCGCGTCGAGAAGAAGTCATGGAGTTCCTTTGCGCCCTCGTTCAGGCGAACTGGAAGTACGGGCTCGTCAGCATCAGGTGCACCAGTCCGCGCACCTTTTTGTCCACGTTCGCCGCCGTGTTGGTCCACGGGACCCGCTGACCGGCATCGTTCGTGTTCATGTAGTCGATCCAGGACTGGCGGGTCGACGGCGGCGCGTCCGAGAGGTTCAGGCGGTCGGCGACCACGTCGACGACCCGGTCGGCGGTCGAGACGTCGTGCCCCGCGAGCACCTTGTTCGGGTCGAACCGCGTCCCCGTCGCCCCCCGGTTGCTCGCGAGGGAGTTCGTGAACGTCGCGCGGTTGAAGAGAGTCCCGGTATTCATCCAGGAGAGCCCCCAGTCCCACCCCTTCGCGTCTTCCGGGTCGAAGAGGCTCTGGGACATCCCGGCGAGCGACGCGGCCGGAGAAGAAAAGTCACTCGTCCCCTCGAGCATCCGGACGGACGCGACCGCGTATTCGACCGGCGTGCGAACCCACGTCTTGCGCGCGTGCGTTTCGTAGAACTCGGGACTCGAAAAAATCGCGCGGAGTACCTCGCGCACGACGCGCCCGGAGGAGACCCACACCGCGGCGAGCTGGTCGACGATGAAATCCGGCGGATCGTCGTACACGAAGAACCGCCAGAGCTTCGCGCCGAGGAAACGCCCGGACACCGAACCGCGCGCATCCGACCGGGAGAGCAGGATGTTGATGGCATCCGCTCCGTCCCAGTTTCCCGTCTGACCGAGAAGGGTCTTGCTGCCGTTGTCGTGAATGGCCGGGTTGTTGACGAACGTCGCTCCGTTGTAGCTGTCCGACTGCCTGTAGTTCTGCACCGTCCAGCCGGTCAGGGCGCGAGCGAGCGCCGTCACGTCCGCCTGCTTGTAGTTCCCGATGCCGAGCGTGTACAGCTCCATCAGTTCGCGCGCATAGTTTTCGTTGGGCTGCGCGGCGCGGTTCAACCAGTTGTCCAGCCACACCAGCATCGCCGGGTCCTGCGACATCTTCAGCACGAGATCGTCGAATCGGCCGACGGCGGCCACTCGGGCCGTCCTGTTCTGGTTGAGCATCAGCGTGACGCCGCGAACCTTCGAGATCCCCGACGTCCAGTGAAGGTTCCAGAAATAGGTCATCTTTTCTTCGAGGGGGCGGGGCGAGTTCGCCATCCGGTCGAGGAACCACTGCTGGATCCCGCGGGTCGTCGCGAGGTTGTAGGTCTTCGCGGCGAGCGCCGCGTCGTAAGCCGCCGTGTCGACGGTCTCGTAGTCCACCAGGAACGAGACGGCGCCGTCCAGGCCCCGGGCAGAAAGCGCGTCGATTTCGGCGGGGGTTCCTCCGAAGCCGGCTCGACGAAGGAGATGCGCGGCGGCTTCGCGATTCCAGGGGATCGAAGTCATGGGCCCCCTTTCGGGCTTTCGAGGTTGGACGAGGGAGGGCGCCGGCGGTTTACCGGATTTCGAGCACGCGCATCGTT
This sequence comes from Acidobacteriota bacterium, assembly GCA_039931865.1. Taxonomy (GTDB): domain Bacteria; phylum Acidobacteriota; class Thermoanaerobaculia; order UBA5066; family Gp7-AA6; genus JALYUA01. Next base: position 4,576 of record JBDTRB010000122.1, on the reverse strand, counting down.
TCGGGAACCTTCCGCCTCCGCCGGGGTCCTCGGGGATGGAGGGAAACGCGATGTTCCAGAACGCGCTGATCGAATCGGGAACGAACGCCTTCAGGGTCCCCCGCCTGCCGCTCGGCGTCGCTCTGGCGCTGCACGGCGGCGCCGTCGCGCTCGTCGTCGCTGGAATCGCCTTCCGGACGGAGGACGAGATTCAGGAACCGTCCTTTCCAATTCGTCTCGTGGTCGCCGCGGTTCTTCCCTCCCCGGGCGGAGGCGGCCCTGCACAGCGGATCTCGTCGCGCGCCGCCGCAGGCTCCGCGCCCCGGCGCGCTTTCGTTCCGTCGGCGCTTCGCCCCGCGGTCCCCGCCGCGGAGACCCGGCTCGAGGGCGTGGAAACGACCGGGCGGGAGCTCGACGAACCGTCGGGGACCGCGCCTCCCGGCGAACCCGGGGAAGGCGATGGGATCGGGCCGGGCGGCCGTCAGGCGGGTGAGGGAACTGGAGCGCCGATCCACGAGCCGGGCGGCGACGTTCGGCCGCCCCTTCTGCTTCTCCGCGTCGATCCGACGTATCCCGAGGCGGCGCGCCGGGCGCGGGCGGCCGGGACGGTGGTCCTCGAGGCGATCATCTCCGCTGCGGGTGTCGTCGAAGAGGTCCGGGTGGTCAAGTCCGTCTACCCGCTGCTGGATGCGGAGGCGGCCCGAGCGCTCGAGTCCTGGCGTTACCGGGCCGCCACTTTGAACGGGCGGGCGGTGCGCGTCCGGCTCACGGTGACCGTCACCTTCGGGCTCCATTAAGCCGCGTCGAGGGATCCCGCAAGCGCTTGACGGCGGGCGTTCGCCGTCAGAGGACCGGGAGCGGGATTCCGTGCGTCCGGGTCTTTCCCTCGAGCGCGGCATCCCAACGCCCGGGGATGAGCGCCGAGCAGTCGGGGCAGCGCCCGGCCAGGATGCGGTGGGAGAGGACCACGAAACCCTGGCGCTCGATCAGCGTGGCGCGGCAGTTCGGACAGCGCGTGTTCTCCCAGTCGCCGACGCGGCCGGGGATGTTTCCCGCGTAGACGTAACGAAGTCCCTCTTCGACGCCGATCTCGGCCGCGCGGATCAGTGTCGAGACCGGCGTGCTGCCGCGGTCGTTCATCTTGTAGTCGGGATGAAATGCGGTCACGTGCCAGGGCACGTCGAGCGACACCGACGCGATGTAGCGAGCGGCTTCCCGCAGCTCGGCCTCCGAGTCGTTGAAGCCGGGAATCACCAGGGTCAAGACCTCGAGCCAGATTCCGCGCTCGTAGATTCCTCGGATCGAATCGAGGACGTTCGCCAGGACGCCGCCGAGCTCCCGATAATGTTTGTCGTCCATCGACTTCAAGTCGACCTTGTAGAAATCAGTCCACGGCTGGATGAAATCGAGAACCTGCGGAGTCGCGTTTCCGTTGGACACGTATCCGGTCTTGAGTCCCCGCCGCTTCGCTTCCTGGAAGATCGCGACCGCCCACTCGGACGTGATGAGCGGCTCGTTGTAGGTGGACACGACGGTCGGGGCGCCGCGCTCCATCGCGAGATCGACCAGCGTCCCGGGCGAGACGTCGCGCGGCGGCGCAATCGCGCGGGGGTCACGGATCGACTGCGACGTGAACCAGTTCTGGCAGTAGCCGCAGTGCAGATCGCACCCGAGCATGCCGAACGAAAAAGCGTCGGTGCCCGGGAGCGCGTGGAAGAAAGGCTTCTTCTCGATCGGGTCGCACTGCAGCGCCCCGACGTAGCCCCACGGAACCCTGAGAGTTCCGCTTTCGTTGTAGCGCACACGACAAACGCCCTCGCGGCCGTCCGGAATGGGGCAGCGGTGGCCGCACGCGTAGCAGCGCAGCCGGCCGTCCGGGAGACGCTCGACGAGCGCCGCCGCGCTCGCAGTCGTCCGAGCGGCAAGAATGGGAGCGAGAGGAGAAAAGTTGGCCATAGAAAGAAACCCCGATGCTCGAAAAGCAAAAACAGATCGCTCGCGGCGGAAATGCCCGCCGAAACGCGTGCGTTATCATCCGCCGAATGCCCTATTCCTCGCGAGTTTTCCTCTCCGGCGCTCTCTTTCTGCTCGTCGCGGGCGGAGCCCTCGCCCAGACTCCGACTCCTACTCCCACCCCGACCTCCGTCGCTTCGGCTACCACCTGGACGACGGAGAACGGCCGATTCGTCACCGGCGTCAATCTCGCCGAACAGCCGGACGGGAGCGTCTGGTTCCTGATCCCGTCGAACGACCGGATCGTCCAGCTCCAGCCGGACGGAGTCACGTTCAAGCAGTGGCAGATCCGGGATGACAAGAACCTCGGAGCGAATCCGGTCGACTTCACGATCGACGGCAAGTACGTCTGGTTCATCGAGAACGGGCAGAGCGAGATCGACGCGGGATTCTCGGCTCTCGGGCGTCTGAACACGGAGACCAACGAGCTCCACGAATGGGTGATCCCGGGCTCTCGGCCCGCTGGCTTCTACCGCGCGCCGGACGGAAAGTTCTGGCTCCCGCAGAGCAACGGCCGGCTTCAGTCGGTCGACCCGGACTCCCTCGCCGTCGTCGACTACCGTTCGGGCAAGACCTTTGCCTACTCGGACATGGTCGTCGCACCGGACGGGGCGCTCTGGATGGTCGACTTCGGCGACAACCGGATCGTGCGCTACGTGCCGGGAGCCCCTTCGGAGACCTCCTGGACGATCGTCGCTCCGACGCTCGGAAGGTTGAACCCGACGCAGCTTCAGTTCGACGACGCCGGGGAGCTGTGGATCTGTGAGTTCTCCGGGAACCGGATGGACAGATTCGAACCCGCGACCGGCGTCATCTCCGCGTACGGCGGCTTCCTCGACCCGATCCACTTCGACATCTTCAACGGGCGCGTCTACGTCGCCGAGGCGCCGACGGCGAACGGGCGCGTCGTGGTCCTCGACCCGACGATCGCGGCGGCCAGCGTCGCCCTCCTGACCCCCGAGACGCTCTCCGTGCTGGGCACGCCGAACAGGCGCCTCGCCAGGATCCGCGACACGCTGGCGATCCAGACCACCTTCACCAGCACGAGAAAGACGGAAGCGGACGCCGACGTCAAGACCACCGTGGTGGGCTCCGGCCTCCTGCGGACGGAGTTTCCTTCGGTGAACGCGTATGGGATCCAGGTGAACGGCTCGGGAGTCTGGACGGGCAGCGAGGGCAAGCTCGTCCATCTCGTCTTGAAGCCGGTCGGAACGGCGACGGACCTGACCGTGCCCGTCGCCGCTCAGTTCGGAGTTTCCCCGGGTCCACGGATCGCGATCGAGACGACTCTCGTGAATCGCGGCACGAGCCCGATCTCGGGCGACATGCTCTACCTCTTCTCAGACGCCTCGTTTGCCCCGCGCACCGCGTTCAGCGTGGATCCGGGCCAGACGGTCATCCTTCCCGACACCTTTCACGACGCGAGCTCCGGCGCCGCCGCCTCCTTCGGGCCTGTGCGGGTGCGCGTGACTTCCGGCAACGCCGCCGACCTCTCTGTTTCGATCCGGTCGGCACGCCTGAGGGACGACGGCTCCTCCTTCGGTTTCGCCCTGCGCGCCGCCTCGCCGTCGGATTCGCTCGGGCAGGGCTCTTCGACGACCCTCTTTCTCGGAGGGCGCGCCTCCGAAGTCTCCGTTTTCGGCCTCTACGCCGCTGCCGCCGGCGACGCGACCGCGACGCTCGTGGCGCCCGACGGGACCGTCCGCGGGACGCGCCGGTTCGTGCTGACGACGAACATCGTCTCCGAGTTCAATCCCGCCGCGAACGCCTTCGGCGTCGCTCCGGAGACGGGAGACGTCATCCGTCTCTCGGTGGCCTCCGGGTCGGTCCAGGCTTACGTCAACGTGTTCGACCGGGGCAGCACGGATATCGCCACCGTCCCGCCCGTGCCGGCGGCGACCGAAGGCGTGTTCCCCAACCTGTCCAATTTCGCGGGATCCGCGGGCCGGCTCTCGGACCTCTTCGCTTCCAACCCGGACCCGACGCGCCCCGTCAACGTGACTTTCTCGTTCATACAGGAAGACGGCAGCGTCGCTCCGCGCCTCGCGACCATTACCCTCCCTCCCGGCGGAAGCCGGGTGATCGAGAACGCTCTGACGAACTTCTTCGGGGTGCTCGCCGGCGGTGCCGTCACATTCACGGCCGATGGGCCGGTCGCCGTGGCGGCCCGCGTGGCTTCCCGCCGCGACGAGGGCGACTACGGCGCTTTCATGGCCGCGCTCCTGCCCTCGGACGCGATCGTTCCCGCTGGCGCCGCGGAGTCGCTCGGCGCGCCGACGACCGACGCGCGCACCACGGACCTCCTGCTCTTCAACTCGGGCGCCGCGACCTCCGTGACGGTGATCGGCCTCGACGGTTCCGGAAAAGAAGTCGGCCGCAGATCGGTTCCCATCGGTTCGCAGGGCAGCGTGAGGCTGCCGGCCGTCCTGACGACGCTCGGCGGATCCGGCCTTTCCGAGGCGCGTTTGCGCGTCGAGACCTCCGCCGGCGCGCGCATCTACGCGATCACGGAGCAGATCGACCGGGGCACGGGCGACGTGGAGATCGCCAGGCTGAGATAGCTCGCCGCGCGCGAAGCCTCTCG
>JBDTRB010000121.1:0-9535 GCA_039931865.1 Acidobacteriota bacterium | reverse complement strand
GCGCCAGGAACGCGCGCGAGGAAAGCGATCGCGGCGCGAGCGAGTCCGCGAACTTAGACACCGCGAGGTCCGTCTCCCAGTACTTCTCCTCGTCGATGAACGTGTCGTACAACCGGTCAATGTAGAGGTCGCGCAGTTCCTTGTCGTCCGCGTCGGGGCTCCCGTGGTAGTGGCGGCCGCCACGCACCTGGTAGTAATCCTGCGAGATGATCGCGCCCGTCGAGACGATGACGTCCACCATGTTGTTCTCGATGAGATCGACGATCACCTGCCGCATCCCGGCCGCGATCAGCGACCCGGCGAGGCCCAGGAAAATCGTCGGACGCTGGCGGTCGCGCAGCATCCCCTCGAACACTCCGGCGCACTTGCCGAGCGCGCGCGCCTGGAACGAGGCGTCGCGGTACGAATCGAGAAGCTCCGAGACGGTAGTTTTTTCGGTCAGCCGGATCGGCGTCGTCGCGCGGCCGAGGAGCGCCTTCTTGCGTTTGCGGTCGACCCCGACCGCGGCTTCGTGCGTGTACTCGCGGGCGCTGGCGGCCGGCTTTTTTTTCGATCCCATCGACGCGGACCTCCGGAAAGAATTCGGTACGCGGCCATCGCGGCCCCGTAGCCGGAGTCAATGTTGACCGCCGTGACGCCGTTCGCGCACGAGTTGACGGCCGAAAGAAGCGAGGCAAGGCCGCCGAACGCGGCGCCGTAGCCGCGGGACGTCGGGACCGCGATGAGGGGGCGCCCGACGAGCCCGCCGATCACCGAAAACAGAGAGGCCTCCATGCCGGCGACGGCGATGACGACGTCGGCGCGCTCGATCTCTTCGAGCCTCGAGAGGAGCCGGAGAATCCCGGCGACTCCGACGTCCGGAACGAGCGTCGACGCCACGCCGAGATATTCGAGTGTGCGCCTCGCCTCCTCCGCCGCCGCGATGTCCATCGTCCCCGCGGTCACGACACAGACCGTCCCCTCGAGCCGTGCCATCGGTTTTCCGACGGAGAGATGGAGCGTCCGCGAGCGCGCGTCGTACTCGGCGCGGCCCGGCAGAGGAGCCGATCCCGCGACCTCATCCCACAGTTCCGGCGACAATCGGGTGACGAGGACGTCGTGGGCTCGAGCGAGCTGGCGGCAGATCTCCGCAATCTGCTCGACGGACTTTCCCTCGGCGAGCACGACTTCGGGAAAGCCCACGCGCCGCAGACGGTCGAAGTCCAGGGTGTAGTCGGGAGCCATGGAGGGATCTTATGGGATGCACGTGGGAAGCTGTCAGTTCTCAACTCTCTGCTCTCTGCTCTCTACTCTCTCTGCAGGAGTCGTGAGGGGTGAGGGGTGAGGGGTGAGGGGTGAGGCGGACGACGAGGACGGGACGGTGTCGGTGTCGGGGTCGGCGCCGGCGTCGGCGTCGACCCTCCACACTGAACGCTCACCCTGAACGAAAACGCGCCCTCGCGGGCGCGTCTTCGTTGCGGAAATGGTGACGGAGCCCTTAGAGGACCTCTCCTCGCAAAGGCAGCTCGATCGTCGGACGCTCCTTGTCGGTCGTGAAGAGCTTCACGGTCCCGTCCAGGGCGCCCTTGCGGATCTTGTCGCTCGCCTTCACCACGACGGTGTACGAAACACCCTCCTGGGTCGGAACGACATCGGTGATGAAGCCCGGGATCGAGACTTCCGCGCGGGTGACCTTGACCGGCGTTCCCGGCTTGTTGTTGGTCACGACGATGTTGCGGGTGATGGGGTCCTTGCCGGCGGTGAAGTTCCCGAAGTTGACGAGCACCGGCGTGACGGAGACGCGCGCGCGGACGACGCCGGAGATCGGGATCTCGACGGTGGGCTGCTGCGCGACACCGGTCGAGATCCGGACCGGGGCGTTCAAAAGCCCTTCCGGAGCGTCGGCCGTCACCGTGATGCGGACACGGTACTGCTCGCCCGGATGCCCGGGGATCTTGTCCTTGTCGCTCGCCGGGGAGATCTCCGCCTTCACGTACGGCTGCGAGGCCTCGGCGACAGTCGGCTTGAAGCTCTTCTCCTCGGACAGCAGGATCACGTCGCGCGAATCGGTGTCGCCCTTGACGACGGCGACGCGCACGTAAGGCTGCGGGAGGATATCGACGAACGGCTTGACGGTCGCCTTGATGAAGAGGTTGATCTGCCCGCGCTCGGGGTCGTTCGAGACGAGAAGCACGGACTTCGAAATCGGGCCCGCGAACGCCTTGGTGTCGACCGAGGTGACGACCTTGCCTTCGCCGCCGGGCTTGATGACCTTGTCGAAGTTCGCCACGGTGCATCCGCACCCGGGGCGCGCGTCGTTGATGATGAGGTCGGACCCGCCGTTGTTCTTGATCACGAAGGTGGTCTCGATGACCTGACCTTTCGCGACGACGCCGGCGTCCTTGGTCTCCGGGATGACCTCGATTTTTGGCGCGGCGACGACCGCCCCCTTCGCCGCCCTGGTGTCCGCGGTTTTGGGCTTCGCGGCGGCGGGCTTCTGCTGAGCGGTCACGACGCCTGCGACGAGCAGGGCGGTGAGCGCGACACACGCGAGGCGTTCGATCTGACGCATTCCGAGATCCTCCTGTCTTACTATGCCGTCGGGTAGAAACTCGGTTGGACAGTCAAATATTTCCATAAAACCGCGTTTGCGGCCGACCTTTCCCGCTTGGAGCCGCCGGAGGGCCCCCTTTTGAAGATCCACATGGTCCCCATCGGGGGCACCGCCATGGTCCCCCTGGCCGCCCTGCTCGCCGAGAAAGGCCATTCGATCACGGGATCGGACCTCGAGCTCTACCCGCCGATGTCGACGCTCCTCGAATCTCTCGCGATCCCCGTCTCCCGCGGATTCGCGGCGGAGCACGTCCCGGCGGACTCCGAGCGGGTGATCGTGGGAAACGCCGCGCTTCGGGACAACGTCGAAGCCGCCGAAGCGGCGCGCCGCCAGCTGCCGATTCTGTCGATGCCCGCCGCGATCCGCGAGTTTCTCCTGCCCGGCAAGACCTCCGTCGTGGTGACCGGCACTCACGGGAAGACGACCACCACCGCACTCGTCGCCTGGATGCTTCTCGACTCCGGACGCGACCCGGGATTCATCGTCGGCGGCGAGATGCGTAACCTGGGGATGGGATACCGGCTCGGCGGCGGCCCTCACTTCGTCCTGGAGGGCGATGAATACAACGCCTCGTTCTTCGATCGGGGTCCGAAGTTTCTTCACTACGAGCCGAAGCATCTCTTCATCGGCAACATCGAATACGACCACGCCGACCTCTACCCGGATCTCGCGTCCGTCGAAGACGCCTTTCGAAATGTCGCGGCGATCGTACCTGTGGACGGAGTCGTCATCGTCAACGCCGACGACCCGCGCGCGGTCGAGGCCGGGCGGCGTGGCGGCGCCGGCGAGGCGGGTAAGGCGCGTCTCATCCGCGTTTCGCTCGAAGACCCGGCGGCGGACTTCTCGGCGCGGGATGTCGCCGAGGGGGGGTCCGGGACCTCGTTCACGCTCGTCGAACGAGGGGCGGCGGCCGGGCGGCTCGAGTCGCCGCTCGTCGGCACCCACAACCTGCGCAACCTCCTCGGAGCCGTGGCCCTCGTGCGCGGCCTCGGCCTCTCGACGGCGGAGGTCGGGCTCGCTCTCCCCCGCTTCTCGGGCGTCCGGCGCCGGCTAGAGGTCAAGGGAGAAAAGAACGGCATCCTCGTCGTCGACGACTTCGCGCACCATCCAACCGCGGTCAGAGGCACGCTCCAGGCGGCGAGATCCCGCTGGCCGGGCCGCCGCCTGTGGGCGCTCTTCGAGCCGCGCTCGAACACCGCGGGACGAAAGATGTTCCAGGAGGAGTACGCCGATGCCTTCTCCGCGGCCGACGCTCTGGTCGTCGCGCCGGTCTTCCACGCGCGACGCCTGGAACCGGTCGGCGTCCTCGACCGCGCCGCGCTGGTCCGCCGGTTCACCGATGCCGGTCGGCCTGGATTTGCGCCGGGTTCTCTTGAAGAAATCCCGGAACTGCTGCGGCGCGAAGCTCGCGCCGGCGACGTCCTGCTCCTGATGTCTTCGGGCGCGTTTGGAAAACTTCCTTCCACTCTGCTCGACAACCTCTGACGCGTGCGCCCGCAAAGGCTTCTGTTTCTTCTGCTCGGAGCCGCGGGACTCTCGCTCTACCTCTGGCCGGCGCTTCGCGCGCCCGTCGTCCTCTGGTCGGACAGCCGCCTCGATCTTTCCTGGGCGGAAAAGGGGATCGGCTTATGGAACCCCCTCCCGGAAGGGACACGAGAAGTCCATCCTCTGAAGCCCGGTTATCTGCTGTTCCTTCGGGCCGCCGGCGCTGCTATCCCATCGGCGGGCAGAGCGCGATCCGTCGTCATCGTCCAGTCGCTACTTCTCTGGGCCTCCATCTTCTTCACGTCTGCTTACATCGCGCGCCGACGGGGCATGGCGGCCGGACTGGCGGGCTGCGCCGTCCTTTTCTGCTTCCTTCGGTTACGGGACTCAGCGAGTGCCGTCATGTCGGAGGCTCTGGCGGCGGCGCTTTTCCTTCCACTGAGCGTCATCGCTTTCGAGCGGCCTGACAATCGTCGATTCGTCCCGCTCGTCGCCCTGTCGCTTTTCATCCTGTTCTGGGTGCGGCCCAACGTCGGCGGCGTGGCGTTTCTGGTTCTCATTGCAGGATGGGGTCTGCGGAAATCGTGGAAACAAATTTTGCTCGTCGCAGTCCTGCTCGCGGCCGGGGTCGTGGTCTCCTGGGCGGCCACCCGCCGGTTTGCGGGCAACGAGGCCGGCCGGGGAATTGCCGGTGCCGTTCTCTTTGGGAGCGCCGAGTACAACTGGTCGCCGGCTCTCGGTACCTGGCCGGAGGCGGGCGGCTCGTGGCTCTCGAATCCCCGGCTGCGCCTCGCGGCGCGAAACTGGCTGCGGACCTTTCGCCTTCCCGCCGCCGATCGCGATCGTGAGCTCTTATGGCGTGCCCTTCATGGAATCTTCGGGCTCGACTACTACGACGCGCGGTGGTCGAGCCTCTATCGAGCGCTGGACAAGACAGAACGCACAGCCGGCCTCTTCCTGCTCGTGGCGGCAATCGCGTTCTCGGTGTGCGCGGCAAGACGCGATGCCGCCATCGCCGTCTGCGCGATCTCGCTGTTGCTGCTGCTGATCGGGCACAATCTGCTCTTCGCCTCGAGTCCCCGGCTCATCCTGCCATTCCTGCCCGCGTTCCTCGCAATGGGTGCCGCAGCCGCGCTCCGTGCCGGATCCCGCTTCCAGAGCGGTTCCCTCGTCCTCCTCGGCGTCGTAATCATCGCCTTCGCGGTCGCCCCCCAGGTGACGTCATGGGACTGGGGGTTAGTCGAATCCTCCGGCGTGATCCTGGAACAGCGGATTCCCGCCCGCGCCCTGCCCCGGGTTTCGCCGGCGACCCTGCACGTCCGGATCGCTCCACCACCGGGCATCCCGTCCGCGCATTTCGTCCTGACCGTCGCCGATCGCGTCCTCTATCGCAGCACCGAGGATCCCGACCGCACGCGTCCGTTGATCACGGTCCCGCTTCCGCCGGAAATCCTCCGGGAAAATGCGACCGCTCCCATTGTGCTTCGCCTGACCGCAACGGGCGACTACAGCCCGGTCTCGTATCTGCTCTTCGCGGTCGTTCCGCCACCCTGGCGAGCGGGCGCCTCCCGAAACGAGGGAAAGGGTCTTTCCCCCGGATCCGACATCGATTCGGGCTCGCTCGACTGGTGGGCTCACGCCGGGGTCCGCTGATTACCTCAGCCGAAAGATCACAATCGCCTCGCGATGTCCCGACGTCCCCGCGGGATTTTCGAACCGGGCGACCGCGCTGATGCCGGGATTCGCCGCCCCGAAAAACTCACTTGCCGGGCACCAGCCCTCGCGGGTGAGGAACGGATCGGGGGCGAGAAAGTAGACGGGCTCGCGAGCCGGCAGCTCGACCGCGACGGGAGGAATCATCTTTCGCAGGTCGCCCGACAGAAGGAACTTTCCGGGACGATCGCTCGCCGGCGTGAGGACTCGCCCGGTCACCGCGTCGGACGAAGAGAACAGCGTGATCGCCCGTTCTCGACCGAGGAGGATCCGCGTCGTGTCGCCGGGGTTTCCCGAAACATCCGGTGTCACGAGCACCAGCGGCTCTTCCTCCGCTCGCGAGCGAAGCCAGCCGATCGCCTGTTCCGTGGCGGAGCCCGCGGGCCACCCGGTCACGTACTGCCAGCGGTCCTCGGGAACCAGGGTCTGGTCCCTCCACCGGAAGCACTGAAGCGCCAGGTCGCGGACCGGCCACGCGAACAGAACCAGAAAAGCGCTCGCGCCGAGAAGAGTGTGCGCACGAGATTCGATCGGTCTCTTCCCCAGGCGCCCCACGAGATCCGCCAGCAGAAATCCGCACGCGACCCAGAGCGGGGCCGCCGCCGTGAACGTGTAACGCGGATAGAGCAGGCTCGCGAAAAGAAGAAGGGGCGCGACCACGATCCCGGTCCAGAGAAGAAGAAACACCAGCTCGCGGCGGCGGCCGGCGGCAAAGAGCCAGGCGAGCGCGGCGAGCGCGAGGAGCGCGACCGGAGGCGTGAGATAGGTCCAGAACCAGATCGCGACGCGCAGAGCGTGGCGAAAACGTTCCGCCAGCGGCAGCGCTTCTCGGAACCCTCCGACATGAAAGATGCGAGTCTTCCAGTCGGGGCCGGTCTTCTGGATGAGGATGGGAACCCACAGAAGGAGGGCGACCGCCCCGGCGACTGCCGTCCGCCGCAGGAACGCCGGGGCGCGCGAACGCTTTTCTTCCGGAAAGGCGAACCACGCGCAAAAGGGCAGGGCCCAGAGCGCGTAGCTGAAGTTCTGCCGGGTCAGCATCGCGGCTCCCATCACCGCGCCGAAGGCGACTCCCTCGCGGACCCTGGAGCGCGCGCGGTTTTCCGGCGCGCCAGCGATCCGGAGAGCGAGAAACGCCGCGAGGAGCGACTCGCACAGGAAGAGCGACTCCGCGAGAGCGATCCGCTGATGGAAGGCGGCGAACGGCGAAAGGATGGCGACGACGGCGGCCGCTCCTCCGACCCAGGTCGGATCTTCTCCGCCTCGAGGGAAGCGGCGGGCGAGGGAGCTCGCGACCTCGAAGACGAGCACCGACGAAAGCGCTCCGAAGAGAACCGAGATCAGCCGCCCGGCGAGCACCGGATCGCGAAAGAGCGGGAGAAAAAGCGCCATGAGCCAGAAGTGCAGAGGCGGCTTCGGATCCTGCATCGAGATGAAGGCGTTCGCGGCCGGACTTTCCACGATGAGCTGCGACCAGTGCAGGTGAATGGCTTCGTCTCCGAAGACCGGCAGCTCCCGCAGGCCGGGCAGCCGGAGCGCCGCTGTGGCCACGAAGAGGAGAGTCCAAACCGCGCCGCGGGACAACGCACGCACCTCAGACCGCGCCCTGTGCCACCGGCGGGCGGGGAAGGCGCGCCGCGAGGATGAGGGCCAGCACGGGAAAGAGGGTGGTCGCGATACGACGAAATGCTCCGTCGATGGCGTACATGGGATCAAACGACGAGAGAGAGAACGCGACCGCGTAGAAAAAGATCTGTCCCGCGAGAACCGCCAGGAGCAGGTCCGAGAAGCCCTTCCGGGTGATCAGAAGGAACAGGCCGATCGCCAGGAGAGAGACGATCGCTTCCCTCCCCTCCCGAAAGAGCATCCTGGAAAGCACCGATTCGAAACGTCGCGCGAGCTCCGGCCAGTGGGACGGGCCAAAGAGTTGAAAGTCGAAGTCCCGGCGCGTCTGGGGCCCGCGGAGGAGATACAGGAGCAGCCATAGAGCCGCCGGCACCGCAACGAGGAGGCTCGCCGATTTCCACTGCGTCGCGCGCGCAGGCCGGATCGAAGCGAGAACGAGCGCCGCTGCGAGAAGGAACGCGAAGAGTGTTCCCTCCTGCTTCGCGCCCGCGCAGAAAAGCGCGGCCAGGAAGAGCCGGCCGGCCGCGACCCGCGGACCCGGCGAATCGAGAGCCGCGCAAGACAGGAGGACCGCGCCAAAAGCAAAAGGGATCTCGGCGGTGCCCGCATTCACCGGGTGGTAGAGCGGAAAACAGAGCGCGGCGAGCGCCGCGGCCGCCGCCCCGCACACCGACGATCCCGTGCGCCGGCGCACGAATCCGCCGAGGAGCAGCAGAGTCCAGAGTTCGATGACGGGAAACACGATTGCGAGAGCCTGATCGTTCCAGGCTCCGGCGAGCCGGGCGATCGAGGCGAGGCAGAGCGGCACCAGGAGGGGGTATTCCCGGTGAGACCAGTAGAGGGCAGGGTCCTGGAAGAGACGGCCGGGAAGCGATCCGGCCAGAAACATGGCTTTCCCCTTCATGCCCCAGATCGCGAGAAAGTCGGTCGACCACATCGGCTCGGCGACCGCTGCGATCAGGAAAATCAGCCAGGCGAAGCCCGCGACGCCAGTCAGGACCAGGGCGAGCGGATCCCGGACCGGGAATGGAGCGGGAGCGGGAGGGCTCGTCTGAGCACGCGCCCGGACGACGAACGACGCAGCGATCGCCGCGGCGTCTCCGGCCAGGAGCCACCGCGCTCCCGGATCGACCCCCAGAGCGGCGAGGACGGCGAAGAGCGCCGCCTGGAACGACAGACCCGCCGCACCCGCCCACGCGATCGCTTCGCCGAAACCAACCTTCCGGGCAAGTGTCCGGGTCAGCGCCTTCCCGGTGAGCCAGGTGACGGTAAGAGCCGCGAGTACGGCCGCCGCGCCGCCGGGATTCAACGGCGTGACAGGGACCCGTTCGTCAGGGTTTCCGCGCCGGGCGCGCTCTCGGCGGCGCGGGCGTAGATCGCGACGAACTGCGCCTGCGAGATTCTCTCCGCGTCCAGCACGCGGCGCGGCGCCAGGAAGTAGACGGCCTGGTAGCGATACACGTCCGGCCGCGGCGGTACGAGCACGGCCACCGAGGCGTCGGGAGGCGTTCGGCGCGCCACGTCGTCGAGGAAGTCGGCGAACACGGGATCGAGCGCGAATTCCGCGAGCTCCGAGCGCGCCACCCGGGCACCCGCGAGCTGCCGCGCGAGAAGCCGGGCCCGGGGAACGACATCGCGCGGCCGAAGCGACGCCGCTTCCGTCGCGCCGAGAAGAAGCAGCAGCGCGCCGGGGAGGGCGCGCCGCCCTCGCGTCGTGTTCAGGCTCCCTGCGGGCCCTTCACCCGGCTTCTGAGCACGCCGATTCCCTCGATCTCGACCTCCACCGTGTCACCCGGCGAAAGAGGCGCGACCCCCGCCGGCGTGCCGGTCAGGATCAGGTCTCCCGGCAGGAGCGTCATCATCCGGGAGATGTATCCGATCAGGAATCGCGGAGAGAAAACCATCTCCGATGTCCTGGAATCCTGCTTCGTCACACCGTTGACGCGGGTCGCGATCGCGAGATCGGAGGGATCGAGGCCCGCGGCGATGTGCGGACCGACGGGACAAAAGGTGTCGAAGGACTTGGCGCGCGCGAACTGCCCGTCTTTCTTCTGAAGATCGCGCGCCGTCACGTCGTTCGCGCAGGTGATGCCGGCGAGTGCGTCGAGCCATTGCTCC
>JBDTRB010000120.1:0-9569 GCA_039931865.1 Acidobacteriota bacterium | reverse complement strand
ATTCCGGCGGGATTCCCGGGGCGTCGGTCCAGGCGGCCCGCACCGTCGCGTTCGCGGCCCCGAAGTTGTGTCACGTTTTACCCCCGGCGCGCGGCCGCTGCGGCCGCATCGTGGTCCGGGACATCGGGATCCCGCAGGCGGTTCTGGACAGGCAGAAGAGCCGCGTGCGACTCGTCGAACGGGAGGATCTCGCCCGGCTTCTTCCGCTGCGGCCCCTCGGGGCGAACAAGGGGGACTTCGGCCGTCTCGCGATCATCGCCGGCTCACGGGGCAAGGCCGGAGCCGCCCTTCTCGCCGCGCGCGGGGCGCTGCGTGCGGGAGCCGGGCTGGTCACGATTTTCTGTCCCGAGTCGATCGAACCGGTCGCCGTCGGGGGTCTTCCCGAATCCATGACCGTGCCGCTTCCGGAGCGCGACGGCACGCTCGCGGCGGAAGCCGCGGACGTGCTGCCCGCGGCTCTCGCCGGCTTCGATGCCGCGGTCGTCGGTCCGGGTCTGTCCCGGAGCGCCGGCGTCGACGAGGTTCTCGCCTCTCTGCTGGCGATGCGGCTGCCTCTCATCTGCGACGCCGACGCTCTGAACGCCTTCTCCGGCAGGCCCGAGGCTTTTTCCCGAAGGCGGGCGCCCACCGTCCTGACCCCGCACCCCGGCGAAGCGGGCCGCCTCCTTTCGTCGAGCTCACGGGAGGTGCAGGAAGACCGCCTGGGAGCCGTGAGGCGGCTCTCGAAAGCGAGCCGGTCGGTCGTCGTGCTGAAGGGCGAAGCGACGCTGACCGCCACTCCCGCCGGACGCGTGACCGTCAACCCGACCGGAAATCCGCTGCTCGCGGCCCCCGGCTCCGGAGATGTCCTCGCCGGAGTGGTCGGCGCGTTTCTCGCCGCGGGCCTCTCTGCGGAAGACGCGGCGATCGCCGCGGTGTACCTGCACGGCGCGGCGGGAGACCGGCTGGCGGTCACTCTCGGCGATACGGGCATGCTCGCGCGCGAGCTCGCGGACGCCCTGCCCCAAACGCGGCGGGATCTCGGGAGCGCCGCGCCGCAGGACCGCGGTTGAACGAGGAGATCCTTTCCACCTCCCCGGAGGACACCGAAGAAGCGGGAGCTCGGCTGGGCCGCGGCATCGGCGCGCGCGACGTCGTTTACCTTCGGGGCGATCTCGGCGCCGGCAAGACCTGCTTCGTTCGCGGGCTCGCGCGCGGGCTCGGGGCCTCGAGCCGGGAGGTCGCTTCGCCGACCTTCGCGATCGTCCACGAATACGCCGCGCCCGGCGGCGGCCTCGTCCTTCGCCATGTGGACCTCTATCGGCTGGAGGATCGCCCGGCGGACCTCCAGGCGATCGGAGTTCCTGATGCGCTCGAGGGCGCGCCGGTAGCGATTGAATGGCCCGGCCGGGCGATCCGCGAGCTGATGCCGCCAACGATCGAAGTCGTCATGGAGCGCGGAACGGGGGAGTCGCGCAGAATCCGATTCGAAGAGCCGGGCCGCGGGCCCACTCTTCGAAAAAGCCCGGCTCTTCGAAGGAATGATTTCTAGAAAGCGAAGACGAAACCGCCGTTGACGTCCCCGTTTGTCAGCCAGTCGCGCCGGTCGCTGTTGCAGTCGTCGAAGAGCGAGTCGCACCGGCCGTTGCCGTTGCGGTCGTTGCGGTTCCGGACCCGGGTGCCGTAGTAGCGCCCGTCGAAACGCATCCCGAAATTTGGCGTGAACATCGTCTTGACGCCGACGGCGCCGCTCGCGGTGAACTTGTTCTCGCTGCTCGCCGACGACCCCGGCACGTGGGGGTCGAGGCGGGCCGCTCCCGCTCCGATGCTCACATACGGTGTAATTCGGGGGTTGTGGCCGAAGTTGAACGTGAGGTACCCGAGGTAATAGTCGAGGTCGAGCCTGCCCAGCCGCTGCGATCCGGCGCCGAACAGCTGACCGCCGTCGTGGGTCGTAAAAAAGGTCTCCGTGCGCGAGTACTGCAGCTCGAGTTCGAACGAACGGGTGACGTTGAAACCGAGCCTGCCGCCGAACGTCGCGTGGTCGTCGACATCGACGTCGGACGAGAAGAGCACGTTCGTGCCGCGTGAGAAGCGGCCTCCGAACAGATAGCCGCCAAATGGGTTGATTTCGACGGTCGTGTTGGATCGCGACTGGGCCGGGGCGGCCGCGGCGGCGAGGATCAGAACGAGGAGCGACAGCGACGCGATCCGGGTTTTCATGAGGCCTCCAGTGGTGCCGGGCGCCCCACCACGGAGCGCGGACAGGTTAAGGGATGCAAGCCCGGGGCCGAAAGGAAGGAAACGGAACCTATTTCGTTCCCGACTTCCGGGGGGCCTTGAGATGTCTCTCGATGATCTGCTTCCACTTGCCTTCCACCTCGGCCGAATAGCCGACCTGGTTGTCGAGCAGCATCCGGTCGGGGCCGATCAGAAACGTCGACGGGATCCCGAGCGCTGTCATCTGTCCGGCGTCTTCGGGGGACGCGTAGTAGATGGGAAGCGAAATGTTGTAGCGCTTCATGAACGGCTCGATGCGCTTGCGGTCGGCGTCTATGTTGACCGCGACCACGACGAAGTTGCGGTCGCTGTAGTGGTCGTACATGCGCTGCACGACGGGAAGCTCGAGGCGACAGGGGCCGCACCACGTGGCCCAGACGTTCACGAGGACGACGTTTCCCTTGAGCTGCGACAGCCGGATCGCTCCGCCTTCGGCGCCGGCGAACTCGAGATCCGGGAACATGCGCGTGTCCTCTGCCGAAGCTCGCGCGGCAGACGCCGCCAGGACGAACGCAAGAAACAAGGAACGCATCGGACCTCCGGAACAGCATTCGCCCCGTTCTTATTTCGCAACGCTTCGGCGGGGCTGCATCAGGATAGCCCGATCCCCGCGGAAAACGCACGCGGATCTCGGGAGGCGTTCTGCCCTCCAGGGCTGCGTGATAGAAGCGGCCCATGTCCGATGCCGCTCCCGCCCTCCTCGCGCGCGTTCTGCGCGGCGGGCGGACGGAGTCAGTGCATCGAGGCTCCATCGCGGTCGTCGACGAAGATGGCGTCATGCTGGCGTCCTGCGGCGATCCCGGCGGGAGCATCTATCTTCGCTCGGCCGCCAAGCCTTTTCAGGTGATGCCGCTTCTGACGGGCGGGGGTGAGGCGGCGTTTCGCCTGGGCAACGACGAGATCGCCCTCATGTGCGCGTCCCACGGCGGAGAGCCGAGGCACGTGCGGGTGGCCCGGAGGATTCTCGCCCGCGGCGGTTTCGGCGTCTCCGACCTCGCCTGTGGACCGCACCCTCCCATGGACGAGCCCTCGGCGCGCGCACTCGTCGCCGCCGGAGAAAAGCCCTCCGCGCTTCACAACAACTGCTCGGGCAATCATGCCGGACTTCTCCTCACGTGCCGGCTCCTCGGCCTGCCGTCGCGCGGCTACTGGGAGCCGTGGCACCCCGTTCACGCGGAGATCCTGGCGCGGCTTTCGGAGTTCACCGACGTTCCATCCGCGACGGTAGGCCTGGCCGTCGACGGCTGCAGCCTTCCCGTCTTTTTTCTTCCGTTGTCGGCGCTCGCCCTTTCTTACGCGCGGCTTCTCGCGCGAGGGTGGCCCGGGGAAGGCGGAAAGGCCGCCGGCCGCATCGCGCGGGCGATGAACGCGAGCCCCGGAATGGTGGCCGGCCGCGATCGCTTCACGACCGACTTCCTGGAGGCCGGCGCGGGGAAGTGGATCGGCAAGGAGGGCGCGGAGGGCGTCTACGCTCTCGCGCTCAAGGGACGCGGCAGACACGAAAAGGCGGTGGGCATCGCTTTCAAGATCGAGGACGGGTCGACCCGCGCGCGGGATGCCGTGTGCCTCGCAATTCTGGAGAAGCTCGGGCGCCTCTCGCCGCCATTGAAGAAGAAGCTCGCGCGATGGCGCGATCCGGAGATCCGCAATGCGCGGGGGCTATCCGTCGGTCAGCTGCGCGCGGAAGTCTCGCTCTCTCCCGATGGATAATCTTACGGGAGAATCTGCCTGAACATGCCATCCCTCCGCTCCGCGTGCCTCATCGCGCTCTGGCTCTCGCTCGGGTGCTCCGGCTGCGTCACGAGCCGGAGGGTCGTCCAATCCCTGACCGCGAACTGCCACGAAGTCCAGCCGGGCGTTGCCAACGAGATGATCCGCGACAATCCCCGCGCCCTGCTGCTCGACGTCCGGCACGCCGGTGAATTCACGGCGGATCTGCCTCACCTGCAGCGCTGCCGCGAGGTCCCTCTCTCCGAGCTGCCGCGACGCTTTTCCGAGATCGGCGCGTGGAAGAAGGAGACGATCGTCATCTTCAGCCGCGACGGAACCGACGCCGCCTCCGCGTGCGAATTCCTGGCGCGCCAGGGATTCCTCTACGTGTCGCACGTCGAGGGCGGCGTACTCGAGTGGCAGCGGCGCCGCTTCGGGCTGTTCGGCGGATCGGGGAGCTGACGGTGGCGTTTCGGAATCTCCGCGCGTTTCTCGAGCGCCTGGAAGCGTCCGGAGAGCTTCTCCGCATCGCGGCGCCCGTTTCGGCGCGCCTCGAGATTGCCGAGATTGCCGACCGGGCGGTCAAGGCGAACGGGCCCGCGTTGCTCTTCGAGAACGTCGTCGGTTCCTCCGTCCCTGTTGCGATCAATGTATTCGCCTCGCAGCGCCGCATGCTCGAGGCGCTCGAGATCGGCTCGTGGGAGGAATGGGAGAAGCGGCTGGAGTTCTTTCTCGACCCCAAGGCGCCGGAAGGAATCCTCGACAAGTTGAAGGCAATTCCTCGCGTGACGGAGCTCGCCTCGGTGTTTCCGAAGACGGTGCGCTCCGCGCCATCGCAGGAAGTCGTTGTGACCGGCGACGGCGTCGATCTGACCGCTCTCCCGATCCTGACGTGCTGGCCGCAGGACGGCGGCCCCTTCGTGACGATGCCTCTCGTCATCACGAAGGACCCGGCGACGGGCAAGACGAACGTCGGTATGTACCGGATGCAGGTGTACGACCGGAACACAACCGGGATGCACTGGCAGAAGCACAAGGACGGAGCGGGGCAGGCGAGAGGCTACGAG
The DNA here is from genome assembly GCA_039931865.1 of Acidobacteriota bacterium. Taxonomy (GTDB): domain Bacteria; phylum Acidobacteriota; class Thermoanaerobaculia; order UBA5066; family Gp7-AA6; genus JALYUA01. The sequence goes on along the minus strand of JBDTRB010000120.1, from coordinate 4,533 downwards.
CGCGACGGCCGCCGCATGGAAGTCGCTGTGGCGATCGGGGCGGACCCGGCGACCGTGTTCTCCGCGATCGCGCCGCTTCCGCCGGGCGTTTCGGAGTTCCTCTTCTCCGGTTTTGTCCGGGGAGAGGCTGTCCCGCTCGTCCAGGCGCGCACCGTCGACCTGCTCGTCCCGGCAGAGGCCGAGATCGTTCTGGAAGGCTATGTCGATCCCGGCGAGCGGCGCCAGGAGGGCCCATTCGGGGACCACACCGGGTATTACTCGCTCGAAGACGACTTCCCGGTCTTCCACGTGACGGCGATCACCCGGAAGAGGACGCCGATCTACCTCACGACGATCGTCGGCCCGCCTCCGATGGAAGACGGGTTCCTCGGCGAGGCGGTCGAGCGCCTCTTTCTCCCGCTGGTGAAGAAGACGATCCCCGAGATCGTCGACATGCATCTTCCGGTCGAAGGCGTATTCCACAATCTGATGGTCGTCGCGATCGACAAGCGTTTCCCGGGGCACGCGCGCAAGACGATGCACGCGATCTGGGGGACGGGTCAGATGATGTTCACCAAGGTGATCGTGGTTGTGGATCACGACGTCGACGTGCGCGATCCGGGACGCCTGCTCTGGAAGGCGCTCGCCGCGATCGATCCGGAGCGCGACATCGAGTTCGTTCACGGACCGGTCGACGAGCTCGACCATGCCTCGCCGCTTCCGTGTCTCGGAAGCAAGATGGGAATCGACGCGACCCGGAAATGGAAAGAGGAGGGGTTCATGCGGCGCTGGCCGGACGAGATCCGGATGACCTCCGACGTCCGCGCGAAGATCGATGCTCTGTGGCCGTCGCTCGGGATTTTGGCCGGCGAAAAGCGGCGAGACGGCCGGCGCTGAGCGCTCGCTTTCACCGTTGAGCGCGGCGCGGCGCGGCGCGTGCGGGAGCCGGAGCCGCTGCGTCGGCTCCAGCCGAGCTTCCGGTACAATCATGGGTTCCATGAGGACTCTCGTTGTCGACCCCGTTGCTGCCTCCCGGGATGCGCTGCGACGCGCGCTCTCGGCGGCGGGGGAGCAGGTCCGGAGCGTCGAAGGCTTGCCCGAAGCGCAGCGGATGCTTCGAGACTACGCGCCGGACACCGTCGTGATCGCGCTGGACGCTCCCGGCGGTGACGCGCTCGAGTTCCTGGAAGAGCAGTCCCGGCAGCAAGGCCGGTCCGTTTTCGCGCTCGTCGAGGGCGCCGACCTCGAAATCGGCGTCTCGGCCATTGAACGGGGCGCCGCCGATTTTCTCTGGCGTCCGGTCTCGGACGCGCGGGTCGCGGGACTCCTTTCCCGGCTGTCGGAAGGGCGAGCGCGCGCCGCCGCCGCCGAAAGCGTGCGCGTGGCCCTGGTCCGTTCGGAAATGGCCGCTTCTCTGGTCGGGCAGTCGCCGCGGTGGCAGGCTACCCTTTCCGCGATCGAACACGCCGCGGCCGCCGACTCTCCGATCCTTCTAGCCGGCGAAGCGGGCACGGAGCAGGAGGAGATCGCGCGCGCCCTGCATGGGCTCTCCTCCCTGGGCTCGGGGGAGTTTGTCAGGATCGCTGACGCCGACTCGTCAACGCCGGCCCCGTCCGCCGGCCGCGGGACCGTCTTCTTTCCGTCCGTCGAACGCCGCCCGATCGCGCACCAGCGGACGTTGCTGTCCTGGATCGAGCCGCCGGGCCCGTTCCGCGTGGTTCTCGCCGTGAACGAATCGCCGGACGAAGCCGCCGCGGGAGGCAGGCTTCTCCCGGAGCTCTTCGAATCGGTCCGCGACAGCATCGTCAACCTCCCCCCGCTGCGCGAGCGGGGAGACGACGTCGACCTTCTCGCCCGGCGGTTTTTAGTGGAGCGAAACCCGGCCCTGACGTTCGACCCCGAAGCGGTGGACGCCCTGCGTGCCCACGACTGGCCGGGGAACGTGCGCGAGTTGAAGGATGTGATCCGCCGCGCCTCGGCCCTGGCGGACGGCGAAGTCATCGGGCCCACCCTCGTCCTTTCTCTCCTCGCCGGGCCGCGGGCGCGGCGGCGGTCACGGAAAAAGAAGCCGCCCGTCGTGAAGATTGCCGTCGGCGCGTCACTCGCGGACGTCGAACGGCGCCTGATCCAGAAGACCCTCGAGTTCGCCCGAGGCAGCAAACCGAAGACCGCCGAGCTTCTCAAGCTGTCGCTGAAGACGATCTACAACAAGATCAAGGAATACGGCCTCGAGCACTGACGACCCCTGACGGAAGGGCGCGCGCTCGCGCGGAGCGCGTCGAGCGCCTGCCGCCCGTTCTCGACGGACTCGACGCGGAATCCTTCGGCGGCGAGAGCTTCGCCTGGGGCGTCTCGAACGACCGCGTCATCGTCGACGACGCGGACGGTTTCTCTTCGGTCGCTCACGCCGCGAGCATCCAGAGGGCGAGAGCGGGACACTCCCCGCGCGACCCGGCCCAGCGTGACCCGGCCTCGCGGTATGGTTTCTCAAAACACGCCGGGCCGTGCCCGGCCGGGAGGCGGAATTGAGCGAAGCGGAAAAAAATCACTGCGGCATCTGCGGGAAAGCGCGCACGCCGGGGCAGCTCACCTCCGGAGAGCTTCTGCGGCCCCACATCTTTCAGTCCGTGCGCGAGGAGCATCCAAATTTCGGGCCCAAAGATGGGATCTGCATGACGGATCTCAACCGCTATCGCGCCGCACACATGGAGCGGCTCCTGGAGGATGAAAAAGGCGAGCTGTCCGCGCTCGAGGAACAGGTGATCCGGTCGATCCGCGAGGAAGAGATCCTGACCGAGAACATCAACGAGGAATTCGAACAGGGCCTGACGTTCGGCGACCGGGTCTCGGACAAGATCGCGGAATTCGGCGGAAGCTGGCGCTTCATCCTGAGCTTTGGCGCCGTGCTGATCGTCTGGATCGTCGCGAACACGATTTTTCTGACGCGGCGTCCCTTCGACCCCTTTCCGTTCATCCTGCTGAATCTGGTTCTCTCGTGTATTGCGGCTCTGCAGGCGCCGGTCATCATGATGAGCCAGAACCGACAGGAGACGAAAGACCGCCTCCGGTCCGAGAACGACTATCGGGTCAACCTGAAATCCGAGCTCGAGATCCGGGTCCTGAACGAACGCATGGAGCATCTGCTCAAGAAGCAGTGGCAGCGCCTGCTCGAGATCCAGGAAATTCAGACGGACCTCATCCGCCAGCTGGTCCGAGATCGGCCAACGCGCCCCGGAATCTGAGGACGCGGCGACGGCCCGGGCGGACTTCCCCAGAACAAACCTCGCCGGCAACCGACCGTGGGCGGGCGACCGCGGAACCGGAGTGCGTCTCAACCAGCGGGAGAGGTGGTCTGCCGCGCCCGTGGACCCGGTCGTGCCCTGACCTGCTGCCCGAGCCCGCCCCCGTTCCGGAACCGCTCGTCCTGAGACTATCGACCCTTTTATCCCGCTCGCTGATCCCGTGCGGTGCCGGTCCATCCGTTGCCGCACCCGTCACCCGTCGAGCCCGTCCGCTTCCGGAGCCCGTCTGCGCCCAGGCGATGCCCGTGGCGAGGCTCACGGTCGCGCCAGGGTGGCAGTGGTTTTCAGTTGTCGCGCTGGAGGCAAGCCGACCGTTTGCGCGCCCTTCGACTGAGGCGGCCGGCAAGGGAGGGAATCGCTGGACGGATCGAGAGCCGTGGTGCCGGAGGAGGGATTCGAACCCTCATGCCCTTTCGAGCGGGGGATTTTGAGTCCCCTGTGTCTGCCATTCCACCACTCCGGCGGGGCCGCCGATGATAGCGGGGGAAATCCCCGAAGGGAAAGCGCGATGCCGGCTCCCCGTGCCAGAAGGACGGAACAAAGACGGACGGAACAAGGACCGACGGAACAAGGACCGACGGAACAATGCGAGGCGAAAGGCCGGGAAGGCCCGCGCGCCGAGGGGCCGGGGTGCCGGCCCCCGGGGACGCCTTCCTCGAGGCCCGGGAGGTTCGTCCCCTAAACGCTTCGGAACATGAGTTTTGTCTCTGAAGGACGTCGCGACGGCGGCTTCGGGCGCCTCTAAACGTTGCATTTTCCGAGGTTTGGCCCTATAATCGGCGGTTCGGCAAGCTTCTGGTTTTATTGAACAGGAGGAACTCTGTGAGCTTCAGAGTAGGAGAGAAGGTGGTTTACCCCAATCACGGCGTGTCCGTGGTGGAAAAGATCGGCGAAGGCTTCGCAACGGGGCCCGTTCCGCCTCGAAGCTTCTATCACCTCCGTCTTCTGTCGAACAACTCCAAGGTGATGGTGCCGATCGGCAACACGGACCTCATCGGACTGCGGAGGCTGACCCAGCGGAAGGACATCACGGGCTTGATGAAGCGGCTGGCGGACAGCCGGTTCTCGGCGTCGGGCGACTGGAAGGGCCGTTACAAACAGAACCTCGACAAGATGAAGAGCGGGAAACTGCACGACATCGCGGATGTTCTGAAAACGCTCAATTTCATCAGCTCGCGCAAGACTCTCTCGTTCCGCGAGAAGAAGATGTACGAGCGGGCGAAGTACCTGATCGTTTCGGAGATCGCGGTCA
>JBDTRB010000119.1:0-9941 GCA_039931865.1 Acidobacteriota bacterium | reverse complement strand
CACGGGCCCGCGATCGGCGCGGCGCCTCTCGTGGCCGGCTTCCTGGCGTCGGCCATCGTCGGGTACATCGCCGTCGAATTCCTCCTTCGTTATCTCCGGACGCACACCCTGAGGCCGTTCGCCGTTTACCTGGGATTCCTCGGAACGGCGCTTCTCGTCGCCAGCCGGTTCACTTCGTAATCGACGGCGGGAGTCACTAGTCACTGGAGGGGAAGGCGGATGGAAGACGCAAGAGAGATCGCGGTCGGAGCCGGTGGCGAGGCGAGCCGGGTCGTCACACGGGACGACCTCGCCAGCGTCCTCGCCGAGGCGGGCCGCGAGACGTTCCCGGAAGTCTTTTCGACCGCGCGGATGATCGCCCTGATGGAGCTCGCGGCCTCGCGGATCCTGACTCCGGCGCTCGCGCCCGGGGAGGAGTCCGTCGGCGTGCTCGTGAACGTCACCCACACGGCCGCGACGCCGCCCGGCGCCCGAGTCACGGCGCGCGCGACTCTTTCTGGCCGTGAAGGGAAGTTCTACGTCTTCGACGTGGTCGCGACGGACGACGCCGGAGAGATCGGCCGGGGCATTCACCACCGCGCCATCGTCGACGGCCGCCGGCTCCTGGAGGGCGCGGAAAGGCGCAGGCGCTGATAAAGCGAGAAAGCGAGAAAGCGCCAGTCGCTCCCTTCTCAAGGATAATCCGGCGATGGAAAAACTGATCTCCGAGGCGATCGAGCAGTATGCGGAAGCGCACACCGAACAGCTCGACCCGATTTTCGACGAGCTCAAGGAGGAGACGTATCGGTCCATGTCTTCCCCCGGCATGCAGGTCGGCCGGGTCGAAGGGACGCTCCTGAAAACGCTGGTCGCGATCTCCCGGTCCCGCCGCGCGCTCGAGATCGGGATGTTCACCGGTTACTCCGGGCTCATGATCGCGGCGGGTCTCCCGGACGGGGGATCGCTCATCACGTGCGATGTGGATCCGAAGGCGGAGGCGATCGCGCGCCGGTACTTCGCCCGGAGCCCGCACGGTTCGAAGATCGAAGTCCGCATGGGACCGGCGCTCGAGACCATTTCCACGTTGCAGGCGCCCATCGACTTCGTCTTTATCGACGCGGACAAGGAGAACTACTCCCGCTACTACGACGCCGTAATCCCGCTCGTCCCGTCCGGCGGCCTGATCGTGGCGGACAACGTCCTGTGGAGCGGAAAGGTGCTCGACCCCAGGGAACCGAGCGACCGGGCGATCGTGGCATTCAACGACCGGGTGGCATCCGACCCCCGGGTCGAGAAAGTGCTGCTGTCGGTCCGCGACGGAATGTTTCTCATTCGCAAGAAGTAAGGCGGCCCGGCAGGAGGGCCAGGGACCAGGGAAAAGACGAAAGATGGTGCGGCTATTGCTCCTAGTGGTGTTACGAGTGAGCGATCCCGACCCTCAACGCCAAATCCTCAACTATTTAGAACTCAACCTGATACGGAGAACCCCATGACGGACAAGAATCCGGACACCGTAGAACGCCTGTACGCGCTCGTTTCCGAGATTGAAACCGCGATGCTCGTCACGCGGCGCGCCGACGGAAGCCTCGTGTCCCGCCCGATGGCCAACCAGGACCGCGCTCCGGGCGCGGACTTCTGGTTCGCGGCGGAAGCCGGCTCGGACAAGGTGGAGGAGATTCGCCGCGAGCCGCAGGTCAACCTGACGTACTACAAGGATCGCACCCGGGAATGGGTCTCGATCGCCGGCACCGCGGAGGTGACCGCGGATCGCGAGCGGATCCGGCAGCTCTACAAGCCGGACTGGAAAGCATGGTTTGACGGCGCCGCCTCGAACGATCCCCGAGCGGGAACTCCGGACGATCCGCGCATCGTGCTGATCGGTGTCCGCGCGACCTCCGCCCGTTACATGACGGTCGACAAGCCGCAGCCGGTCGTGCTCTTCGAAGTCGCGAAGGGGATACTGACGGGGCACCGGCCGGACGTCGGGGAGATGCACCAGGTCTCCGGCGAGGAGCTTCGCCGGAAGAGCCCTCCGCCGAAAGGCGCTTAGGCGTTCCGGCTCAGGAGTCCGGCGGGATTTCGAGCTCGAGCCGGTTCAACGTCGGGCTCTTGACCGGATCGTTCACCGCGTCGAGCGCCGCGAAGACGATCCCGTCGTGAAAGAACGATCGGCGGTCCGACGGCAGATCGAGCGCCAGCACTCCCGCGGCGAGCACCTGGAACACGCCGGGGAGCTCGTTCTCTTCGACGAGACGGCCCGCGATCCGCGCCACGCTATGGAGCGCCGCTCGATCCGCGGGAGACCCGTCCGCCTGAATCTCGAAAAGGCGCAGCGCACCGTCGTCCTGGATCGACTTGATCTTGAGCACTCCATGGATTTTACGCGGGCGCGCACGCGAGCGGCTCGAAACCCCCGGAAGAAGCCTGCGGCGAGCGAGCGGGCGCAGACGTCCAGGGGCGGCCCGAAAGCGCTCGCCCGCCGAAGAGAAACCCCATCTGCCTCCCGAGGGCGCGCCAGCCGGGCGCCGTCAACGATGTCCTCCTTCCATCCCGTGCATCCGCAGGAAGAGGTGCCAGAGCCAGTCGCCGCCGACCCGGAGGACCACCCCGGCGATCACGACTGCGGCGGCGACGTACAACCAGCGAGATCTTCTGGGCATGGAAAAAGGCTCCTCTCTTATTCGTATTCGAGCGATTCACGGACGGACGCGCGTGACCCCTGCCAGGCGGGCAAGAAGCTCGCGACGGCCCCGAGAAGCAGAGAGACCGCGAGCCACACGGCGGGACCGAGCGGCGCAAAGGAAAAATCGAGTCGACTCTTAAACGCGAAGGCGACCAGCAGATTTCCGATCCCGCGACTGACGGGCCAGGCCAGAAAGGTCGAAGCCGCCCAGCTGATGAGGCCGACCGCGCACCCCTCTCCCACGACGAGCATCCAGACCGCGGCGGGTGTCGCGCCGATCGCCCGAAGAACGCCCATTTCCCGGCGCCTTTCGAGCACGTTCAGGCTCATGGTCGTCATAAGGCCGAGAGCTCCGACGGCGCCGATCGCCGCGGACATCACGATCAGCGCGACGTAGATCATCACCATGTGCTGGTCGAAGCCGAAGCGGCCATCGGCGTTGCTCAGGCTGCCGACAGAACGAACGCCTTCCCGGTCCAGGTTCTGCTCGAGGCTCGCCTTCACGCGCGCGATCGACGTCGGATCCGTCCTGTCGAGCGCGAGCCGGAGGCTGTTGGTCATCCCCGAGAAACCGCCGAGCTCTTCGAGGTACCCCCGCCGCACGTAGGCGACGGGCGGTGAAAAAGGCTCGCGCACGACGCCGACCACCCGCCATGGCATCGGCCGGTGGCCGAGCTGCAGGGACACTTCTTTCCCTACCGCCGTCCCGCCCTTCGCCGCGAGCGCCGTGTTGATCAGAACCGCGTTCGTGTCGTCCGCGCGAAGCGCTCTTCCCTCGAGGACGTCGAACTGAAGCAGCGGAGTCGGGGCCGGGAGCGCGAGCACCGCGAAACGATCTCCCGCGAGTCCGGGGCCGTGGCCGCCGGCGCCGTGGCCGCCGCTCGAAGTCGACGGTTCGCTCGCCGCCCGCTGTGCACGACCCTTCACTTCCGGCAGAGTCCCTTCGGTCACGATCCATCCCTCCACCTGCCGGATTCCTACCGTCTTCGAGACCGCGCGCTGCACCTTCTCGAATGGCGCGAGCGCGCCGAGCGTCACGGACAGGTCGAAATGCCGGGCAGCGAAAAGCCGGTCGAGCGTATGGATCATCGACGCGCGGACGTTCAACGCGGACATGAAAAACAGCCCTCCCGCCCCGAGAGTCAGGACCGTGAGCAGCAATCGCGCGCGCCGGCGAAAACTGTTGCGGATCGCCAGAAGCAGCGGCCGCGTCAGTCCGCCCGCGCCGGAGATCATGCGGTCGAAGCGCGTCTCTCCGAAATTCCGGCTCGAGACTCCGAAGTCCGAGAGCGCCTCACGGATCGAGACGCCGCTGCCCTTCCACACGGGCCACGCCGCGGCCGAGAGGGGCAGGAGTATTCCTACCGCGGCGGCCAGGAGAAAAACCCAGAACGGAATCGCGAAGCTCTCGATGTCGAAATTCAACAGCAGAGATTGAGAGCGGCAGAACATCCGGCTGCCGGCGATCCCCGCGGGGACGGCGAGAACCAGAGCGCCGAGACCCAGAAAGAGCGCCTGGCTGAAATAGATCCGGGCGATCTGCGCGCGCGTTCCGCCCACCGTCTTCATGACGCCGATCTGCCGGATCTGCGCGCCCATGAGAGCGGTCATCAGGTTGATCACCAGGATCCCGCTCAGGGCGAGCACTCCGAGGCCGAAGGCCGCCATCGCGAGAAGCAGGACGCCCATGATGTCCGAGTGCGGGTGTTTCCCCGGCGTCGGGACGTCGACGCGCTTGACGGCGTGGCCGGCGCCCGCGGCGAGCTTCACGACGTCGGCCGCGACCGCGCGGACGTGAGCCTCGTCGAACCTGTCTTTCGCGACAGAGATCTGGAGCTGGTCGAGAAACGGCTCCTCGCCGAGCTCCGCGAGACTGTCGAGCGTGATGTAGCCGTAGACGAGGTTTTCCATTCGCGCCTGCGCCTGTCCGACGTCGTGCACGGAGCCGGTGACACGGAGCTCGGTCTCCGGTCCGCGGGCCGTTCGGATCGTGACGCGGTCGCCGATCTTCGCCCTCGCGACCTGGAAAGCGTCGCGTTCGATCAGCATCTCGCCCTTGCCGGGGGGCCAGGCCCCCTTCTCCCGCGTGAGGCGACTGACGCGGATGCTGGCGTAATCCTTCACGACGAAGAGCCGCAACCCGCGCCACTCCCCCGACGGCGTGCGGAGCCGGCCGGAGACCACACGACGCGCCTCGGCCTCGCTGACCCCGTGCCCCGACAGGACGGCGCGCACAAGGTCGTCGTCGACCGCATCGAGACGCAGGGTCGCCGAGGCGGGATTGGTCGCGAGATAGCCTCGATCGAGCTCCCGGGTCAGGATCGCCCGGGTCGCGAGAACGGTCGTGAACGCGGAGATGCCGAGGGCCATCGCCAGGACCACGAGCACGGTCCGGGTGCGCTCGTGCCAGAAGTCCGCGACCGCCTTTTTCCAGGGCGCGGTCATCCCGCGCTCCCCGCCGCCGGCCGAGCCGCCGTAATGGGCGTGCCGATGACATCCACCCGCCGGCCGTCGGCGAGCTCGACCGCGCGATCGATCACCCGCCCGATATCGTGGTCGTGGGTGGCGATCACCACGGTTTTCCCTGCCGTCGCCATCGCGCGGAAGAGGTCGAGCACCAACGCCGCCGTGACCGAGTCGAGGTTGCCGGTGGGCTCGTCCGCCAGGATCACGGCGGGATCGTTCGCAAGCGCGCGCGCGATCGCGACGCGCTGCTGCTGGCCTCCCGAGAGGGCCGAGGGCAGCTTGTCGGCCTGGTCGGCGATCTCGACCCGGTCGAGCCGCTCCATCGCTCGACGGCGCCGCTCGCGGGCGGGATATGTCCGACAGAAATCCATGGGAAGCATGACGTTCTCGACCACGGTCAGCGTGGGCAGGAGCTGGAAGAACTGAAAGACGAAACCGACGGTCCGGCCGCGCCAGATCGCGAGCTCCCGTTCGCTCGCGTGCGAAATCGCCTTCCCGGCGACGGAGACGATCCCGGAGGTCGCGGAGTCGATCCCTCCGATCATGTGGAGCAGGGTCGACTTTCCGCTGCCGGATTTCCCAATCACGGCGACGAACTCTCCGGCTTCCACCTCGAGGTCCACGCCGCGGAGCGCAAAAAAGGGGCCCGCGGGTGTCTCGAACGTCTTCGTCAGGTTCTGAAGTCTGATCATGGCGGTCAGGCTACGGGCGCCGGCCTGAACGCGCCCTGAACGCCGTCTCTCAGAGCAACGCCACGCGCGGGCTTCAATGGATCCTCGGGCCGCCGCCGGTCAGGTGCATCACCCCGAACAGCAGACCTAAGACGACAGCGTGGATTCCGATCACGTACACCCAGCGCGGTGTCCCGCCAGCGAGCCGGGCAACCGGTCGCACGGCGGCTCCGAGCCGGGGGAATGTGTCAGCGACCGACTCTTCACGACGCGGATGTTGTCTGCGGCGCCCGTACGGTGTCAGGCCCCAGGGTTTGTAGACGGAAAGCGCGGTGACCGATAGCAACACCAGAAGGCCGCCCGCGGCGTGGACGACGAGCTGGACCCGCAGCGCCCGGAAATCCGTGGCGGACAAGGATGTTTTCGCCGCGAGGCTCGACATGCGGCTCACCACGTTCATGTGCCGTATGAGGACGAGAGTCGCGCCCGTTGTCAGAACGAGCTTTGCGAGAACCCACCAGTGCCGAAAGAGTCCCCACGAAGTGCGCAACGACTGAACGAGCCCGGCCAGCAGCGTCGCGAGGCTGAGCGGAACGAGGACGAATGTTCCGACGAGCTCCATGGAAAGGTAGGCGGCGCGGACCCTCTGAGCATCGAGGCCTGTCAGGCCGGCGATGGCGAGAGCGAGATATGCGGCGACCGCTCCGAGCCAGCCCACCGACAGAACGATGTGCGCGGTGAGCCCAAGCTTGCGGAGACCCGGTGTCATCATCATGGCTCCCCTTCCGAAAACATTCAGGACCCGCGCGGCCCGGGCGCGAAGTGAATTCCGGCATTCTTCCGGGCTCCCGCTGAACTCGCCCTGAACCCGCCGTTCAGCTGGAGTTCAGGTCCGAGGGCGCAGCGTGCCTGCGGCACAATGAACGAGGAGGGATCGCCTGCGACTTCTGGTCGTCGAAGATGAACCGCTGCTGTCCAAACGGCTCGCCGGGGCTCTGACCGAGGCCGGTTATGCGGTCGACTGCGCGGCCGACGGACAGCGCGCCGAGTTCCTCGGGCAGACGGAGGAATACGACGCCGTTATTCTCGATCTCGGACTGCCGCGCATCGACGGCATGACCGTGTTGCGGCGCTGGCGGGAGGCCGGACTCTCGATGCCCGTCCTCGTTCTGACGGCGCGCGACAGCTGGCACGAGAAGGTCCAGGGGATTGACGGCGGCGCGGACGATTACGTTGCGAAGCCGTTTCGCATGGAAGAAGTCCTGGCGAGGGTGCGGGCGCTGATCCGACGCGCGAGCGGGCAGGTCCATCCCGAGATCCGCTGCGGCCGTCTGGCGCTCGACCCGCGGCTTTCGCGCGTCACGCTGGATGGAGCGCACGTCCGCCTGACGAGCCACGAATTCCGGGTCCTCTCGTACCTGATGCACCACGTCGGGCGGGTCGTCTCACAAGGGGAATTGACGGAGCACATCTACGCGCAGAGCTTCGACCGCGAGTCCAACACCGTCGAAGTGTTCGTCGCGCGTCTGCGCCGCAAACTCGGTGCGGATTCGATCGAGACCGTTCGTGGCCTCGGCTACCGCATGGCCGCCGTCCCGCCGGACGCCGATCGATGAGCGTCCTGAACTCGTTTCGCCTGCGGCTCATCCTCGGCCTGGTGGTGGGAGCCCTCGGGCTCCTGGCGATCACACACCTTCTGACCATCACGTTTTTTCACAACTACCGCATCGTGATTCACCCCTCCGGCCTCGTCCTCATGGCCGCCGTCGCCATCATCTTCATTGCCTTCGGCGTGTCGCAGATCCGGAAGGGTTTTTCGCCCTTCGAAGAGCTGCGAGGTCGCCTCGCGGCGTATCGCGACGGAAAGGGACGCCGGCTCGACGGCCGGTATCCGACCGAGGTCCAGCCGCTGGTCAATGACTTGAACGCGCTGCTCGACCACCGGGAAGGCGTGGTCGAGCGCGCGCTCGCCAAGGCCGGAGACCTGGCGCACGGCCTGAAGACGCCTCTCGCCGTGCTCGCGCAGGAAGCCGAGCGCGCGAAGTCCGCCGGGAACGACGAGCTCGCCGCCACGATCGGCGGGCAGGTCGAAAGGATGCGCCGCCAGATTGATTACCACCTGGCGCACGCGCGCGCCGCCGCGTCCGGCGCGACGCCGGGGGCGCGGTCGCTCGTCATCACGTCCGCTGAGGGGCTCTCGAGAACGCTCCTGCGGCTGCACTCGGAGCGCGGCGTCTCGATCCGTGTCGAGGTGCCCCCCGAACATTCGTTTCGCGGCGAAATCGAGGACCTCGACGAGATGCTCGGCAACCTTCTCGACAACGCGTGCAAGTGGGCCCGGTCAGAGGTCCGACTCGCGTCGGCGGCGGGCGGCAGCTCGGTCGTCATCACCGTCGAGGACGACGGGCCCGGGCTGGATCCCTCGATGTGGCGGAGCGCTCTTCAGCGCGGGGTGCGAGTCGACGAGGCGGCACCGGGCTCGGGGCTGGGTCTCGCGATCGTGCGCGATCTGGCGGAGCTCTACGGCGGCTCGATCTCGCTCGGACGCTCCCCGGCGGGCGGCCTCAAAGCGGAGCTCCGACTGCCCGCGTGAGCCAGGGACACTTGAAGAACTGGACCGCGCGCTCGTGCTTTTCCGCGGCCGCGCGGGTCTTGAAGGTCCCCAGGTTCTTCCGCTTCCCGGTTTTCGGATCCTTCTTCCGCGAATAGAGGCGGTATCCGCCGGATGCAAGCTTTCGGATCATGGAGACCTCGCGGGCGCGAACCGGTGCGAGCAGCGAGCCTTCCCGGCGAGCCGAGCGACCTTCGGGAGCGAGACGGCCGCGGTACTCAGCGGTCCACCAACCTTGCGGGCCCAGCGGCACGGGCCATGAACCACTTCACGGATAATCTGAGCCGTTCTGCCCGTAGCTCAGATGGATAGAGCGAGCCGAGCGACCATCGGGAGCGAGCCGAGCGACCATCGGGAGCGAGACGGCCGCGGTACTCCGCGGTCCACCAACCTTGCGGGCCCGGAGGCAGAGATTCTGAACCACGATCACGGATAATCCCGGATCACTGCCCGTAGCTCAGTTGGATAGAGCAACGGCCTTCTAAGCCGTAGGTCCCCGGTTCGAACCCGGGCGGGCAGGCCAATACCAGCGCGGCTTTTGTCTACTCCCGGTCCTTCTCTCGCGGACCGTTCGCCGTCTTTTCTCTTGATAGAGGTGGTACAAAGCGGTCAACGCCTCACTTAGTCCGGTCGTCGAACACTTCTGGCGGGCTCCGGAAGAGAAATCGGAGATGCGGGATGAAGAGCTGTCGCTTGGACCGGTGTCTTCGACTCGGCTTAGTGGCAGGGCTGGGTTTGCTCATTGTTCCCACTCCATCGCGGGGCGCCCCGGCACCGAGCGAGAACAAAAACCGAGAAAAGCTTTCCGGCTTGCGGATTCCCTTCGTTGCCAATTCGGGACAGACCGACTCTTCAGTGGCCTTTTACGCGCCGACGTTCGCGGGCACTGTCTTCGTCACGCGGGACGGGCGGATCGTGTACTCACTGGCGGGGGAGAGAGCCTTGGCCTCGGGCAGGCGGTCTCCCGGCAGGACGCCCGGCTGGTCGCTGACAGAGACCGCGGTCAACGGAAGAGCCCGTCCGAGCGGAGGCGAGCCGGCGTCCACACGTGTCAGTTACTTCGTGGGCAATGACCCGGCGCGCTGGCGGAGCGGACTCGAAACTCTCGAAGACGTTTCCCTGGGCGAGGTCTGGCCGGGTATCGCGGTCAAGTTGAGGGCGCAGGGCAGGAATGTCGAGAAGGTCTTCACTGTGGCGCCGGGAGCCAAATCGTCCCGCATCCGGATGAGGGTTGCCGGCGCACGGCGGCTGGGCACGGACGATGCCGGGGCGCTCATCGCATCCACAGGGCCTGGAGACGTGACCTTCACTGCTCCGGTGGCGTATCAGGAACGAAGTGGCGTACGCCGGGCCATCGAGGTCGCTTACGACGTTCGGGGCCGTACCTACGGATTCCGGTTGGGTCGCTACGATCCGACCCTGCCCGTGATCATCGATCCCCTGTTGCAGGCCACCTATCTCGGCGGAAGCGCCACCGAGAGAGGCTTCATGGCGATTCATCCGACCTCGGGTGAGGTGTACGTGGCCGGGT
>JBDTRB010000118.1:0-10054 GCA_039931865.1 Acidobacteriota bacterium | reverse complement strand
GCGCTGACGCGCCGCCCCTCCGTTTGCTGCGGCTCCCGCCCCGAGAGCCTCCTCCCTCCCTTCGGTCGGGAGACGTCTCTCGGGGCGAGCTTGTCCACCACTTCGGTTGTTCAAGGAGCACTTCCTCAAGACTGTCAGCGCAGACCTTTCGCCGCGGGCAATGACGATCCGATTTTTGGACCGACGACACGGGGATTGCGCCCGCGTTTGGGCGGGATGGGAGGGGGGCGGAGGGGGCTGCCTACTACGAAGAGGTGGCCGTTGTTCTGTGTGTAGAGAAGGCCGTCCGCGGAGATCGAGAGCGGCGTGTAGGCGGCGCCGAGCGCGAGGTTTAAGAAGATTTTCCCGCGGAGCACTCCGTCGGGGCCGATCGCGTACACGAATCCATCTTCGCTGTTTGCGTACACGACGCCGTTCGCGTCGAGGGCCGGCTGGTTGACGCACCACTCGAATCCATCCGGGTGATCCGACAAGCACGTGATAGAGCCGTCCGCCTGCCGCGCGCAACTCGACGTGTTCGTGTTGCGATATGTCCACTCCGGCGTCAAGCCCGGGGTCAGAGACGTGATGTCGTAGCGTCCGGCCTCGGGCGGGCAGAAGATGGTGTTGCCGCAGTAGGACCCGGTTTCGTAGTGATTGTCCTTGATCACGATCGAGTAGGTGCCGTCATGCACCCGGATCGCGGGAGTGATGTCCCACCCGAAATCGTAGGCGGCGAGAAACTGTCCCTGTCCGTCGAAGCGGAAGAGATGCCCGCGCGAAAAGTTGTAGCTCGTGTGGGCGCCGTAGAGCACGCCGCCGTCAGGCAGCGTGACGGGTGACGCCGTCGAGAGATCGAGGACCTCTCCGGCGGGCGGCCGGTTCGTGTGGGGATCGACGCCGCGGGTCGAGCCCGACCGGCAGCCTCCCGGAGTTCCGTCTGGCGGGAGAAGCACCCCGCAGCCGTCCATCAGGTGGCCTCGCAGCGAAGCCGACCAGCGGAGATTCAAGAGCGGATCCGCCGCAATCAGGTATCCCTCCCTGTTCGCGAAGTGTCCGCGGCTGACGGTGTACACGGTGCCGTC
The DNA here is from genome assembly GCA_039931865.1 of Acidobacteriota bacterium. Taxonomy (GTDB): domain Bacteria; phylum Acidobacteriota; class Thermoanaerobaculia; order UBA5066; family Gp7-AA6; genus JALYUA01. The sequence goes on along the minus strand of JBDTRB010000118.1, from coordinate 8,990 downwards.
GAGCCCGATGGCGGGGATCACGTTGAGGCCGGGGCGCTGCGACCCGCAGGGGACCGACGGCGGCACCGCATCGGGGCTCGGCGGCAGCGGCAGGGGGCCGCCGAACGTGCCTTCGCAAAGTCCGGGCGCGCCGGGCAGGAGAGAGGCGAACGTCGCGGTCCGGGTCGTTCCGTTCGCCCGGACCTGCACCAGCCAGGCGCCCCGTGCGTCGCTGCCCCAGGGATTCGAGACGTCGAGCTGGATGGCGTTGTAGTAGACGTTGCCCGCATCGTCCGCGGCGAGCCCGCCGGCGACGAAGACGGAATCGTCGAGCGCGCCGAATGGGGAGATCCGCACGCCCTCTCCCGTTTCCTTCGAGACGCGGAAGACGGATCCGCCGCGGCCGGGCACGTAGAGGGATCCGCTCGCGAGCACCGGATGGAAGACGGGCTCCCATCCGAAAAGCCCGCTCGGGCCGTTGCCGGCGTCGGGCTCCGGTTTCCAGTCCGACTCGAATCTCCAGACGGGAACGAGGCTCGTGCCGGTCCAGCGCAGCTTCTGCACGTTCCAGATCTGCCGGTCCCAGGCCGCGACCCCGCACGGGGCAGGCTGACGCGATCCGGGAGGGGAGCAGGACACGTATGTGCCCGTCTTCGACTCCATGTACACGTCGGGCCCGTCGAGCAGAGGGACGGGATAGTGCGCGAGCAGGTCTCCTCCCGCCTCGGCCGTGGATGCCGGGACGAACGGGTCGTAGACGAAGTCCGCGAGGATTCCGCCGAGAGGTTGCGCGGCGACCGGCGCCGCGGCGCCGTGCCGCGAATCCCGTCCCCACTGGGGCCAGTCGTCCGAACGAAGCGATGCCGGCGCGAGCAGCAGGAGCGCGATCGAGACGGTGACGACGCGCGAGACGATCGCGGTTGTACGCCAGCCTTCAATCATGGCGACACTTTAGGTCGGCGGGCCTTGAGAGTAAACTGAAGGCGATTTGAAAAAGCCATGAGCACCGTTCTCGTCGTCGACGATGACCGCGATCTGCGCGAGGCTCTCTGCACCGCGCTCTCGGACTCGGGGTTTTCCGCGACCGGATGCGGCGACGGCCGCCAGGCCCTCGAGTACTTGAAGAGCGGGGAGCCCAAGCCCGCGCTGATCCTCCTCGACTGGATGATGCCGGTCATGAGCGGGGGCGAATTTCTCGAGGCTCAGGCCAGGGACCCGGACATCTCGGACATCCCGGTCGTCGTCATCAGCGCGCACGTCAAAGCCGACCTTTTCGGCGTTTCCCTGGGCATCCAGACGCTGCTGCGGAAGCCCTTCCCCCTGGGAGAGCTGATCGGCGAGGTCGAGAAGTATGCCGGCCGCGCCAGCCAGAACTCCTCCTCCGCCGGTTCCCGCTGACCCGTCAGCGCATTCCGGGCAGCACCACTTTCCCCGTCTTCAGGTCGTAGCGGCTTCCCGCGGGAAGAACCGAAAGGCGGATGTCGCTCACGCCCAGAGTGGGAGCTGCGGCCGGGGTGATGACTGCGCGCCGCGCGTCGTAGACGACGGCGACGGAGAGCCCGAGAACGCGCCAGCCGCCGCCCGGCTCGATCTCGAGCGCCGTCGATTCGTCGATTCCGACGCCGACTAAGTCCGGATGCTCGAGCACGACGCTGATCAGCCGATTGTGCCGGCGCCTCCGGACGAAGTGCTGGTCCACGACGGCGCCGCGGATGAGCGCGAAGCCCGGCACTGTCACCACGTTGTCGCGCGCGATCGTCATGAAGGCGTCGGTGCTGTCCTTCGCGGGCGGCCGCGCTCCGCCGGGATGCCGCTCGTCCCCGGTCAGCATGGGGGTCGACATGACCGCCGCGCCCGCGGAGGTCCCGCCGATAACGGCGCCGTCTCGATACCTCGCATGGATCGCCGCCTCCGTCCGGGTCCCGCCGAGCGCCTTGGTCAGCAGCACCTGGTCGCCGCCGCCGAACCAGACGCCCGTGACCCCGTCCATGCGCGCGGCCGCCGCCGCCGTGTCGGCCTGAGCGTGGTCGAGCACGATGCGCTCCGCGGCGGCTCCCATCTTTCGAAAATCCGCCGTGAGCTCGATTCCCGCATCCGGATCGGAGCTCGACATCGGAAAAACGACGATGCGCGCGCGGCCCGGCCCGCCCGCGAGCTCCACGAACCGGGAGAGAACCTCGGGAGGCAGCGGTCCTCCACCGACGATCAGGAGGTGACCTCGGACCGTCGGCGCACGCAGGTCGGCGGCCCGGGCCGGAGTGTTCGACGGAGGGGCACCGCAGCCCGACCAGAACGTGACGGCAGCGAGCACGATGCCCGGAAGGATCGCGGAGTAGCGGCGGACGGAAGGGAGCTTCATGGGTTGCAAGAGTTGCCTTCCACCGCTTCGGGTGTCAATCGCCCCGGGAAAAATGAAATTCTATCCGGATTCGGAACGAAGTTCTTCGAGCGAAATACTGCGACTCGATCGCTCGCTGCGCCATAATCGGCGCGAAGTCTGACCCGAGAAAAGGAGGCCGCATGCTCGAGCCGCGAATGTGTCGACCCGTGGTTGCGCTCGTTCTGTTGATCATTCTGAGCGCGGGGCTGATGGCCCAGTCGGGGTCCGGTGACGGCAATGTGTACGGCCGCGTGGTCGACGAACAGGGCAGCGGGCTGCCGGGCGCCACCGCCACGTTGAGCGGATCGAACGCGCCCCAGGTGACGACCTCGGACAACCAGGGCAATTTCCGATTCCTGAACGTCGCTCCCGGACGGTACTCCGTGCTCGTGACGCTGCCCGGATTCACGAAGGTCACCCAGGAGAACGTCGTCGTCACCCTCGGGCGGAACACGGAGTTCCGAGTGGAGCTCCGCCTTTCGACCGTGCAGGAAGCCGTGACCGTTACGAGCGAAACGCCGCTGATCGACACGCGGAAGACGGAAACGGGTTCGTCGTTCTCGAACGCCGAGCTCCAGCAGATTCCGACCGCACGGGACGTCTGGGTGATGATGCAGCAGGTCCCCGGCGTTCTCGTCGACCGCATCAACGTCGCCGGCAACCAGAGCGCGTCACAGGCCGACTTCGTCGGAAAGGGCTCCTATCAGAGCACCTACATCTACGACGGGGTGAACATCACCGACAACGGGGCGAACGGATTTTCATCGACTTATTTTGACTTCGATTCCTTCCAGGAGCTCCAGATCGCGACCGGCGGCTCGGACCTGACGCTGAACACGGCCGGCGTCGCGATCAACATGGTCACGAAGCGCGGCACCAACGACCTGAAGGGGTCCGCGCGGTTTCTTTATGCGCCGAACCAGTGGCAGTCGAACAACACGCCGGGAGAAGTGACCGCGCTCGGCACCGGGCTGAGCACGAGCTTCAACAGCAACCGCACGCGGTTCATCCGGGAGGAAGGGCTCGAAGCCGGCGGACCCATCATCCGCGACAGGGCGTGGCTCTGGGCCGCCGCGTCGCGCCAGGACGTCAATTTGAACGTCCTCGGGCAGAGCGACGTCGCCGGCAACCCGCTCCACAACGACAGCACGCTCGAAACCTGGAACGGCAAGCTGAATCTCCAGGCGACGCCCGCCGACGCGATCACGATTCTGTACAACCGCAACGAGAAGCTCGTCAACGGCCGGTCTGCCGGGCCCCAGCGCCCGCAGGAGACGACGTTCAATCAGCGCGGCCCCACGACGCTCGTCAAGCTCGATGATTCTCACGTCTTCTCGCCGAGTCTGATCGCTTCGGCATTCTTTGCCTACATCGACGAGCCGTATTCGCTCCTGCCGCTGGGCGGCCTGGACAAGCAGGTGTTCTTCGACGAGAACGCGATCCCGCACAACAGCTACCGCTACACCTACATCAAGCGTCCGCAGCATCAGATCAACACCCAGGGATCGAAGTTCTTCAACACGGGCAAGATCGGCCATGAGCTGAAGTTCGGGTTCGGCTATCGCCACACGATCTCCGAGTCCTATTCGGCCTGGCCCGGAGACCAGGTGTTCGGTTCGGCTTCTTCCGGCGTCGCCGCGATCACGCGCCCGGCTGACACGAAATTCAAGATGAACTACTACGACGCGTTCGTCGGCGACACGCTGACGATGGACCGGCTGACGGTCAACGCCGGTCTGCGTTACGACTACCAGCAGGGAGCCAACCTTCCTTCGGCGGTCGGGGCGAACCCCACTTTTCCGGACGTTCTGCCGGCCGTGACGTACGCCGGGGACAAGGGCTACCCGATCACCTACCGGAACTTCGAGCCCCGGGTCGGGGTCACCTACGCGATCGGGCCGCAGCGCAAGACACTGGTGCGGGCCTCGTACGCGCGATTCGTCGACCAGTTGCGCAACACGATCTACCAGACGAACGCGTTTCCACGGATCGGCGGGCTCTACTACGGCTGGAACGACGCCAACCGCGACAACATCGTCCAACGCAGCGAAGTCGATCTGACCGACTTTCAAGGTCTTTACAATCGCTTCGACCCCCGAAACGCGCCGGTCCCACCGAGCCGGATCGCCGCCAATTACAAGGCGCCCACGACCGACGAGCTGATCTTCGGAATGGACCACGAGCTCTTCCCCGGCTTCGCGGTCAGCGCCGCCTACACCTATCGTTACATCACGAACCTGGAGCGCAGCCCATACCTGGGGGCCTCCGCCAGCGACTACATTTTCGGAGCGCAGATCACGGGGACGGCGACCGCCGCCAACGGCAGCGTGCTGAATTTTTCCGAGCCGTACTACAAGCTGGCTCTCGGGCACGTGCCGACGGGGAATCTGTATGCGAACCAGCCCGACGCCTTCCAGCGATACCACGGCGTCGAGGTCCAGGTCGTGAAGCGCCTTTCGGACCGCTGGATGGTTCGCGGCACGTTCGGTTACAACGACTGGCGCCAGTACCTCAGCCAGCAGTCGATTTTCAATCCGAACAACCTGCTCGGCGGAACCAATGACAACGGCGGTCTCGCGGTGCCGAGCGACTCGAGCAATCCGTTCTATGACGCCAAGTGGCAGTTCAACGTGAGCGGGCTCTATCAGCTCCCCTTCGGAGTGAATCTCGGCGCCAACTATTTCGGCCGGCAGGGCTACTCGAACGCGTACTACTTCCGCGTCCGGACGAGAGTCGGCAGCAACGACTTCACTCCCGCCACCCGGTTCAACGTTCAGATCGGTCAGGTCGGCGACGTACGGCTCGACAACGTCTACCAGCTCGACCTGAGGCTGGAAAAGGTGGTCACGATCGGACCGGCAAACATAACCGTGTCTCTCGCCTGTTACAACACGCTGAACGGCAACGCGATCACCTCCCGGGAGAATCGCGTCGGGGATGTCGACGAGAGGACCAACCGCTTTGTGCAGTACAGCCTGTTCAATACGCCGCTCGCGGTCCAGAGCCCCCGTATCTTCCAGATCGGCGGCCGGCTCTCGTTCTGAGCCTTCTCGAGCGCCCGCCGGGAATTCCCGGCGGGCGTTTCCTTTTGTCGCTCGCGTGAAGTTCGAATGGATTCGCTTGCGCGCGGCCCTGCTGGCGGTGCTCCTCTGCGCGCCTCATTGCGGTGGAAAACTCCGCGCACGCGTTCCCCGCGACGTCGTTCTGATCACAATCGACACGTTGCGCGCGGATGCCGTCGGATTCGACGGCAACACCCGCGGCACGACGCCACACCTGGATGCCCTCGCCCGCGAAGGGAGGGTCTTCTCCGCGGCTCACGGGCAGAACGTGCTGACGCTTCCCTCGCACACCAACATCCTGACGGGTCTGTATCCGTACCAGCACGGCGTTCGGGAGAACTCCGGGTTCCGGCTGAACACAAAATTCGAGACCGCGGCGACCCGGCTGAAGCAGAGGGGATACGCGACCGGGGCCTTCGTCGCGGCGTTTCCACTCGACGCACGGTACGGACTCGGGCGCGGATTCGACGTCTACGACCAGCTCTACCGGCAGGTCGATCAGCCACAGGACTTCCGCATCCAGGAGAGCCCCGCGGACGCTGTCGTCGCGGCCGCTCTTGCGTGGTACCGCGGGGCGAAGGGCCGCCCGCGCCTTCTCTGGGTCCACCTGTACGACCCTCACGCTCCCTACGACCCGCCCCCCGCCGAACGGGCCCGCTTCGCGGACGATCTTTATCTCGGGGAGGTCGCGTTCGCTGACGCCGCTCTGGCGCCGCTTCTGGACGAAGTCGTCCGCGCTGACCCCCCGCCGCTGGTCGTCGTCACCGGAGACCACGGCGAAGCACGGGGCGACCATGGTGAGCTGACCCACGGCCTCTTCGCCTATGAAGCGACGCTCCACGTGCCGCTGTTTCTCTGGTGCCCGCCGCTGGCGGACGCCGGCCGCGATGCCGGCCTCGCCCGACACATCGACGTTCTGCCGACGGTGCTGGACGCGGTCGGGGCACCGGCGGATACGGGACTTCCAGGCAGGTCCCTGCTCTCCGCGCGCAACAACCCGGATGAGACGTCCTACTTCGAATCCCTGTCCGCCACTCTGAACCGGGGGTGGGCGCCGCTGCGAGGTCTCGTCGGATCCGGCCACAAGTACATCGACCTCCCGATTCCGGAGCTCTACGATCTCTCGGCCGACCCGGCAGAGAAGAAGAACCTCGTCGCGCAGGCGCCTGACGCTTTGAGGAAGCTGCGGCGCGAATTCGAGCGCATCCCGACCGGCTCTTCGGAACGCAGCGCGGTCGGGGCGGAAGAGGCGGTGCGCCTGCGCAGCCTCGGATACCTCACCGGGAGCGGCGATGCGAAGACCCGCTACGGGGCAGAAGACGATCCCAAGAATCGCATCGGTGTCGACCGGCAGCTCCATGAGGTCGTTGACGCCTTCCAGGGCGGCCATCTCGACGAATCGATCCGTATCGCCCGCCAGATCGTGACGACGAACCCGACCATGAGGATGGGCTACCAGCAGCTCGCCTTTCTCCTGCAGGAGCGCGGCGATCTTCCGGGGGCATTGAAATGCCTCGACACCGCCGCTGCCACAGGCGCCGGCGGAGAGGCGACGGACCGGCGGCGCGCCCTCCTGCTGTCGGAACTCGGGCGGCCGAAGGATGCGGTGCGCGTCCTGACACCGTACGCCGACAGCGATGACGGCGAGACGCTGAACGCGCTCGGGATCGCGCTGACCGATTCGGGCGACCCTGCCGCAGGCTTGAGGATCTTTTCACGCGTGCTCGAGATCGACCCGGGGAATGCGCTCGCCTACCAGAACTCCGGCATCTCGCTTTTGAAGCTTCAAAGGGCGTCTGAAGCCCGCGAAAGCCTGTTGAAAGCCCTCGCGGTCAGCGAAAGGAATCCGCGGGCCTGGAATGCCCTCGGAGTCGCCTGGATGGAGCTCGGCGGTCCCGAAAAGGCGCTCGAGGCGTGGTCCCGCGCCGTGTCCTACGACCCCTCTCAATTCGACGCGCTCTACAACATCGGTCTCGTCGCGACCCGTCTCGGACGGCGCCAGCAGGCGATCGAGGCGCTGCAGAAGTTCGTGAATACCGCGCCCCCCGCGCGGTATCGAGCCGACATCGCGGAAGTGCGCGCCGCCCTGGAGAGGCTGAAGAAGGGTCCGTAAACGCGATCGTCGCCACGGCGAAGGGGTCGCTTCGGTCGCGCGGGTAATCGTCCTGGTCACACTCGGGAACAACACGATTGCCGGCGTCACGATGGTGTCCGGTGTCTCGGAAGGGTGACCGTCACCAGCACCACGCCGTTGATCGACGAACGGAAGACCGAAACGGGGATCAAGTTCGCGCAGACGGAGCTCCAGGAGAACGAGCAGAACGGCGACGGGGGACCGCAGACCACCGCGGGGATCTCCTCCGGCGGCACGGCAACCTTGACGACCCGGTCGTGGGCGGGGCGTCGCCGCGCGTTCGTCCGCGCGGCCGGGGCTGGCGAGACGGGAAGCCGCGTCCGGCTTTCCCTTTCTTTCCCGGACTCGTCAGCCGTCCGGGTCGTCTCGTCCGCCTCCGGTGCCATTTCGTCCCAATCCCGTTGCCCGCTGTCGAGGACGCCCGTAATTTGCCTCCTGTCAGTGCCTCCTTACCGGGCGGCGTACGCGCCGCCCGCATTTTTCTCCTAAAGAGGTTGGACAGGCAGGGCTCGGGGCGCGGCGCGGAGGTGGGCATGCACATGCAGGCAGGACCTCGAACGGGCTCGGACGCGGAAGAGACCGCCGGAGCCGCGTTGCACGAGGTCGAGCGCCCGCCCCGGGAGTTCGAGACCTCACACAAGCTTCTTCTTCTCGAGACCCTTTACGACGCTGGCCTTTCGCTGGGCGCCCTGCCCGACGAGAACTCCCTCGTCGAGGACGTGTTGGGCCGCGCAGTGGGAGTTCTGGACGCGGCACGCGGATACCTCGCGACCTTTGGCGAAGGCGGCGAACGCAGGGCCGAAGCGCGAGTCGGGTTTCCGCGCCGCCTGCCGGACCGGGTCGTCGCGGAGGACACGTTCTTAAACGAGGTCGCGCGATCGGATTCTCCCGTGCTCTCCGGTGAGACTCGCCTTCTGCGGACACCGGTCTCGACGGCGATGGGCGCGGCGATCCGGGCGGGCGGCCGCACGGTCGGCGTCCTGGTCCTCGCGGACAAGGAGACGCGGGGCCGAGGACCGGCCTCGTTCGAAGAGGAAGACGCGCGCTTCCTGTCGTCGCTCGCCGGGCTCTGCGGTATGGCGATCGAGAACCGGCGGCACCTGCAGCGGCTCACCCGCGAGAGGGAGCGGCTCGAGGAAGAAAACCGGCGTCTCCTCGAGTCGACTGGCAGAGCGGCCGCAGGGCGCGTTTTCATCGGCGACTCCCCGGCGGCGCGGCGGGTTCTCGATCTCGTCGGGCGGGTCGCGTCGTCGCGGACCTCGGTCCTGATCACAGGAGAGAGCGGCACGGGCAAGGAACTGGTTGCGCGAATGATCCACTCTCGCAGCGAGCGCGCCGAAAAGCCCTTCATTGCGATCAACTGCGCGGCACTGCCCGAGACGCTGCTCGAAGCCGAGCTCTTCGGCATCGAGCGGGGCGTCGCCACGGGCGTCGA
>JBDTRB010000117.1:0-10227 GCA_039931865.1 Acidobacteriota bacterium | reverse complement strand
CGCTGCGGCTCCCGCATCGAGAGGCTCCTCCCTCCCTCTGGTCGGGAGACTCCTCCCGATGCGAGCGTATTCACCATTTCGACAGAACGCAGGTCCTCTCCCTCTTCCCGCGCTCGGGGAGAGGGGCGGGTAAGGGGCCCGCATAGAAGGTCGCGGTGAGCGGGCCACCTCTCTTCACTCTCCGTGTCCTCGCAGGTACGCGACTTGCAACTGGCCGCGCCGCCGGGCAAACACGCCGACGGACTCAACAGGAGGACCGATAAACCATGAGCGCCGTCATGTTTCCTTCCCCTCTCAGGGCGCGCGGCCGCGGGCTCCGGCGGCGAAGTCTTCGGGGCGAGAGGCTCGCGATCCTGGGCTCCGCGCTTCTGTTCGCTACGCTGTTCGTTCTCGTCGGCTGAGATGAGAGCAACTCGTTTCTGTCTGAATAGCGTGCAACGAGGCGGAGGAGCGATGAGAGAGGCTTCCCGATTCGCTCAGGGACTCGGCGCCGGCGCGGGCCTGATCCTGATGCTGGCCACGATCCTTCTGCTTCCCCGCGGGCGGCGGTCGCTGAGGGCTGTACTCCGCCGGATGGACGACGCCTCCCGAACGGGCCGGTCTCCGTGGACGGGGGAGCCGCCGCCGAACTACCTCGACCTCTGCCGCGCGGCGGGGCTCTGAGGAAATGCCGGCGCCCCGCACTCTTGTTGCTGTACCGGCACTCTTGTTGCTGTAGAAGTCCCGCGGGAGGATCCTCATGAAATGTGAACATCAGGGCTGCCGCTGCGAGGAAACCCGCATAGAACGCGGGAGCAAGAAATTCTGCAGCGACCGATGCGCCGAGATGGAGATGTCCGGGACGCCGGAGCCGATGTGCGTCTGCGGGCACCCGGACTGCGCCGCCGCCTGACGCGGCTCCGGCAAACCCTACCGATTCCTGACGACCGTTCCGGTGGGATGTGGGGATCGCCGGGGGCGCCGATCCAGCGCGAAGACCCCCGCCTCACGACCTTCCCCGATCAGACGCGGAGAGAGCGGGTCCTGTCCCTCGCCAGATTGTCCCTCGCGCCAGCTCGTGTACCTGGGGCCGAATACGAAGGGGCAGGATTCGGCCGCACGGGGCCCGCGGCCCCCTTCGGCCGTGCTCGTCCATTCGATGGGCGCCGCGGCCGCCGTTCTCGCGCTCAGGCGCCGCGTCCTGCGTCCCCGCAGCGCTGCTCCTCCGTCCCTGGATCCCGAGACCTACGCCTCGAAGTTCACGCATTACATGAAGATCCTGCCCCGGGTGCTCAACGCCATGAAATCACGCCTGATCTCCAGTTAGGGCGTCACGTGGGAGGACCTCCGCCTGATCGCCGCCGATCCCGAGGCTGGTCGTCCACCACGAAAGAGATTGCCGCGTGCCCTGGAAGGAAGGCGCGGTCCTCGCGGCCTCCTGGCCGGGAGCGGGCCTCATCACGACCTGCGGACTGGAGCATCACAGGAGCGGCAAGCACAGGGTTAACGCGTGGTACGGATGTTGCTTTTCCGGCGGCGAGTTTCAGTGCTGTTCGGCTGTCCCTCTGTCCCTCTGTCCCTCTGTCCCTCTGTCCGGCTGTCCGGAGGCTTCACATGTCGCTTCACATCCGCCATCGCGCCGAAATTTTCATCCCGGAGGCCGTCGCGTTCGGGCGGTCGCCGGTGGGCCCCACGTCACTCCCGCCGGAGTCCGGTCCCGAGCTCGACCGCGAGATTGAACGCCGAGTGTTTTCAAGAGCGCCGGCCCGCGCCGTCCCGCCTTTTTCCACCGAGGACTGGACCGCGACTGCTCTCCTGGAGCTCGTCTTGCGGCGGACCGGCTGGAAATGCGACCTGACGGAGCAGGACGGCACCTGGAGCGCGATGTGGATCGAGTATCCGGGGGTGTCTTCCGCGGCCGGCTCGCGTTCGAAGATTCTGTCAATGATCACGGCTTCGGCGCCGACCCGGGCGCTTGCCATCTGCCGCGCGCTGCTCAAGGCGACCCGATGCCCGAGATGGCCGGGCATCTCCCGGGGGAACCGGTCGGACGACGCCGCCCCCGCTCGCCTGGCGAGGCAGCCGTTACCTGAGACGGACGGCGCCCCGGAGATCGCGAAAGGGTCCCACAACCGGCACTGAAGTCCCCGTTTCGCTCGGGGGACCGGCCCGGAATTTGCTCTTTCGCACAGGTCGCTTCCGCTTCGCCGTTCTCCAGAGGATACTGAACTTCAACGAGTAGAACCCCAGAGGAAGAACCGTGCATCAAACCGAAAAACGTTCGTCGAAAAAGATCGTGATTCTGGGCGCCGGGCCCACGGGCCTCGGGGCTGCCTACCGCTTGAAGGAGCTCGGACATCAGGATTTCGTGGTTCTCGAGGGGCGGGAAAGCGCGGGAGGCCTGGCGTCGAGCGAGACGAGCGCGAACGGTTTCATCTACGACATCGGCGGTCACGTCCTGTTCTCGCACTTCCGGTACTTCGACGAGCTCTTCGACAGGATGCTCGGCGACGAGTACCAGGAGCTGCAGCGCGAGGCGTGGGTCTGGATGATGGACCGGTTTCTCCCCTACCCGTTCCAGAACAACATCAAGGACCTTCCGGCGGAAGCCGTGTTGAAGTGCGTTCTCGGGGTCATTGCGGCTCAGAAGGCGCAGCTCCGTTCCGGGAAGGAAAAGCCTTCATACCGGACGTTCGAGGAGCTCATCCACGGCGTCTTCGGCGAGGGCATCGCCGAGTACTTCATGATGCCGTACAACTTCAAGGTCTGGGCGCACCCCCCGAAAATGCTCGGCACGCACTGGATCGGGGAACGCGTTCCGGTCGTCGATCTCGAGCGGATGATCGGCAACGTCGTCATGAACCGCGCCGACGTTTCCTGGGGGCCCAACAACACCTTCAAATACCCGCGGCACGGCGGAACGGGCGGGCTCTTTCTGCGCGTAGCCGAGACGCTGGAGGACCGGATCCGGTACGGCGCGCAGGTGGCCGGCGTCGACGCGCGGAAGAAACGCGTGCTCTTACAGGACGGCTCGGACGAGGAGTACGACGAGCTCATCTCGACGATGCCGCTCGACCGGCTCGTGCAGTCGATGCCGGAAGCGCCGCCGGATGTTCTCGCGGCCACTTCGCTTCTCCACCACTCGGGCAGTGCGATCATCGGAGTGGGGGTCAACCAGCCGTCGCCGACAACGAAATGCTGGATGTATTTCCCGGAGGAAAACTGCCCGTTCTACCGGGCGACCTACCTCTCGAACTACTCCCCCGAGGTCGTGCCCGACGCGTCGCGGCAATACTCTCTGCTCGCCGAGGTCTCGCGCTCGCCGTACAAGCCGGTGAACCTCGAAACGGTGGTCGATGAAGTGCTGCAGGGATTCGTGAACACGAAGCTTCTTTCGCCTGCGGATCGCAACGACGTGGTCGACACCCACCTCATCACGCGCGAGTACACGTATCCGATTCCGACGATCGAGCGCGACGACGCTCTTTCCGTCATCCAGCCATGGCTCGAGTCGCGCGACATCTACTCCCGCGGCCGCTTCGGGGCGTGGAAGTACGAGATTGGAAACATGGATCACTCGGTCCAGATGGGCGCCGAGATCGCTGACCGGCTCGTGCGCGGGCGGCCGGAGCTCTGCTGGAAAGACGAGATCCTGCCGAAGAAGGACCAGGAGCTCGGTTTGAATCCGCTGCCGGCGCCCGCTCGACCGCGCGAAGCGCCGGAGACCGCGCCCGCCGGGATCTAAGGTTCCGGCGAACGGCGAACGGCGCCGGTTCCCGGCTCCGACGGAGACATCGTCAGGGCGCTCACCCTAACCTCCGACTCTCAGCGGCCAACCCCCCGCCTGACCTCTGTCGGCTGGTGCTCAGCTCTTCCCGTCCCGCCGGTTCCGGACCTCTCGGGGGTCCTGCTCGCCTCCGGGACGCGCCGCCTCTCCGCCTTCCAGAGACCCGCGGGTGAAAGTGCCCGCCGCGCCGCCCTCCAGCCCCTCCGCGCCGTTTGGCATCTGCTGATCATTTTCGTTCTCACCGTCGGTCGTGCGCCGGTCGAGCCCGGTCGGATCCTTCAGGTTTCCCTGCAGCTCTCGGCGGTCGATCCCTTTTCCTGATTTTGTGTCCATGTGACCCCCCGGCCGGGGGATAGCGAGATCGATGCCGGGACACCCGCTGGCGCTCGGGCTGCATCGCAGTCATTGCCGCAAGAGGTTCCTCTTTCCCTCGGCGGGAGCGCCGGCGGCGCCCAATGAGCCAGACCCGCCCTCGTCTGCAGCACCGTCATCCGACCCCGAGCTCCGGAATGGTCTCGAGTGCACGATCAATCGGGTCGTGGACGCCTGGTTCGACAAGATGCGCCGCAGCCTCACGACACGCGGTGCGTGACCTCGGGATCCGCCCGATCCTCCGCCCGCTGTACCACGGGAGTGGCCCGGCGGGTGAGGAGCGGGACGAGGCGCGAGCTTCCTCCCGGGAGAACCGCCCGCCCGCGTTCGGGTCGGCACGCCAGGCGCTCCCGACCGGGCTTCCCTCACTCCTCGCAGTCGGGGCACCCGAGAAACGGAATGCGTTCCGCGGCCTCCGGGTGCGTGTCTCCTGCGATGCTCGCCCAGGCGCCGCCCTGCGCGTGCCAGAGATAGCACTCGAGGCGGTACGCGTCGTTGGAATCCTCGGCCCGTATCCAGCCAAACAGCACGTTCTCGCCGCCTTCCCGCGCATGCTGCAGAAGTCGCTGCCGGAGATCCAGGTCGTCCCGGCCGACGCGCTCCGCGATGCGGCCGCCCTGGGCGACCGACTTCAGGAAATAAACCCCCGCGATCCCGGGAGGCACGGTGCGCGCGACGTTCGATTCGGTCATCCGGATCGCCGGTTGGATCCGCGCGGCGGGCGGAAGCTCCGGAAAAAGAGAAGGCTGCGCCGGATCCGCCAGGGGTTCTTCGAACCGCGCCTTGCGCGCCGAACGCATGTTTGAACAGTGTAACCGACCGATGCGACGTTATCTCCCTCTCCGCAGGCTCGGAGAGAGGGGAGGAGATCCTCTTCCGTCACGCGTGGCTAAACTTCCCGAGAGGAGTCTCCGACCAGAGAAGGGAGGGTCCTCTGGCGCGGGAGCCGCAGCGAATGAAGCAACCGGCGGGGCGTCGACCCTTCAGGGGATTCGCCCGGCGGTACGTTCGCCCACACGCGAACGTCGTTCGCGTAGAGCGGAGGCGACGTGGGCGGCGATTTAGACGATTTCCATTTCTCCGTGGTCGTCCGGATACCCGCAATCGCACCACGCCAGCAGAAGCCCTTCCGGGCCGCCGATCTCGAAAATCCGGCACTCGCATTCGAAGCAGATGTCGCCCACCGTGTGGCCGGAGCGCGTGTAGCGGTCCGGCGAATGAAAGGAGACGGCCTCGGAAGAATCGATGACCGTCCCCGCGGTCTTCCCATTCGGCCGCTGCGCCGTCGTTCTCACCATTCGTCCTCCTGTCGTCCTCTCAACCCTTGACGCACACGACCTGCTTCAATCGTGCCACGACCTCGACCAGATCAGAAGACTTTGCGATCACTTCTTCAATCGGCTTGTACGACGAGGGGATCTCGTCGATGACTCCGGCGTCCTTCCGGCATTCGACGCCCGCCGTCTCGGATTCCACGTCTTCGCACGAGAACCGCCTCTTCGCCTCGCTGCGCGACATCGCTCGCCCGGCCCCGTGCGGCGCGCTCTCGAACGATTCACGGTTCCCCAGGCCTCGCACGACGAAGGAGCTCGATCCCATCGAGCCGGGGATGATCCCGAGCTCTCCTTCTCCCGCACGGATCGCTCCCTTGCGCGTCACGAGGACCGCCTCGCCGAAATGCACCTCGTCGGCGACGTAGTTGTGGTGGCAGTTGACAGAGAGCGTGATGCCGAGATGCGACACGTCCCCTTCGAGGCCGAGCGAGAAGGCGAGCTCCCGCAGGACCCTGTCCATCATGATGTCGCGGTTCTGACGCGCGTAGTCCTGGCACCAGTCGAGGTCCTCGCGGTAGTCGACGAACTCCCGCGTGCCCGAAAGAAAGTACGCGAGGTCCGGATCGGGAAGGCTTTGCGAGAGCCGTTTCATCGCTCCTCTGGCGCGCCCGATGTGGGTCTCCGCGACGGTTTTCCCGATGTTGCGGCTCCCCGAATGGAGCAGCACCCAGATCTTTCCGTCGTCCGCGTCGACGCAGATCTCGATGAAGTGATTTCCACCGCCGAGAGTCCCCAGCTGGTGGAGTGCGCGGTCGGCGAGCGGCCCCGTGCCGGCATGCGGGCGTCCGCGGGCGGCCATCCACCGCAAGGCATCTTCGAAAGGATGCCGGCGGCTCTCGCGGCCAACGGGAATCTCGCGCTCGATGGAGGCGCGCAGCTTCTTGAGAGCCGTCGCGTTTAGCCGCTCGGCTGGAAACGAAGTCTTCCGCGCCGCCATCCCGCAACCGATGTCGACGCCGACGGCCGCCGGGCAGATCGCTCCCCTGGTCGCGATCACGCTCCCGACGGCCGCGCCCTTACCGAGGTGGACGTCGGGCATCGCCGCTACATGCCGGAAGACGAACGGTAGAGAGGCCGTGTTCTTCAGCTGCGCCATGGCCTGCGGCTCGACCCGGTCGGTCCAGATCTTCACCGGCACACGCGCGTTCAAGACCGTTTCGATGGGCATCGCAGGATTTGAGGTTTAGCGTTGAGCCTTGAGCGTTGATTCGTTGAGCGTTGAGCGTTGAGCGTTGAGCGTTGAGCGTTGAGCGTTTTGGAACAGCGCCGTCGTCGCTTCTCTTCCCCGACCATTCGGCTGAGAGCGGGCCGGGCTCGCCGGGCCGCGCCTCACGAATTGTCGACTGCCCGCACTCCCCTGCGCGACACCGCGACGCCTTCGACCCCGGGGCCCTGAGAACTACCTCGCGGCGCGCGACATCTTTTCGATGCGCGACCACTGCGCGTCCGTGACCGGCATCACGGAGAGGCGGGAGATCCGGACGAGAGCAAAATCCTGGAAGAAGTCGTCGCCCTTGACCGCGGAAAGCGTCACGGGGTTGGCGAGCCGGACGACCGGTACGACGTCGACCGCCGCGAGCTTTCCCACCGAGTCCGAAGGATCGCTGTAGGCGTTGCCCCCCGCCTTTGCCACGCCGATGATCGCCTTCTCGTTGCCCGTGTGGTAGAAAAAAATCCGGTCGCCCTTCTTCACCGAACGGAGATTTTTCTGGGCGACGGGATTGCGGACGCCGGACCAGACGGTGCGACCGTCCCGAACGAGGTCGTCCCACGAATAATGGGTAGGCTCTTCCTTGAACAGCCAGTTCACGGCTTCTTTCCGCGCGGCCCCGGGGGCAGCGAGAAGGGGCGGGACCGCCTCAAAGCCGTTCTCATCGGAAGGCCGGGGATTCTAACGCCAAATCCAATAGAATCGCGGGTTCAGACACCCAACCCTTTTCGATGAAAGCAGGAGGACAGATGCAACGTCGCCAATGGATCGCCTTTTCCGCCGCCCTGATCGGAGGCGCCAGCCTCGCCCTGGCGCAGACAGGCTCGACGAGCACGACCACGACAACCACGAGCACGAGCACCTCCGGGATGGCGAGCACCGCCCCGGCGGCGGCCCGCCGCGCGCCGAGTCCTGCCGGAACCGCGGCCACTCAGGTCGGCGGCAGCTGGAGCGCTCCGGACAAGGACGGCGAGCAGCGGTATCAGGGCGGTAAGTGGATCGAGGTCACCTACAGCCGGCCGATTCTCCGCGGACGCGCCGAGGTCTTCGGAAAGGGCGCCGACTACGGGAAGAAAGTGCTGGGCGGAGCCCCGGTGTGGCGCGCGGGCGCAAACCAGACGACGAAGGTGAAAACGGAAGTGCCCCTGGAGATCGGCGGGAAGCGTCTCGCCCCGGGCGAGTACGATCTCTTCGTGGATCTGAAAGAGAGCGGCTGGACGCTGATCGTTTCCACCCAGCCGTCGCAGGAGAAGTACGACCCGGCGGACAAGGCGAGGATCTGGGGCTCCTACGGGTACGACTCCAAATTCGACGTCGTCCGAGTTCCCATGACGATGATGAAACCGGCCGTCTCGATCGACCAGTTCACGATCGGCTTCGCCGACATGAGCGACCGCGGCGGCAAGCTCGCGATGGCCTGGGGCCACCAGGCGGCGGTCGTGCCCTTCACCGTCGGTCCATAAGGATCAAGGCGTGCCTCGAAACGAAAGACGCGGCCGTGGGGCCGCGTCTTTTTTTGCCGCCGGGACGCCGACGTTTCCGACTCGAGACTCAGGGGTTCAGGATCATGTAATAGAACCCCTGGGTGCTGGCATTCCAGGCCCCGACCGTGAAAGTCCCCGCCCCCTGGCTGGTGATAATCAGCGGGCCCACGAGGACTGCCGTCGCGTTCGTGTAAGTGACCATGATGATGCTGGTCGCTGTGACGCTCGGTCCCAGGCCCGAGACGGTGGCCGTTCCCCCCGCGAGGACGCCCGACCCCTTCACGGAGATACCGGTGAGGCCCGTCGGGCCCTGGGGACCGGCGGGTCCGGTTGGACCCGTCGAGCCCGTGGCGCCGTTGGTCCCGTTCGTACCGGCCGTTCCCTTTTGCGCCACGAGATTCCAGGATGCCGGGAAAATGTCCGGCTGATTGTTTGTGCTCGCTGCCACGGCGACGTACGTCGACCCGTTGTAGCCGACGGCGTCGCGGATCACATAGGCCGTCGCCGAACTCCACACGTTGCGCCAGGTCATGCCGACCGCGCCTGCGGCACCGACCGCTCCTGCGGGTCCGGTTCCCCCTGTCGCTCCGGTCGAACCGGTTAACCCCGTTGGACCCTGCGGACCGATGGCGCCCGTAGAACCCGTTGCGCCCGTCGTGCCGGTTGCGCCCTTCTGCGCCACCAGATTCCAGGATGCCGGAAAAATGTCCGGCTGATTGTTCATGTTCGCCGCGATCGAGACGTACGTCGACCCGTTGTAGTCGACCGCGTCGCGGATCGCGTAGGCCGTCGCGGCGCTCCACACGTTGCGCCAGGTCATGCCGACCGCTCCCACAGCACCCGCCGGTCCGGTGGCACCGGTGGAACCGGTCGCTCCCGTCGAGCCCGTGATCCCGATGGGACCCTGCGGACCAATCGCTCCTGTAGAACCCGTCGCACCCGTCGTCCCCACAGGACCCTGCGGACCGATCGCGCCCGTGGAACCGGTCGCCCCGGCGACACCGGCCTGCGCCACCAGATTCCAGGATGCCGGAAAAATGTCCGGCTGATTGTTCGTGTTCGCCGCGATCGAGACGTACGTCGACCCGTTGTAGCCGACCGCGTCGCGGATCGCGTAGGCCGTCGCCGAACTCCAGGCGTTGCGCCAGTTCATCCCGACGGCGCCCGTCGCTCCCGCCACTCCAATCGGACCCTGCGGCCCGATCGCACCCGTCGCTCCTGTCGTCCCGGTCGATCCCACGGGACCCTGAGGTCCGATGGCGCCGGTCGCGCCCGTCACGCCGATCGGACCCTGAGGACCGATGGCACCCGTCGCGCCCGTCGTCCCCGTCGCTCCGACCGGACCCTGCGGACCGATCGCGCCTGTCGCCCCGGTGGTGCCCGTCGATCCCACGGGACCCTGAGGTCCAACGGCACCCGTCGTCCCCGTCGCTCCGACCGGACCCTGAGGACCGATCGCGCCCGTCGCGCCGATCGGCCCCTGCGGTCCGATGGCACCCGTTGCGCCCGTCGTCCCGGTCGCTCCAACCGGACCCTGAGGACCAATCGGTCCCGCGGCACCCGCCGCTCCGGTGACCCCCGAGGCGCCTTCCTGCGCAACCAGGCTCCAGAATGCAGGCGAGGTCGCCGGTGAGTTCCCCGCGTTCGCGGCCGAAAGACTGATATAGCTCGATCCGTTGAAACTCACCGCGTCGTCAGACGCGTAGGTCGTCGTGTTGCTCCACGCTCCCTGCCAGGACAGACCCTTGGCGCCCGCGACTCCCGCCGGTCCTTGCGGTCCGACGGATCCGGTCGCGCCCGTCACGCCGATCGGACCCTGAGGACCGATCGCACCCGTCGAACCCACTGACCCCTGCGGTCCGACAGCACCCGTCGCTCCGACAGTTCCCTGCGGTCCGGCAGGACCCGTGGCGCCCGCGACTCCATCGACCCCCGCGGGACCCTGGGGTCCGACGGATCCGGTCGCGCCCGCCGCGCCTTCCTGCGCGAGAAGACTCCAGGACGCCGGCGAGCTCGCGGGCGACTGCCCGACGTTGCCGCTCGCGAGACTCACATAGCTCG
>JBDTRB010000116.1:0-10318 GCA_039931865.1 Acidobacteriota bacterium | reverse complement strand
AGCTTCCCGTCTCCGTCAAAATCCGCCGCTCCGCGGATCTGCCAGTTCAAATCAAAGACGGGCGGCAATGCCACCTGCGCCAGGACCGACGTCCCGTCCATCCGCCAGATCACGTTCTCGCCCGTCGTCGCGTTACGCCACAGAATGTCCGTTTTCCCATCTCCGTCGAAGTCTCCCGCAGCGCCCATCTTCCAGCTCTGGTCGAACACCGGCGGAAGCGCCGCCGCCGTCACTCCCCCCTGACCGTCCACGAGCCACGCCGTGTTCTGACCCGTCGCGCCGTTGCGCCACAGGATGTCCGCACGCCCGTTGGAATCGAAGTCCGCCTTCGGAACTATTTCCAGGACGTTGGTGACGGCGATCTGATCGATGAACCAGCCGATGTTGTCCGAAGCGTAGGAGAGCGCGTTGCCCGGCGGCGTGTAGCGATAGTAAAAGCGAATGCGGATGCTGCTTCCGACAAAGAGCGCCAGATTGAGCGCCCGCGCGTTGAACCCGGCTTCCCCGCTCGTGTCGCTGCCCTGCTGCGAGTACTCCGTGTCCTGCCAGCCGCCTCCGGCCACCGAAACCTGCACGTGGGCGCTCTCCCCGGAGCCGGACCAGGCGAGCCGGCTCTGGAACAGGACCTCGCTTCCGGGCTGCGGCACGAACGGGGCGTTCAACATGACCCACTGATCGATCGGAGCGAATCCGATGTGGGCGAGGTGGAACGAATGAAACGGCGGGTCGGCGAAAACGGTCGAGCTGAAGAGCTGCGTGTAACCCGGGGGCACCTGCGCGGTCACGGTGGCAAGACCGCTTTCGGCCCCTTCCGAGAGCACCGTCACGCCGGCCGTTACCACGGCGATCCGGTCGACGAACCAGCCGATGCTGTCGGAGACGTAGGAAAGAGAGTTGCCGGGAGACGTATATCGGTAATAAAACCGGATGCGGAGACTCCGCCCCACATACGGCTGCAGACTCATGGTTCGAGCGTTGAAGGTGGTTTCGCCGGCGGTATCTGTCCCCTGCTGGGCGAACGCCGTGTCCTGCCACGAGCCGCCATCGACCGAAACCTGCACGTGGGCGGACTCTCCGGATCCCGACCAGGCCAGGCGGCTCGCAAACCGGAGCTCGGTCCCGGGTTGCGGGACAACAAAGGCATTCAACATCACCCACTGGTCTTCCGGGTTAAACCCGATGTGGCCCATGTGAAACGAGTGAGACTTCGGATCCGCATAGACCGTGCTGCTGATGACCGGGAAATCGGCCGGGACCTGGACCGTCACCCTGGCGAGGCCGCTTTCGGCGCCTTCAGACACGGTCGCGGCATGCACCGGCGCCGCCGCCAGGAAGAGCACGAGAGGCAGGGACCTGGAAGTCGCGAGTGCGCGGCGCATCCAAAACTCCTTAAAAGGGCGGCCCGACGGGCAGAGCCCACGTCGGGAAACGAGCTCGAGGCGGGGATTTGTTCAATAATACGGCAGTTGCCCCGGAAGGCGCGCCTGAACGGGTTCTAAAGGGGTTACGCTGAAGCCTTCAGGCGTAACGGCCGCCGGCCGTCAAAAACTCGGTGATACGCCAGCGGTGGTGATTCTTCCGATCTTCTAGCCTTCCTCTCCGGTGAACCGGAGGGCGCCATCCGGGCCGGCCGCGATCCCTCTACACCGGCTGGAGGCGGTCGGGATTGCAAACTCGGTGACGACGCCCGCTGTGGTGATCCTCCCGATTCCACGGCGAGCGAGGAGCTCCGTCACACAGACAGTGCGCCTATCCGATCGGATTGGCCTCTATCCGCTCGGAGCGGATGGACCTTCACCTTCCCTCTCGAGTGATGCCGAGTTAGTGATCAACTTGAGTCGTGACTTAAGCGGCAAGATCTGCGCGGCGTCGGGCTTGGCCCCTGGCGCACGCCAAAGGTCGGCAGAGGGGCCCACGGGAACCACGAAAACCGGGCTGACGACAGCTCAGCACGGGCACTCCGATCCGAACGCCGTCCCAACGCGCTGTAAAGGAGGAGTTACAGGACCTGGTCTGGCCGGGCGTCTTCGTGGCGGAAGGCAACCTGGCACGGCTTGTCACCGAGATCCGCCCGCGCGCCCGAGGTATCGATTCCGTCTCGCTTCGGCGAAGTTGGAGTGCGCTAACCACGTTTTGGGGTAGTGGTCCTTCACCGCCGGGGCTTGAAAGTCATGGCTGGGACTTTACGACCGACACGGCCGCGGTCCGCGCCGGAGCGTCCTTCACGTACTTGTCGAACCACCGCACCATCTCGTAGATGAGCTGCTCCTGCGATTCCATCGCCGAATACCAGTGCGGCTCGTGCGGCAGCACCACCAGACGGGTGGTTCCGCCATTGCCGCGGATCGCTTCGAAGAGCTTGCTCGCCTGCAGCGGCGTGGTTCCGGGGTTCGCGTCTTCGGCGCCGTGGATGATCAGCAACGGCGTCTTGATCGTGTCGGCCGAGAAGAACGGCGAGACCATTTTGTAGACGTCCGGCGCTTCCCACACCGAGCGGCGCTCGCTTTGGAACCCGAACGGTGTCAGGGTCTTGTTGTAGGAGCCACTGGTGGCGACGCCCGCCCGGAACAGGTCGGAATGCGCCACCAGGTTAACGGTCATCAGCGCGCCATGGCTGTGGCCCGTGACGCCCACCCGCTCCGGATCGGTCACGCCAAGCCGCACCGCTTCGTCGACCGCGGCCGTCGCATCGGCGACGAGCTGTTCCATGTAGGCGTCGTAGGCTTTCTTCGGATCGCCGACGATCGGAAACGCGGCGTTATCGATGATCGCGTAGCCGGCGAGCAGCAGCAGGCGGTACTGAAGGAGCCTTGTGAACGTCGCGTGCGAGCCGGTGACCTGGCCCGCCTTGGACGCGTCGGCATAGTCGAGCGGATACGCGTAGAGGATCGTCGGGACGCGCGTCCCTTCCTTGTAGCCGGGAGGCGTGTACAGCGTGAACGACAGGTCCAGCCCGTCGGCTCGCTTGTACTTTACCAGGCGCTTTTGGATCGCGCGTACCTGGGGCGTGGGATCGGCGATGTGAGTGATGGGCCGGGTATCGGACGCGTAGGTCGCTTCAGCCGGCGCGGCGGGAATGCGCTTGCCGAGCGCGCGCTGGAAAGCGTTCGGCGGATCGGTAACCGATTGGTGCCAGCTCAGGAAGCTGAACTTAGAGGGAAAAGAAGCGTCGGCCAGGCCCAAGAACTGCTCGTACGCGTTCTTGACGCTGCGGAACAGGCGCTCGGTCTCGAGCGTCTTCAGGTTCAGCCGGTCGAGGAAGGGACGGTCGCCGTCGGTCGAGGAGCCGTTGCCGGAGAGGAAGATCGCGTCGCCATCAAGCTGGACCACCCGGGTTCCGTCCGCGCGGACGCGATAGACCGGCGATCCGGGGTCCGCGTAATGTTCGTCGGTGGAGAGATCCCAGAGCAGGCGCGGTTTCTCGGCTAGATTGTCGACGTTCATGATGAAGGTGCGCGACCAGTGCCGGTTGTCGTCTTCTTCCTCGAGCAGGGCCACGGACGGCTTTTCGGTCCACGAATAGCCGGAATAACGCTGTTCGGTGAGCGCGATCTCAACGGGCGGCGCTGTAAACGGCGCTTTCTGCAGGAAGACCCTGTCGCGGTTCGGGACTTTTGTGTTCCAGTCACCGCCGTCGAGGGCTTCGGCCCAGATCAGGGTGGCCGGATCGGTCGGGCGCCAGGAGAAATCGCGCGGTCCCATCGGCACACCATGGATTGGCACCCGATCGGCGAGAGGCAGCGACGCGAGGATCTTGCTGCTGGCATGCGCACGGTCCGAAATATCCCAGACCTCGACCGAGTGCGGGAAGCGGTTGAAAGTGGTGACGTACGAGTACGGCTTGTGGATCGCGCTCACGAGCACGTGCCTGCCGTCCGGCGCGGGATGAACTCCCATGTAGTTGCCGGGATTGCCGACGGGCGTGATCGCCGACGTGGAGGCATCGACGAGGGCGAGCTGCGCGGCGGCGTAGTAGTCGAAGAGATCCTCGTCGTGCCGATTGTTGAGGGTGTCGCGATTTTCGTAGGTGCTGCTCTGGCCCTTGCGGCCATCGGTCTCCTGGATGCTGGGTCCCATCGGAGCCAACAGCTCCGGCGGCGGCGCACCCATGCCGTCCGGCACGAGCTTCACGAGTAGAGAAGCCTGGTCGGGCATCCATTGCAGGTCCGAACCGAACATCGGATTCAGACGTACACCGGGGACGCTGTGCACATGCCCGGTCTTGGCGTTGCCGATCCACAGTTCGACTGCGCTCGGCGCGAGGTTCACGAACGCGAAGCTCCTGCCGTCCGCGGACCAGATTGGCGAACCAGGACACGCCCCCGTGGGAAACGCCACCGGCGTCCGCTTTCCATTAGCGACATGCACAATCTCAAAGGACTGCGCGCATGCCGTGATTCCGTAGCCGCCGGGGGTGTCGTGCTTGCTGTGGTTGCCCGGTTCGATACGGACCCCCGCAAGGCGCAGGTACGGCGTCGCCACGCGTGACATCGGCGGATACTGCTGCCACGAGACGAGCAGGATCGTGTCGTGCGTCGGGTTGACACGCGGCGACGGCGGCGACGGCGCGTGTAAGACGTCGAGGATGTACTTCGGGGGTTGGTTGTAGCCCGACGGTTCTGCGGTCGCGGACGCCGCGGCCTGCCCGGCCCTGGCGATTTGTGCGAGGTTGATCGAAAAGGCCGTTGCAATGAGGCAAACTAGGGCACGCGCATGAAATTTTGGCATGATGTGCTCCCCTTTTAAAGGCGCTTGATGATACGACGCCTACTCTGCGGGATCGCAAGGGGCGATGTAGCGACCGATCCGATTAGCGGTGACGGATACCTCCAGGTGGTGGCCGAAGAAGTCAGTCAGGTGGGCGATATGTGCCTTCGTCGTCCGAACCGACCGAAGACTCCGCGTCTCGCCGTCCCGGATCACGTCCTGGAGGAACTCGGAGACGTCAGGCGACTTGCGCGCGGACCGATGAACCGTTCGACACCGAGTCGATGGTTGACCGTTTGCCGGAGGCTATCGCGAAGGAGCCTGGCAACGGCGCGGCGATCGGTCGTGCGGGCGATCTGGATATCGCGGACGTGAATCGCAGTGATCTTCCTAAGCTGTATCCGTCCGATGTGCGGGAGCGTCAGCTTGAGGGAATCCCACTCGTTGCGAGCGGTTTTCTCCGAGATCATTCCAATGGGCCAATGCTGTCCGATTTACCCTAGCGTGGTAAGAATACAATAACCGAAATAGCGCGGCGCGCCGGTTACTAGTGTCTAAAAACTCTTCAACTGGAGGAACGATGCGTAAGGCCATCTACGGGGCGGTTTTCCTTGTCCTGCTGTTCTCGAGTGCGACAGCCTCCGCCCTCACTGGAAACGGTTCGCTTCAGGTCAACACGAACACCACGCTCGTTGGGACCGTGCCCATCAACACCACCGTCATAGTTGTTGGCTGGGCACCCGTCGTCAACAGCATGACCGCGGGCTTTGGAAACATCGCCGCGTTCGTCAACTGCAACCTGTGCGATCGTGCGGTGATAGGGCTCCTTCAGAGCCCGAACGCCTACGTCGGCCAGTTTACGGCGCAGGCCGGCCCGCCGATCATCGTCTACCCGGCGTACCAGAGCAACAGCTCGATGATTCTAACCAACAACTCCGGCCAAGCAGGGAGTGTGACGTGGGGATGTCAGGGCGGCAGTGTGAACGGCGCCTGCCTCTTCAACATTCGCACGATCACGAGCCCCGACCCCCTTTTCTGAGTCCGGATGCGAAGCCGGTTCGCCGACCTTCATCTCTAGGCCCGGTTCCCAGATGTCTTCCGTGCGGAGTAGTTGTGCCGGATGGACACACCGTCGCACGTGTACTTGCCAATGTCGCGGTATTCGGGGACGGTAAACCAGCTCCGTTTCCACCTCTCGCCGTCCTGAGTCATGCGACGTTGAGGATCCAGAGCTGGGGCGAAGACTGTCTCAACGTGGCACGCAGTAATGGTTAGGGCTTAAGCCCTTTGATTTGAATGTTGGAGCGGGAAACCGGGGTCGAACCGGCGACATCCACCTTGGCAAGGTGGCGCTCTACCACTGAGCTATTCCCGCCCGGGGACGCGAAGAATAACCGGGACCTCCGGGGAGGTCAAGCCGTCGGGGCGACCAGCTCGTCGGCGGTCCCGCCGCAGTGATTGCACACGCGAATCACGGTCGCGCCGAACTTCTTTTCGGGGGAGCATTCTTCGCACAGCGGCCGCCGGCTGTCCCGGCAGCTGAAATGCGCGACCCGCTCCGTGTGAGTCCGGCAGCAGGTCGGGGGCATGACCCGGGAGGTCTTCCGGAGGGCAAACAGGGATTTCAAAAAGGGAAGGTCGACGGCCGCGACCGGCTGGTCCTCGTCCATGCGGACCCTGTCTTTCTCGTCCACTTCTCCGCTGCGAATCAGGTTACGCATCGCCCGGCGATCGAAGACGTCCGCCTCGAAGCCCGCCTTGTCGACCCGAAATCGGACGTTTTCGGACCCGGCGCCCGAGCCCTCCTCGAGGACGAGGGGAGGCATCGCCGTCGATTCCCGCGCGGGAGCGGCAGCCGGCGCTCTCGAGGGAGAGGGAGCGGGGGCGGGAGTCGTTCGGTTCGGGGCGGCGGACGCAACCGCGGCGCGCCGCGGTGCGGCCACCTCGGGCGGAACGGAAGGCGCCGGCTTTTCCTGCAGCCGCGCGTAGACACGCGCCTCGTCCCGAGAAGGGAAATCCATCGGCTGCTTGCAGTGCGGACACCGGAAACGCGCCTGCACCGGGGGAATCCGTTCGAGCAGGATCGAAAAGCTGCCGGCGCAGCTCGGGCACGTGAACGTGTAACTGAGGTCGGAATCTGCCAATGAATTCTCCGAAGGAGAGAAAATCTTAGCACGCCGACCCGCCGCCCTCCGCCCCGGCCCTCCGCCCCGGCCCCCTCGCCGAACTCTCTATCGGCGTCGCGGAAAAACTCTCGAGGAGGACGGCGCCTCGAACGCATCCCGGAAGAGACGGATGACGGGCAGGCCGCCCGCCTCGACGATCGCGAGGACGTCGAAGCGGCAGATCGCCGCGGAGCGTCGCGAGAGCCCGAGCCACGCCTGCGCCGCGCGATGGATCCGGCGCTGCTTTTCCGCCGTGACCGCGGCCTCGGGAACGCCGAAGCCCGCACCCCCCCGGCCCTTCACCTCGATGAAGCAGAGGACCTTCCCCTCGGTCGCGATGAAATCGACTTCGCCGGGACCCGCCCGGAAATTCCGCGCAAGAATCCGGTATCCGGCGCGGCGCAGATGCCGCTCCGCCAGGTCTTCCCATCGCTCCCCGGCGCCCCGCGAGCCGCGCATGACGGCACGGCGCCGCCCGAACCCCGCGAGGAAATTACGCAGGGCCGCGAGGAGGGGGCGAAGCCGCGGGGTCATCTCTCCCCTGTTGTCGCGAGGTTGTCAGAAAGAAAAGGGTGAACCGCATCCCCGCGGTCTGAAATCCTGGTCGCCGCGGGCCCGGGTCGCCGCGGGCCGCCCGGAGCGGCAGCCCGCGGTCAGGCTCAAAGCCTCAGAGAGAGATCAGTATCCGGGGGTGGGCATGACCGGCGGCGCGGTGATCGAGCCCGAGACCGGCGCCTGGCTGCAGAGCCGCACCCTCCCGCCTCGATCGCTGTGGTACTCGTACGTCGCGTCTCTAACGCGCAGCACAATGCGATAGCCGGGGGTCAGGACGTTCGTGCACTTCTCTCCGGTGCGCCCGCAGCCGAGACACGAGTCATCCCAGGTCACGTCGTCCTGCGTGACGCCCGCGATGTCGGCCTTGGGAGAGTGGATCTGGTCGTGCAACGCATCGACGGCCTCGTCGAACGAGTGCTGCCGCGACTTGCTGACGTCACTGCCCCCGGCCGAGGATGGCGGCGGTGGAACGCTCCGGGCGCAGCCGGCGAGAGTGATCGAGACTCCGAGAAGCAGGGTTCCGGATAGCAATTTCAAGGATGATTTCATGGACGAACTCCTCCGTAAGGTCGTTTCCCTGCAAGGCCGATGCCGGTAACGTACAACGAACTGTTCTACCCGACTGCCATCGAGCGGCGCGCGAGCTCCAGAACGTCGAAAGGCTGAGTCGAGACTCCGAGCTCCTCCTTTGCGTTGCCGATCATTACCATGCAGAACGGGCACGAGACCCCGACGGAGTCCGTCTTCGCTTCCGCGATCTCCTGCATGCGCGTCTGGTTGATGCGGGTGCCGATCTTTTCTTCCATCCACATGCGACCGCCGCCGGCCCCGCAGCAGAGGCCTTTCTCCTTCGAACGCGCGAGCTCCTGAAGACGCAGGCCCGGTATGGCCTCCAGGATCTGCCGGGGAGCGTCATAGACGTCGTTGTAGCGGCCGAGGTAGCAGGGGTCATGAAAGGTGATCGACTCGTCGATCCGGTTCTCGAGGCGGATCCGTCCCTCCGCGACCAACGACGACACCAGCTCGGTCCCGTGCATCACCTCGTAGCGCCCCCCGAACGGCGGGTACTCGTTCTTGATCACGTTGAAGCAGTGGGGGCAGTTGGTGACGATTTTCTTGATGCCGTATCCGTTCATGGTCTCGATGTTCTGCTGAGCGAGGATCTGGAAGAGGTACTCGTTACCCATGCGGCGCGCCGAGTCGCCGTTGCACGTCTCCTCCGTTCCGAGGATTGCGAATTTGACGCCCGCGGAGTTTAAGAGATCGACGAGCGCGCGAGAGACCTTCTTCGCACGGTCCTCGTACGAGCCGGCGCAGCCCACCCAGAACAGGATGTCGATCGGGCTGCCCTCCGCCTCCGCCATGGTCATCACCGGAAGGTCCTTCGCCCAGTCCGCGCGCGACGACGCCGCGATGCCCCAGGGATTTCCGTTGGTCTCCATACCCCGAAACGCGGTCTGCATCTCTTTCGGGAACTCCGCTTTCTCGAGAACCAGGTGCCGCCGCATCTCGATGATCTTGTCGACCACGGGGATGATGAAGACCGGGCACGCCGACGTGCAGTACCCGCAGGTGGTGCAGGCCCACAGCGTGTCCTCCGTCACCCAGCCGCCGATCAGGTCCTTTCGCGGGGCTTCCGGGCGATCCGCATCCGCTCCACGGCCGGACTGTGCCGCGAGGAGCGACGGCGTGGCCTCGTAGACCGCGTCACGCAGGGTCGCGATGAAGACCCGGGGATCGAGGGGCTTTCCGGTCAGCGCCGTCGGGCACACCACGCGGCAGCGGCCGCACTCCGTGCAGGTGTAACCGTCGAGCATCGATTTCCAGGAGAGGTCCTCGACGCGGGAGACACCGAAACGTTCCGAGTTCTCGAGATCCGGGGTGCCCAGCTGGCCCATCGGATCGAGCTTCATCAGGAAGATGTTCGGCACCGCCGCGAGGATGTGGAAGTGCTTCGAGTACGGCAGGTAGTTCGCGAAGAACAGGAGGTCCGCCAGGTGGATCCACCAGGACGCCTCGTAGATCCGTTGCAGCCCGGCGGGCGAGGTCCCGCGGAGCGCGCGCGAGACCATCGCGACCGCCGGAGCCCAGCGCAGATCGAGGGCGGCGGGAAAGAGCAGGGACCGGGCTCCGTCGGCGAGGAGGTCCGTCGCCATGAGGAGCGCGATCAGAAACAGGATGAACCAGGCATCGAGGGTCAAGTCGAGCCGCGGCGGCCGGGCGAATGAGCGGCGAAACACGGCCATTGCCACGCCGAGGAGAACCAGCACCTCGAAGACGTCCTTCACGAGCGTGTAGGCGTTGCCGAGCCCGCCCGGAAGGAGGACGAATCCGGGCACCAGGCCCTCGACCACCAGCGAGAGGGAGCGGACGACGAGCACGACGAACCCGCCGAAGATCAGGATGTGAAAGATGCCGGCGTAGAGGTCCCGGAACATCCTCTTCTGCGCAAACGCGTATTCGAGCGTCTTTCGGATGCGAAGCGGGATGCGGTCGAACCGATTCTCCGGCGCGCCCGTCAGAAGGACGCGGATTCGCCGGACCACCGAGTAGACAAACGCGAGAATCGCGATGAGAACGAGCGCGCCAAAAATCACGCGCCCGGGGAGTCCGGCGATCACGCGGTCGGTCGGGATGGCAGGCACGGCGCGTACTCTAGCGAAAGAGTCCGGAATCGGTCAGGGAAATCGGTGAAGCGCTCCGGAAGCTCGAGATCTGTTTTCCTGTTCGAGACTTGTCAGGCTCGATGATTCGCCCCTCACCTCAGCCCTCTCCCCCGGCGCGCGGGGAGAGGGAGCGGAGGGTGCGGAGGGTGCGGAGTCGCGTTCCGTCACGCTGGTGGCTAAGCTCGCCCCGAGAGGAGTCTCCTGACCGAAGGGAAGGAGGAGCCT
>JBDTRB010000115.1:0-10348 GCA_039931865.1 Acidobacteriota bacterium | reverse complement strand
TCCTCATCATGGCGCTCTCTTCGATGGGGCTGCCGCTCTTGAACGGCTTCATCGGGGAGTTCTCGATCCTCCAGGGCGCGTTCGCGAAGAGCTTCTGGTGGGCCCTGTTCGCCTGCACTGGGATCGTTCTCGGGGCGGCATACCTGCTGTGGCTGTACCAGCGTGTCTTCTTCGGCGAGCTCTCGAACCCCGCCAACGCGAAACTGCCCGACCTCTCGATGCGAGAGCAGCTGACGCTCGCGCCCCTGGTCGTGCTGGCGTTGTGGATCGGTCTGTACCCGAAACCGTTCTTCGACGTGCTGCGTGCTCCTTCCGAGAACATCGTCCGGGCCGTGGGCGGAGCGACGATGCTGCCCCCGGCGTACGCCGCCGTTCCGGCGCCCGGTCTCCCCGCCCCGGGCGAGATGGCGGTTCCGGCCCCGGCGGTCCGGTGAAGGTCAACGCGACCGACTGGCTCCTGCTGTCGCCGGAGCTCTTCCTGACCTTCGCGGGGATGGTGCTGCTCGCGTCCTCGGTGTTCGTCAGCAAAGCGAAGGAGGAGCTCTTCGGATTCCTCTCGGTGCTGCTGCTCGGGATCACGGGCGCGCTTCTCGTGTTCGTCTCGACGATGCCCGAGCGCGCGCACGGCCCGATCCTGGGCGGGATGTTCGTGGTCGACAACTTCGCGCTGTTTTTCAAGTTCCTCGTACTCCTCGCGATGATTCTCACAGTGCTCGCGTCCGTCCGTTTCGTCGGCGAGGCTCCCTATCCGGGCGGCGAGTACTACGCGCTGGTGCTCTTTTCCGGCGTCGGGATGTTCTTCATGGCGTCGGGCAGCAACCTGATCTCGATCTACGTCGCGCTCGAGCTGATGGCCCTCGCTTCCTACGTCCTCGCCGGCTACTTCAAGGGGGAGCTGAAATCGACGGAAGCGGCGCTCAAGTACTTCATCCTCGGTGCGTTCTCCTCCGCCGTTCTCCTGTACGGGCTCTCGCTGGTGTACGGGCTCGGCGGGAAGATGGGTCTCGCGGATCTCGCGCAGATCTACACGGGCACAGCGCGCACCAATGCGATCGTGCTCGGGATCCTGATGATTCTGGCGGGCCTGCTCTTCAAGATCGCCGCGGTGCCGTTTCACCTGTGGACGCCGGACGTGTACGAGGGCTCGCCGACTCCGGTGACCGCCTTCTTTTCCGTGGGGCCCAAGGTCGCCGCGTACGCGATCTTCGCCCGCATCTTCTACATTGCGTTCCCGAAGTTTCAGGCGGATTGGGGTCTGATCGTGGCGCTCGTCGCCGCGGCGACGATGATCTGGGGAAATCTCGCCGCGCTCCTCCAGACGAACGTCAAGCGCATGTTCGCGTACTCCTCGATCGCACACGCGGGATACGCGCTGCTCGGCGTCCTCGGGTTTCAGACGAAGTTCGGGATGTGGGGCGTGCTCGTATATCTGCTCGCCTACACGCTGATGAACTTCGGCGCGTTCGGCCTCATCATCTTTCTCGAGGGGAAGGGCTACGCGGCCGAGTCCGTGTCCGACTTCAACGGCCTCGCGAAGCGCAACATGCCGGCCGCGGTCGTCATGCTCCTCTTCCTTCTGTCGCTCGCCGGGATCCCGCCGACGGCCGGCTTCATCGGCAAGTACTACCTGTTCACCGCGGCGATGGACGCCGGCTACGCGTGGCTGGCCGTGATCGCGGTGCTGGCGTCGGCGGTTTCGCTCTTCTACTACTTTCGCATTGCCGCCGCGATGTTCTTCACCGACGGCACGTCCGCGAAGATCCCGGCCTCCTACGCGCTGACCGCGGCCGTCGTCATCTGCGCGGTCGGGACTCTCGTCATCGGGGTCGCCCCCGAGCGGATCCTGAATGTCCTCCGGCAGTGCGTTCCGAGCAAGTACTGACGAGGAAACTGTGAGCCGTCAGCTCTCAGCTGTCAGCGCGGGAGACCTCGTGAGGCCCCGCTTCGGCCGCCGATGACCTCCGACGAGCCGCCGGGCCGATCGCGCGCCTCGGCGGTCGCGGAGGGGACTTCGGCGGGACTCCTGTTTCTGGCGGGACCCGTCCTCGGGTATTTTCTCGGCCGTTGGATTGGCGGCCGGATGGGCTCGAGCGACGCGCCCGCCTGGATCGGCGGCGCGCTCGGGCTCGCAGCCGCCTTCGTGAACTTCTTCCGGCTCGCTGGAAGGCTCGCGCGCTGACAGCTGACAGCTCCATCGACGCCCTGATCTCCCGCGTCCGCCGGCGCGCGTTCGTGCTCGGCACCCTGGGAGTCCTCGGCGGCTTCGGGTTCGGGTGGCGCTCCGGCGTTTCCCTGGCGATCGCGGCGGCCGTCGTGATCCTCAGCTTCCTGGCCCTCGAAAGACTGACCCTCCGGCTCGTTCCCCGGCAGAACGGGCCGGGATTTCGTACGATTGCGCCGCTTCTTCTCGTCAGCGCCCTGAGTCTGCTACTCTTCGCCGTCGTTCTGTTTCGCTGGAAGGGTTTTGACCCGATCGCGGGCGCTGTCGGGCTGTCCATCGTGGTCCTGTCGATCGTTCCGGAGCTGTGGGTCGGCCGGCCCGAATAAGTGAGGGGAATCGTTTGGAAGAGCATCACTCGATCCTGTACGGCCCGATCAACGGGCTCTTGAAGCGCATGCTGGGGGAACCGCCCCTCGAGAAGCTCTCGCCGGGTCAGGCCGCGTTCTTCTTCCCGGACGGGAAGGAAGCGTGGATCCCGGATGCCGCGATCATGACCCTGCTGCTCCTGCTGATCTTCGCGGTCGTCTTCCCGCTCCTGGCGAAAAGGTACAACCGCGAGAAGCCCTCCAAGACCCAGAGCTTCTTCGAGATGCTGGTCTCCGGGCTGCGGAGCATGTGCGAGGACGTGATCGGGCACGGCGGCGAAAAGTACGTTCCCATCATCGGGACGTTCGCGATCTTCATCGGGGTCGCCAACCTTTTCGGACTCTTCTTTTTCCTCCAGCCGCCGACGGGCTCCCTTTCGACGACGGTCGCCCTGGCCGTCATCTCGTTCGTCTACTTCAACTGGAAGGGGATCCAGGAACACGGCCTCCTAGCCTACCTGAAGCATTTCACCGGGCCGCTGCTGCTGATTGCGCCGCTCTTCTTCGTCATCGA
The DNA here is from genome assembly GCA_039931865.1 of Acidobacteriota bacterium. Taxonomy (GTDB): domain Bacteria; phylum Acidobacteriota; class Thermoanaerobaculia; order UBA5066; family Gp7-AA6; genus JALYUA01. Next base: position 7,248 of record JBDTRB010000115.1, on the reverse strand, counting down.
GATCATCGGCACGTTCGCGCGGATCCTCTCGCTCTCCCTGCGGCTCTTCATGAACATTTACGGCGAGCACACGACCACCGGGGTCTTCGCGAGCCTGGTGCCGATCGGAGTTCCGTGGCCGATGATGGCGCTCGGCCTCTTCACGGCCGCGCTTCAGGCCTATGTTTTCGCTCTTCTCTCGGCCGTCTACGTCGCGGGCGCGACCGCTCACGAGGAGCACTGAGACCGCCGAAATCGACCCGAAGACCCCAAAATTGACGCACGAAGCTCGAGGCGTCCAGGCCGACAGCTCATGATAACTTTCTCGATCACGGCGCCGGCGGGCGCTTCAAAGAAGGAGATTTGCGGATGGTGAAGAAGACGATTCTGTTTTGCGCGGTGTCGCTCGTTTCGGCCCTTCCCGCGTTCGCGCAGGAGGCAGGAACGACGGTCGCGACGGCGCCCTCCGGGGTCCGATGGGGCGTGATCGGTGCGGCGTTCCTCCTGGCGATCGCGGCGGCGGCCGGCGCCACGGCCCAGGGCCGGGCGACCGCGGCGGCCTCCGAGGGGATGTCCCGGAATCCGGGCGCGGCCAAGGACATCCGCGGGATGACCCTTCTCGGGCTGGTCCTGATCGAGTCCCTGGTGCTCTACGCGCTGCTCATTTGCTTCCTGATCCAGAACAAGTAGATTTCGAGGGCTCCGGCGACCCCGCCGGGGCCTTTTCCCCCCTCCAGCGTGGTCACACCGTCCCCGTGGGAGGACACGGTGACACCCAGCGGAAACTATTCCCTGCCTCCCGGCGTACTTCCTTCTTGCCGCCCCTCAACACTCCGTCGGCGTAATCCGTAGAAGCGAAGAAGCTTACCGGGCGAACCCGTCGAGGTGCCGAATTCCCGGTCTTTGGGCAAGGATATTGAAATACAGGAAGTCATGGAAAAGGTAAACGCGCAATTCAAAGCGGAACAGCCCGGCGTCTCGGCCTGGGACTTCGACTCCCTCGTGATGCCGTATCTCGACTCGCTCTACAACACCGCGTATCGGATGACCCGCAGCGCGGAGGATGCTGAGGATCTGGTTCAAGAGACCTACTTCAAAGCGTACAAGTACTACGACAAGTTCGAAGAGGGGACCAACCTCAAAGCCTGGCTCTTCAAGATCCTGAAGAACACGTTCATCAACAACTACCGCAAGAAGAAGCTCGAGCCACGGAGCGTCGACTTCGCGGAGATCGAAGACTCTTTCGAACGGATCGTCCGCCGAGACAACTCCGAGCAGGCTCCCGACCCTGAGTCGGAGTACTTCACGGGGGTCATGGACGAGGACGTCAAGAAGGCGCTCGAGTCCCTGCCGTACGACTACCGGATGGTGGTCCTCCTGGCGGACCTCGAGGACTTCTCGTACAAGGAGATCGCGGACATCCTCGACTGCCCGGTCGGGACGGTCATGTCGAGGCTGTACCGCGGACGCAAGCTGCTCGAAAAGGCGCTTCTGAAATACGCCCGGCAGCACGGGTACATTCGCGGCGCCGAGCCGACGAAGATGCGGACGCGGCCGAAGGGTCCCGTCGCCTGAAAGCGGGCCTGAGGACGAGGGGTCGGAGGTTAGCCCGACGGAAGGAAAGCGGCTTCGGCTGAGCTGAGGGAGCCAGCGTCCAGCCACGGCAGGAATTTAGCCTGCCGTAGGCTCGTTCCCCTGTCCGGCACCATGAACTGCGCACAGGCCCGCTTCCTTCTCTACGCCCACCTGGAGCGGGAGATTTCCAGAGCGGAAGCCGACGCCCTCTCCCGCCATCTGACGGAGTGCCAATCCTGCGAGGCGCGCGCCCGGTCAGCCCGGGGGCTCGCCCAGGTGCTCAGGTCCCGGATGGAGCGCTCCCCGGCGCCTAACCAGCTCCGGCAGCGCCTGCACCAGGGTGACGTCCGGCCGAAGCGCTTTGAGTATCCGCTCCTGGCGACCGCCGGGGTCGTGCTGTTCCTCCTGATTCCGCTGGTGGCGGACGTGTCGGTTCGCCGGCTCTCCCCGGAAGCTCCGAGCGAGGCGAGCCTGTCTCCCGGGGGGATCACCCTGGCGGCCCTCTCTGACCGTGCTTCCTCGTCCGGCCGGAACCAGAATCTCGTCTCCCGCCGCATGACGGGAACCCTCGTCTGCCTCGACTGCGAAGCCCGCCTCGAAGCCGGACTCTGCCCCCTTCCCGAATCCCACCACGTGCCTGCTTTCTGCGCCGACAACGGCGAAGTCTGGCGGCTCATGTCGCGGGATCCTGCCCTGACATCGAAGTCCGCCGGACAAACCCTGACGGTCGAGGGGGTCGGCTTCCCCCAGTCCGGTTTCCTCCGGGCGAGCCGGGTGGGCTACTAACCGTCGCCTTCGCTCTCTGCGCGACCTGCGTTCGCCTGCGGGCGAACGCACCGCCGGGCGGCTCGCCTGTCGGCTCGACCGCCCGGCTGGTCGCTCCGTTCGCTGCGGCTCCCGCCCCGAGAGGCTCCTCCTTCCCTTCGGTCAGGAGACTCCTCTCGGGGCGAGCGTATTCGCCATTGAGGCGAGAACGCGCCACCTCCCTCTCCCCGCGCGCCGGGGAGTGGGTTGGGGTGAGGGGCGGAACATCTAGCCTGACGGGTTTGAATAGGGGGGGTGCCCGTCCGTCGAGATGTTCCAGACCGCTGGAGTCGCGGGTTGAAAGCTGAAAGCGGAAACATCCCGAGCTGATAGCTTCTCGCGTCCATGAGGATTTTCGCTTCGGCACCTGCGCGCGTCGATCTGGCCGGCGGAACTCTCGACCTCTGGCCTCTTCATGTTCTGCATCCCGGTACCTTTACGATCAACGTCGCGATCGATCTCTTCGCTTCGTGCCGGGTTCGTCGCTCGGACGGCGTCTTCCGGGTATTCGCTTCGGACGGCGCGTTTGACTGCCGGTCCGCGGAATCGGATGGTCTTCTCGCCGACCCGCGCGCGGCTCTCGTCGGCTCCCTCCTCGACGCTCTTCTGATCCGGGAGCCGCTCGAGATCGAGCTTCAGACTTCCGTTCCGATCGGTTCCGGCCTCGGCGGATCGTCGGCTCTGACGGTTGCGCTCATGGGAGCGCTCGAACGGTTCGCGCCCCGCGACCTGGCGGGTATCGACCGGGTGGATTTCGTGCGGGACGTCGAGACGCGGGTTCTCGGCAAACCCGCCGGGGTGCAGGATTACTATCCAGCGCTCGGAGGCGGACTCCACACGATCGAGTTCCTGCCGGGCGCGACGCGCGCGACGAGGGAAGACGTGGAGCCCGCCGAGTGGGAGCGGCACCTGACCCTCTTCGATACCGGCACCTCGCACTCGTCCGGTATGAACAACTGGGAAGTGTTGCGCGCCCGGCTCGAGGGAGATGCGGACGTGACCCGCGAGATCGAAGGCGTCCGGCGCGCGGCCGTCGTGATGGCGGCCGCGGCGGCGCGGCGCGACTTCGAGGCGATGGGATCCGCTCTCGCCAGCGAATGGGAAGCTCGCCGGAGGCTCGCGCCCGTCGTCTCGACGCCGGTCATCGAGAGCGCAATCGCCGCCTCGATCGTCGCCGGAGCGTGGGGCGGCAAGGCCTGCGGCGCCGGGGGAGGAGGCTTCGTCGTTTTTCTCTCGCCGGCGGAGGCGACGTCGCGCGTCCGCGCGGAGCTCGCGGGCCTGGGCGTGGGACGGGTCGTTCCCGCCGGCGTCGTCTCGCGGGGGCTCGAGGTCGTGCTGGAAAAAGAAGAGGGCGCCGGAGAGAGCTAGAGGTTCAGACCGTCTTCATCCACGAGATGCAGCGTTCGAGCTCGCGACGCATGACGGCGGGAGATTCCGCCCGGTGCCAATCTCCGTGGCCGGGCAGCACCCACTCGAAGGAGTAGTCGAGAAGGCGCTCCATCGAGCGCGTCTGCTCCTTCCACGAGTACCAGCACGCGTCGCGGAAGGCCACGAGACCCTTCCGCCGCCTCGACCACGCGAGATGGTCTCCCGTGAAAAGAAATTTGTTCCGGTACAGGAGCACCGAGTGCCCGCGCGTGTGCCCAGGAGTCGGAATCGCCAGGAGGTCGTCGGACAACGCCACGGCCACGGCTTCTGCGCCCGTCAGGAGCCGCTCGACCCCGGCGGTGCCGGCGGAACGGTCCGCCTCGTGGAGCACCCGCTCGCACGAGAACCGCCGCCAAAAGGAGGCGTGGTCCGCCACGTCGTCGCGGTGTGTCAGGAACATCGTCGACACGCCGCCCCGCCGTTCGAAGTCCTTGAGGAGGTGCGCCACCGCGCGGGGTGAATCGACGAGGACGTTTCCCTCCGGCCGCTCGATGAAGTAGCTCCAGGCTCCGAAGGAATCCCTGGACGTGAATCCGCAGAAGGAGACGTTCTCATCGACGGTCTCGGGGAATGCTTCGATTCCGGCGCTGGCGTCTTCCCCGGGCGACGTCCCGATCGATCCGGTCGGGCAGGCGACCAGAGCCATCAACGCGCGCCGCCGGCCGGCCTCATCGGCGGGCTGACGCGTCACGAAAGAATGGTCGGACGCCTCGGCGAAGACGGCGGGCGCAATGCGGCGGCAGGCGTCGCAGTCGATGCACGTCCGGTCGACGTAGAACGAGCCGTCCGCGTTGTCATCCCAGCGCTCCCGCCGGTTCGCCATCAGATCCTCAGAGGCGCGGCGACGGTCCGTTCGCCCGGCGCGTTCCCGGTGTTGACGGTCGTTTTCGGCTCGATCAGGAGCACGTGAGCCTCCTCCTCCGCCATCGGCTTGTGCTCGACGCCCTTCGGGACCACGAGAAACTCGTTTTCGGCCAGCTCGACGTCTCCGTCCCGAAAGCAGATCCGGAGGCGCCCTTTGACGACGAGGAACATCTCGTCCTCGGCCTCGTGCGAGTGCCAGACGAACTCGCCGAGAACCTTGACGAGCTTGACGTGGTTCTCGTTCAGGTCGGCGACGATCCGGGGTTGGAAGTGGTCGTCGAAGAGGGCGAGTTTCTGCGGGAGGCTGATCTTCTGCATCGGGTAAACATATGCCGGGTGCTGCGTTCGAGATTCCCGGTGGCTTTGCCGCTGATTGTTCGAGCGCTATCCGCAGCGACCATTCGCGCTGCGCGCGCGGGGCTCCGCTACATTCGCCCGGGTTCCGGGATTCCCAGCAGATCGAGTGCCCGGGCCATTTCGCGGCGGAAGATCCCGGCTACGGCGATGCGGCGATTTCGGATCCCGGCGTCCGCCTCCTGGAGGATCGGATGCCGGTGGTAGAACTGGTTGAAGCTCTGCGCCAGCGTGAACGCGTGCCGTGCGAGGGTGGAAAGCTCCAGCGTCTCGACCGCCCGTTCGGCGACTTCCGGCAGCGATGCGGCATCCAGGAGAAGCGCCCACAGATCGTCCTCCCACTCGCCCCGGGGGGAACCCGCCGCGATGCCCTTCTCCTCGAGCTTCCGGAAGATGTTGCCGGCGCGTACGAGCGAATACTGAAGGTACGGCCCGGTGTCTCCTTCGAAGTTGAGGGCCTCGCCGAAGTCGAACGCGATGACCTTGTTGCGCCCGAACTTGAGCAGGAAATAGCGGAGCGCGCCGATCGCGATGGCGCGGGCGTCCGACTCGGCCTCGGCGGCCTCCCCTTCGCGGCGCTTCTGGACCTCGGCACGGGAGCGCTCGAGGAGAAGCTCCACCAGATCGTCGGCCTTGACCCCGAGCCCCTTGCGGCCCGACATCTCGACGTACGGTTTCTTCTCGTCTTCCGCCGAGAGCCGGTACTCTTCGCCGAAGCGGTTGGCGAGCTCTCGCGCCGCGCCCGGCGAGAGGGCGACGATCTCGTAGGAGAAATGAGCGCTCCGGTCCGCCTCCGATGTGAAGCCGAGCACGCGGAGGCCTTCCCGGACCACCTTCTGCGGATAAGACTGACGGACGTCGATCACGTTGACCACGCGCTGCGCCTTGCCGAACGAGGGCGAATCGGAGCTTCCCCCTTCGTGCGCCGTTCTCCATACGGGATGCCGCCGAACGGATTCGGGCACCTCGTCCTCATGCACGGTTCCGGAGTCCCAGGAGGGCGGAAACGGGACGTAGTCGAAGTCGATGCCCAGCAGCCCGAATTTCCAGAGCTGATACGCGATGTCTTTCGCGGTGTACGTGACGGTCCCGTTCGAGCGGACGAGGATCTTGTCCGGCTCTTCCATCCCGGCGAACCCTTCCGACTCCGAGAGCCTGAGGACCCAGCACCCCGCGTGCTTGCCCTCGGTCTCGAGGATGACCGCCCCCGATCCTCGCAGCATCTCGAACGCCCGGGACCAGAAGTTCTTCTTCAGGATGTCGCTCTCCCGCGGGAGCAGGTCGTAGGCGATGCCGATGCGGCCCATGGTGGCGAGGTGCGCGGAGGAGACCGCGTGCGCAACCGCGGCGCCTATCCGGGCGACCTCGTTGTCGCCGGCTTCGATCGCGTGAAGCACTTCCGATCGCCACTCCTTCGTCTCGGGTCGGGCCTCGTAGGTCCGGCCGACCTCGGCATACAGGTCCCAGCAGAGGTAAGCGAACCCTTTCGGGTTGGCATCGCCGCCGGGCAGGCGCGCCTCGTCGATGACCATTCGCGCTTGCGCTTCCGTGCGGACTCCTCCGATGTGCAGCATGCCGGCGACGACGTCCGCCACCTGCACCCCGGTGTCATCGAGGTAATTCTGGACCTCGACCTCGCCGCCCAGGAACCGCATCGTCCGCACGAGCACGTCCCCGAGCACGGCATTGCGGAGATGGCCGATGTGGGCCGCCTTGTTCGGGTTGATGTTGGTGTGCTCGACGACCGTCTTACCCGCGCGGGGGGCGGCGGCCGGAGCGACGTCGGCGAGCGATGCGACGAACTCCGGACGCGCAAAGGACGCGTTCACGTATCCGCCCCCCTCGACTCGCAGTCCCGCGATTCCGGAAGGCAGGACGGCGGCGGCGACAATCTCGGCGGCGATCGCCCGAGGGGCTTTCTTGAGCGTCTTCGCCAGATCGAATGCGACCGGCGAAGCCAGGTCGCCGAGTGCGACCTTCGGAGGCCGCTCGACGACGACACGCTCGATCGCAACCCCGTAGAGCGACTGCGCCGCATCCGCGAGGGCGCGGGCAAGGGCTCCGCGGAGGTCCTCGAGGGTGGGGGCGAGCATCTCGCCGGGAGTATAAAACGTCGCCATCCGTCGCCATCCGTCGCCTCCGCTCACTGCGGGAGCTGCCTTCGCCGTGCGCGGCGAAGGCACCGGCCGGCGGCTCGGCCGGATGCGGCCTCGACCGCCGGCCTGCTCCCTTCGTTCGCTTCGG
>JBDTRB010000114.1:0-10521 GCA_039931865.1 Acidobacteriota bacterium | reverse complement strand
GTCCGCTTTTTAAAGGAGACAACCGTACGGCGGAGACGTAGCACGCAACCTGCCGAACCGTTCAGAGCGTCACGACAGAAACGGATCACACCCGAGGTCCCGCTTTGGCCAGTACGCCGCGACGTTGTCTCGCGCACGCAATGTACCGGAGTGGGTTCAGGGCCCGTTTGGCAGATGGCGGGGACCACTGAGGAGACCGATCGGAAGGGAGCGAAAACAATGAGCGCAAGACTTCGTTGCCGTCGGCGGGCCGGAGAAGCCGTGTTTGTATCAGCTTTTGTCTGTGCTCTCTGGATGACTTCCGCTGCGCAGGCCCAGACGCTCGACGCCGCAATCAACAGCGTACTGCTCCCGTCGGCTGCCACCGTCGGAGTCGCCGGGAATTATGTTCTGCAGCTCGCTCCTGGTGGATCCGGTTCGACGACGACGACCGTCTTTTCGCCGACCGTGATCTTTGCCGGCAGCTCGGACGGAAATTGCACCGCGGTCTCGCTATCGACGGAGCCGGCGACGACCGTCACCTGTTCTCCTCCGGGCTCGACTGTAACGATGAGCATCAAGCCGGTCTTTTCGGGAACTCTGAGCCTGGCCGCCGGAGTGGTGACGAACCAGTACGATCCGAGCATGTTGAACAATTTCGCGGTGCGAAGCGTCCAGGTGTCGGCCCCGAGTAGCGGGTGCGCGCAAAGACGAGGGGATTTCAACCCGGTCAGTCAATCTGACATCCTGTGGCGGAACACATCGACCGGAACGACCACGGTGTGGATCATGAGCGGCTATACGAGCACGTCGCAGCTCGCGGTCGATACGGTGTCGGATCAGAACTGGCAGATCGGGGGAGTCGGGGACTTCAACTGCGATGGTAATGCGGACATCGTCTGGCGCAACTATGGGACGGGTCAGAACACCATCTGGTTCATGAACGGCACCGCGATCGTCTCCCAGATGTCGATTCCCCCCGTCACCGATCTGGCCTGGCGGATCGTCGGAGTGTCCGACTTCGACGCGGATGGCCGGCCGGACCTTCTCTGGCGCAAGACCGGCACCGGCGAGAACACGGTGTGGTACATGAACGGTACTAGCGTTGTGTCGCAGGCGGCGGTCCCGACGGTCGCTGACGACAACTGGAAGATCGGCGCCACAGGGGACTTCGACGGCAATGGCAAGCCGGACATCGTCTGGCGCAATACGGCCACGGGCCAGGACACGATCTGGTTGATGAACGGCGTCATTATTGCCTCTCAGGTTCCCCTTCCGGCGGTGACGGATCTCACCTGGCAATTGGTGGGCGCGGCCGACTTCAGCGGCGACAACAGGCCGGACCTGATCTGGCGCAACAGCTCAACGGGTGCCAACACGGTCTGGCCGATGAATGGCACGGTCCCGCTCACGCCCGTCCCTCTCCCGTCCGTCACGGACCTGAACTGGAAAATCGCCGCGCCGAGGTAAAGCCGCTTTCCCGGGATGTTTCGAGACATCGCTGCACCGGGATGCGCAGAAGAGCGCTGATGAAGCGGTAAGCTCGGTAAGCTCCGAGAACTCGCGCAAGGAAGGCTGCCCGGCAAGCAACATGGATCTCAAAATCACCGGCCGCGTCGCTATGGTCGCCGCCTCCTCCAACGGAATCGGCAAAGCGATTGCCCTCTCCCTCGCACGCGAGGGCTGCCGCGTCTCGATCTGCGGCCGCGATCCCGAAAGACTCCGGCAGGCGCGGGAAGAGATTGCCGGCGTCGTGCCGGTGCAGGGCGTCCTCGCCTCGACCTGCGACGTCACGCGTTCGGAAGACCTGTCCGCGTGGCATCGTGCGACGGTCGAAGCCTTCGGTCCGGTCGACATTCTCGTGACCAATACCGGCGGTCCTCCGGCGGCGCGTTTCCTCTCCCTGACCGAAGAGCAGTGGAGGGCGGGCATCGATTCGACGCTTTTCAACGTGCTGCGCCTTTCCCGCCTGGTCCTGCCCTCGATGCAAGAGCGCCGGTGGGGCCGGATCGTTCACATCACCTCGTTCGTCGCCAAACAGCCGATCGACCTGCTGACGATCTCGAGCACGCTGCGCGCGGGAATCTCCGCGCTGACCCGCACGATGTCGAACGAGTTCTCGCGAGACAACGTGCTCGTCAACGCAATCCTGCCGGGACACGTCCTCACGGACCGTCAGGTGCACCTGAACGAGATCCGATCGAAGGAGGAGGGCGTGCCGATCGAGGAGTACGCCGCGCGCGTCGAGCGGGCCATTCCGATCGGCCGCTACGGGCGTCCGGAGGAAATCGGAGATACCGTCACCTTCCTGTGCAGCGAAGCCGCGAGCTACGTGAGCGGAGCTACTCTGCAGGTGGACGGCGGATTGATCCAGAGCACGTTTTGAGGCGAATCCCGGGCCGCTGACCGCAACGGAGGAACGATGGCATCCAGGCTCAAGTTGATCGTGGTCACGCCGCAGAAGCAGGTCACCGAAGCGGAGGCGGACGAGGTCCAGCTTCCCGGCGAGCTCGGTTACCTCGGCATTCTTCCGGGGCACACACCTCTGGTCACCCTCCTGAAAGCGGGGATCGTGACGTACAAGAACGCCGGAACCGCCCGTTCCCTCGCGGTGTCTTCCGGCTTCGCGGAGGTGTCGAGCGACGTCGTGTCCGTGCTCGCCGATCTCGCCGAGGAGCCGGGGGACGTCGATGCGGCGGCGGCGGAACGGGACCGGTCGAGCGCCGCCGAGGCGATGACCACGGCGGGAATGGACACGGTCGACGAGATCCGCACTCGCCTGGAGTTCGCGCAGGCGCGGCTCGAGGTCGCGAAACGATAAGAGCTTCCCCGCGATACCCTACGCGTCGTGAGCGCGACGACACCCGAAACCGGCTCTGACAAAATCCAGCCGCCCCACCCTCAACCGGAGGAGCGGTACTTTCTCGAAGGGCCGCGCTCGCGCCGGCGGGAACTTTATTCGGTTCTGACGATCCTCTGGGAAATCGTCAAGGGGTTCCGGGCGCTCCACTTCGTCGGCCCCTGCGTGACCGTCTTCGGCTCCGCCCGCTTTTCAGACGACCACCCGTATTACCAGCTCGCGAGGGTCGCCGGCGAGCGCCTGGCCAACCTGGGATTCACGGTCATGACGGGCGGCGGACCGGGGATCATGGAGGCGGCAAACCGCGGCGCTCGCGAGGCCGGCGGGTACTCCATCGGCTGCAACATCGTGCTCCCCCAGGAGCAGAAGCTCAACGCGTACCTGGACCGCCGCGTGACGTTCAAGTACTTCTTCGTCCGGAAGGTCATGCTCGTCAAGTACTCCTACGCCTTCGTCGTGATGCCGGGCGGCGTTGGCACGATGGACGAGCTTTTTGAAGCGCTCACGCTCATCCAGACGAAGAAGATCGACAGCTTTCCGGTGGTGATCTTCGGCACCGAGTACTGGAAGCCGCTCAGAGATCTGATGAAAGAGATGGTCGTCGAGGGCACCATCAGCCCGGTGGACCTCGACCTTCTTCTCTTCACGGATTCGATGGACGAAGGGATGGCGCACATCGAGAAGCACGCCATCGAGCAGTTCGGCCTGGTCCGACGAAAATATCCGCGTATCTCGCCGCTCTTAGGCGAGCACGCCATGCGCAGGCGGCGAACGACGGACGAGAACCCGGTCTCCTCTTAGCTCCCCTCCCGGACGGTCGCCTTGCGTTCGAGCTTGCCCCACCCGACGATCGGGCCCCGGACGGCGGTGAGCACGGAGCGCAGGACGACGTAGCAGAGAAGCGGTCGGTAGATGAGCCGCTGAAGGAAGAGCCAGGCGAGAAGGCGCCAGTCCTCCCGCTTTTCCAGAAGAAACGCGAGTGCGGAGGCGAGCACGTCGACGGCGAGAAAGAGCGCGTAGTAAAAAAGCACCGTCTTCCAGGAAGAATCCGGCGCCTCCGGATGCTGTTTTCCTTCGAGCGCCGCGATCGCGAGTGAAGCGACCATCACCAGGTCCATCACGGGCGCGATCAGAGGAAAGAGCACCTGAAACACGAAAAGGTTCGGCAGGGCAAAAAGCCCCAATCCCCGATAACGGGGCCGCAGGAATGTGTCCAGATGCTTCCAGGCCGCCTGCAGAGTGCCGAAAGTCCAGCGAAAACGCTGTTTGAGCAGTCCGGAGACCGTGTCGGGCGCTTCGGTCCACGCGATCGCCCGCTCTTCGTACCGCACCCGATATCCCCGCCGCACGATCGCGAGAGTCAGGTCGGCGTCCTCCGCGAGGGTCTCGCCCGAAAACCCTCCGGCCTCGAGCACGAGGCTCCGGCGCCAGGCTCCGATCGCGCCCGGCACCACCGAGATGGAGTTCAGCACTTCGAACGCGCGCCTGTCGAGGTTCTGACTCGTTATGTATTCGAGGGCCTGGAGATTCGTGAGCAGGTTGACGCGGTTTCCGACTTTCGCGTTGCCGGCCACCGCGGCGACCGAAGGGTCCTGGAAATGGCGTGCGAGCAGCCTGACGGCGTCCGGGCGGAACAGCGTGTCGGCGTCGAGCGCGATCACGATCTCCGCGCCGGTCCGTTCGATGCCGTAGTTCAAGGCGGAGGCTTTGCCGGCGTTCGCGCAGGAAAAAAGGCGGACGCGGATGTTATCGCGGAAGGAGGCCTCGACGCGCGCCCGCGTCTGGTCGGTGGATCCGTCGTCGACAACGACGATTTCGAAGCCGGGCAGGTCCGAAGCGAGCAGCGCTTCAATCGTTCGGACTACGACCAGCTCTTCGTTGTAGGCAGGCACGACCACCGCGACCGAGGGAAGCGGGCCCGGGAAAGTTCTCCGCCGGCCGCGGAGCCACCCCGCGATCGCGAGTCCTCCGACGATCGACAGACGCCCCATCCCGAGAAGGATTCCCGCGATGAAGAGAAATCGAAGGGTCGCGGCCCCCCACGAAAGAAGCAGGAACGCCGCATCGTCGATCGCCGCTGACACGCGGCCGCGCTGCGGGATCCGCGGCATGACCGCATCACGCGTCACCCCGATGAGGTCGGAGACCGGCACGAGCTCAAAGCGGCGCTGTCTCAGGGACTCGATGATCCGCGGCAGGGCCGCGACCGTCTGAGAGCGGTTCCCTCCGCCGTCGTGAAGCAGAACGACGTTCCCGTCGCCCCGGTCCGCTCCCTCGAGGGTCGCGGTGACGATCCGATCGACACCAGGGGTTTTCCAGTCGCCGGGATCGATCTGCATCCCGATCGTGTAGTAGCCGCGGCCGCTCGTGAACAGAAGGGGTCGGACCTGCGCGGGCGTTTCGGGCTCGACGTCTTCGGCATAGGGAGGCCGGAAAAGCACGGACCCCCGGCCGAGCCGGCTCTCGAACAGCCGCTCCGTCGCGTTGACTTCGAGGGACAGTTGTCGCTCCCGGATCATGGCGATGTTCGGATGCGTGAAGGTGTGATTGCCGATTTCGTGACCCTCGGCGTCTATGCGCGCGAGGAGCCCGGGATATCGGTCGGCGTTCAATCCGATGACGAAAAATGTGGCGCGCACGTGCTCGCGGCGAAGAATGTCGAGGATCGCCGGCGTGGCGGAGGGATCCGGTCCGTCATCGAAGGTGAGCGCGATACGCCGCGTTGGGGGCGTTCCTCCCCAGCGCGTGATGACGTAGGGAGAGGGGTAGGAGCGAAGCCGCTCCCCAACGATCAGGCCGGAGCGGGAGTCGAAGTCCACCTCGCGCACGCCGTCGGCGGGCGTGGCCGTGACGCGAAGGACCTCTCCGACGCCCTCGTAGTCGATGTCGTATCCATAGTGGAGCGCGCGAAGGTCCATGGCGGCGTCGCGTCCGAGGGCCGCCCGCCGGGCGAAAACCTGCCAGATCGACGGGTCCTCGGACCCGAGCCGCCAGAGCGCGAATCCGCGGGGGCTACGGCCGGACGCCTCGACGATCTGGTTGAACGCGGTCAGGGCGTTCAGGAACCAGACGCGCCGAAGCCGATTCTTATCGTCGCGATAGGAAAAGGAGGGGTTCAGGCTCTCAGGATTGAGCGCGACTTCGCCTTCGGAATCCCGGGCGACCCGCAGCGCCTCCTGAAATGAGACCTCCGTCGCGGCGCCGCCCCCGACCGGCCAGTCGTAACCGTAGTTCCCGATTGCGACCACCCACTTTTCCGGCGGCAGCTCCCGGAACCTCTTCGCCAGAGCGTTGCGATACCACCCCTGGGAAGCGACCGGGCCGGCATCCCCATCGCCGGTGTGCTCGTCGTACGCCATCAGGATCAGGAAGTCGTTCGAAGTGGCCAGGCCCGCATAGTCGAAATCGGCGTCGTCGAGCGGAACGGACTGGGAGACCTCCAGTCCACGGGGGTGGAACGCCGCGTACAGCTCCCGCATGAAAGCGAGTAGCTCCGGATGTCGTTCCCGCGGGACGGCTTCGAAGTCGACAGAGATTCCCGCAAAGCGCTGCCGCTCGACGAACCGGAGCAGGCCCGCTACGGCGGCCGAGCGCGCGGCGGGGCTTGCGAGCATGGCTCCCAGGCGCGCCGACTCCCACTGCATCGTCTGAGAATTGAAGTTGTTGACGAGAGGCGCGATCGGAAGCCCGGGCCGCGCCTGTCGCAGGAAGGCGAGAACCGACGCCGTGGTCGTCGGATCGTCGGCGGAAAGCGTGCCTTGGACGTCCGCCAGATGCAGCCATTCGGGAATGAGCTCGTCGATGCGGCCCACGTTCTCCTTCAGCGAGGAGAAGCTGGTGTCGTCCCAGTTGACGTAGAAACCGAGGAGGCGAGAAGGCACGGCACGTCGTGGGCCGGGGGCCGTCTGCCCCGACGCGCGCACGGGAGTCGGTGTCGCGGCGATCTCCGTGCGCAATCTCTTTTTTTCACGGGCGAGACGAGCTTCGAGCGGCCGCCTTGGCTTCATGTCCGCGGGGGACGGGATCACGTGCCGGGCGGCGGGGAGCGCCCGCGAGGACGGGAGGCCTATGACCGGAAGCGCCGGGTTCACCAGAACCGCCGCGACGAGCGCACCGAAAATGGCCGACACGACCGCGGACGCGAGCCAGAGAACCCGCGTGAACCGCCGCCACCGCCGGTGACGCGAGTCGTAAAAGATCTGCTGCTCGCCGGTCATGTGCGAAAGGACGCGTCCGGGAAAGCCGGTTCTTCGAGTTGCGAACCGGCTATCGACTAGCCGCGCGGCGCCCGGTATCCGGGGCCGCGCAAGGCGCGTCCTGGCCTCTTTCCGGTCATCTCTCCCTTGTCGACGACGAGAACGCCGTTGACCGCAACGTACGGGAATCCCTCGCTGTAGTGATTCGGTTCGACGAACGTCGAGAGGTCCCGCACCTTCTCCGGATCGAAGACCGCGAGGTCGGCCGCGAATCCCACTTTTACGAGGCCTCGATCAGGAAGCCCCGCCGCTTCGGCCGCGAAGGACGTCATTTTGCGGATGGCTTCCTCGAGCCGCAGGACCTTCTCGTCCCGGACGTAGTGCCCCAGAATCCGCGCGGTCGAGCCCCACCCCCGCGGATGCGATCCTTCCTTCGACAGAATTCCGTCCGTCGCGTGCGCGCCGGAGTCCGTTCCGAAGGAGACGAGCGGATGCGCGAGCGCCGTCCGGACATCCGCCTCGTCCATGATGGAAATGATGCAGGACGTGTTGGCGCGGTCCGCGACGACGATGTCGATCAAGGCGTCGCGCGGATCTTTCCGCTGGTCCTTTGCGATCTCCGCAATCGTCTTGCCCTCGAGCGGCTTCAAAGCCGGCGCGAGGACCGAAGCGACGAGGATGCCTTCGGGGCCGCCCGATCCCGCGTACTGATTCTCCCAGTCGGCGGTGGCGCGGTCCATGTCCGCCTTGACGCGGTCCCGCGTGGCGGAATCCGCGAGGCGTTTCAGGAGGGCGTCCCGGCCGCCCTCGCGCACCCAGGGAGGCAGACAGGCGTCCAGGCCGTTCGACGCGCGCGCGTACGGGTACTGATTGGCCGCGACGTCCAGGCCCTGAGCCCTCGCATCCTCGATACGTTTCAGCACCGCGGGCATGCGCCCGAAGTTCGGACGGTACGCGGTCTTCAGGTGCCAGATCTGCGTCCGGATGCCGGCTTCCTTCGCGATCCGGAAGACCTCGTCGAGCGACGCGTCGATGCGCCCCGACTCTGATCGCTGGTGCGTGAAGTAGGCGCCGCCGTACCGGGCGGCGACCTTCGCGAGCGCGATCAGCTCCTCCGTGGACGAATAGATGTTCGGGATGTACTGGAGCGATGAGGAGACGCCGAGCGCCCCTTCCCTCATCGCCTGGTCGACGATGCGCTCCATCCGCGCGAGCTCCTCGGGCGTCGCGGGACGATTCTCTTTTCCGACGACCATGGACCGCACGGTGCCGGACCCGACGAAGGTCGCCATGTTGATCGCGGTGCCGCGCCGCTCGAGCGACCGGAAGTAGCCGTCGAGAGTCTTCCAGTCGGGCCAGACCCCGTACTTCTCCCAGGTGTCGCGGCCTTCCTGGAGGGCGGCCGCGTCGAGCGGGGCAATGGACTCGCCTTCGCCGGTGACTTCCGTGGTGATCCCCTGGGTGATCTTGGAGGCCGCGCGGGGGTCGACGAGCACGTTGTATTCCGACTGACCCAGCAGGTCGATGAAGCCCGGAGCGATGACGAGCCCGCGCGCGTCGATACGCCGCCGCGCCGGGCGCCCCGCGAGCTTTCCTACGGCCGCGATCCGTCCCGCCCGGACGCCGACGTCCGCGGAAAAGACCGGTGCGCCCGTGCCATCGGCCACGCGGCCGTTTTCGAAGACGAGATCGAACGCGGCCGCGTTCGGCTCGGCGGTCCGAGGCAGCGAGACGGCAATGGAGGCGGCTGCGAGAGCCGCGACCCCGAAGAAAAGTTTTCGCATGCGGTGAGTCTATGATTCTCCGGTGCGTGCCGCATCCGGGGCTCCGTTGAGATCGCCCGCCCTTCGCGCGCCCTCCGTGAGCCCGTGAGCCCGGCCGATCCTGCCGGCGGCGCAGGGGAGCTTCTCGAGGCGCTCGTCGCGATCCCGTCTGTCACCGGAGCGGAAGCAGACGTGGTCGCGTTCGTCGAGCGCCGCCTCCGGGCCGCGGGCTGGGAATGCGAGTCGATCGCGGTCTCTCCCGGCCGCCGGAACCTGTTCGCGTCGCGAGGCGCCATTCCGCGGGTGGTCCTTTCCACTCACGCCGATACCGTTCCGCCGTTTTTCGAGCCGCTGAAGGAAAACGGAGTCCTGTTCGCGCGGGGCGCCTGCGACGCGAAGGGAAGCCTCGCCGCAATGATCGTCGCGCTGGAGCGACTGCCCGCGCGAAGCCGCGACGCGGGGCTCCTGCTGCTGGTGGGCGAAGAGCGGGGCTCCGACGGCGCGCTCGCCGCCAACGCGCAGCCCCGCGCGGCCGAGTTTCTCGTCGGCGGAGAGCCGACCGGCAACCGCTTCGTGGGCGGGTCGAAGGGGTGTCTGAGAATCGCGATCGAAACGCGCGGCGTCGCCGCCCACTCGTCGCTTTCCGCCTCGGCGGGAGCGCGGTCAGCCGTTGATCCGCTTCTCGACTTCCTGGCGGAGATTCGCGCGATTGTGGTTCCCGAGGATCCCGTGTTCGGAGACACCACCGTAAACGTGGGTGTCATCGAGGCCGGTACCGCTCCAAACGTCGTCGCGGAGCGCGGCCGCGCGGAAATTCTGGTGCGCACCGGAGCGGCCACCGTTGCCGTCCTCTCGCGCTTCGAGAAGGCGGCCCGGGGCCGGGGCGAGATCACGGTTCCCTACCGCTCCGAAAAGATCGCGTTTCGCAGGCCCCGGGGAGCGCCGGCGGGCGAGATCGTTTCCTTCGCCTGCGACCTGCCGCTGCTCGACCGGTGGGGCATCCCTCTGCTCGTCGGCCCCGGCGAGATCGCTCATGCGCACGCCGCGGACGAGCGGGTGGAGATCGCCTCCGTCAAAGAGGCAGCCGGCCTTTACGGGGCGCTGATCGCGGGCCTGTTGCGAGAGGGACGGGAATTTCTGGAGCCCTCGGGGTGATGCAGTCTTCGCCGTCTGGGACGGCGAGGCGGGCGGTTCACTCTCCGTTCACTCGCTCTCTCTTAGGCTGCAGACCGAATGAGGGCTCGATGAGCAGGCGCAATTTCGCAGTGGTCCTCCTCGCGGGCCTCGTCTCGCTTTCTCTCCTCGAGGCGCAGGCCATTTCACCGGCCGCCCGGCCGCGCCCGCCCGGCGTTTCGCCGCGACCCGCCACGACCCGCACGGCCGTGACGGTCAGAACCCCCGCGGTGCGCGTCAGAGCGCACGGAGTTCCACTTTCGGGCCGGGTCTCCGGTCTCGACCCCGCCAAGAAAATTCTTTCCGTCCGCGACGCTGCGGGGCGCGAGACCTCTCTCGTCTGGACCGCGGCCACCAAGATCAGCGGGGGAGACCTGAAGATCGGGAAGTCGGTCATGCTCCGGTATCTCGACAAGGACACGCGGCACATTGCGATGACGATTCGTATCGCGGCGCCTCCGTCGCCTTCGCTCACTGCGGGAGCTGCCGTTCGCTGACGGCGAACGGCACCGGCCGGCGGCTCGGCCGGATGCGGCCTCGACCGCCGGCC
>JBDTRB010000113.1:0-10537 GCA_039931865.1 Acidobacteriota bacterium | reverse complement strand
CCGATGAAGCCGTTCAAGAGCGGCAGCCCCATCGAAGAGAGCGCCATGATGAGGAAGTACGTCGCGTAGATCGGCATCTGCCGCGCGAGCCCGCCGTACTCCGCGATCATCCGGGTGTGCCGCCGCTCGTAAACCACGCCGACTAAGAGGAAGAGCGCGCCCGTCGAGATCCCGTGATTGATCATCTGCAGGACGCCGCCCTGCACTCCGGCCATGTTCAGCGCGAAGACCCCCAGCATCACGAAACCGAGATGCGACACCGAGGAGTAGGCGATCAGCTTCTTCATGTCCTTCTGGACGAGGGTGACCATCGCGCCGTAGACGATCCCGATGATCGCGAGCGTGACCATCGTGCCGATCACCCAGCGCGTCTGAACGGCCTGCGGAAACATCGGCAGCGAGAACCGGACGAACCCGTAAGTCCCCATCTTCAGGAGGACGGCCGCGAGGATGACGGAGCCCGCCGTCGGCGCCTCGGTGTGCGCGTCAGGAAGCCAGGTGTGGAACGGGAACATCGGCACCTTGATCGCGAAGCCGAAGAAGAACGCGAAGAAGAGCCAGACCTGCAGCTCGGGAGGCATGGCCGCGGCGACCGCGGTGAGCTTCGGCACCGAGAAGGTCGCCGCGTGGCCGAGGCCCTTGTACCCGAGGAACCCGGTCGTGTTGTAGAAGTAGAGGGCGATGATGCCGAGGAGCATCAGGACCGAGCCGGCCAGCGTGTAGAGGAAGAACTTGATCGCCGCGTAGAGCCGCCGCTGCCCGCCCCACACGCCGATCAGGAAGTACATCGGCACCAGCATGATTTCCCAGAAGACGTAGAAGAGGAAGAAGTCGAGGCAGCAGAACGTCCCGATCATGAACGTTTGAAGGAGCAGCAGCAGGATGTAGTACTCCTTCTGACGCTCCGTGATCGCGGAGTAGGACGAATAGATCGCGATCACTCCGATGAACGTCGTCAGGAGGATCAGCAGCAGGGTGATCCCGTCGATGCCGAAGTGGTAGTCGACTCCGAGAGACGGAATCCAGGAGACTCGCTCGACGAACTGGTATCCCGCCTTGGCGCGGTCGAAGGAGAACCAGAGCGGAAGGGAGACCGCGAAGTCGAGCGCGGCGACTGCCGTGGCGAACGCCTTGATCACCCCCGTTTTTTCCTTCGGGATCAGGAACATGATGATCAGCGCCCCGACGAGCGGGATGTACGCGATGATCGAGAGGATCGGCAGCTGCTGCAGCGTGTTCATGCTCGGGTTCTCAGTTCTGTGTCTTCAATTTCGATTGCGGCGTCCGTTCAGCGTTCAGCGTTCAGCGTTCAGCGGAAGATCAGGTACACGGCGACGAGGCAGAACAGCCCGCCGCCCATCACGAGGGCATAGTTCTGGACCCGCCCGGTCTGGGCGCGGCGGAATCCGCGGAAGCCCGCCTGGAGCGTGTTCGCGACCCCGTTGACCAGGCCGTCCACGACGTACTGGTCGAAGAACGAGGACAACCACGACAGTCCGACGGTGACGTGCCGCGCGCCGTTCACCGCGCCGTCGATCACCGTGGCGTCGAAGTCCCAGAGGAACCGCCCGCCTCCCTTGGCGAGGCCCTCGACGAAGACGCTGTCGTACATCTCGTCGACGTAATACTTGTTCTCGACCGCTCGGTAGACGCCCGGGAACCGCGCCGCGATCGCCGCGGGGACCGCGCCCTGCCCCTTCGCGTACCAGACGTACGCCAGGGCGAGGCCGATCGCGGCCGCGGCGACGGAAGCCGCCATCAGCAGGGCCTCCGTCGAAGCGGCCGCTTCATGCGCGGTTGCATGCGCGCCGGCGAGCGGCAGCAGGATCGGATTCAGAAACTCGCCGATCCGGTCTCCGCCCTTCACCATCGGGATCCCGACGTATCCGCCGACGACCGAAAGGAACGCGAGCACGATCAGCGGGATCGTCATGGACCGTGGCGACTCGTGGATGTGCGACTCCTGCTCCGCGCCGCCGCGGAACTTTCCCCAGAACGTCAGCGAGACCAGCCGCAGCATGTAGAACGCGGTCAATCCCGCCGTGAAGAGCGCGGCCGCCCACAACACGCGACCGAGCCACGGCGCGCTTTCGAAGTGGGCCTCGAACGCCGCCGCGAGGATCGCGTCCTTCGAAAAGAACCCGGCGAGCAGGGGGACGCCAGCGATCGCGAGCGTCGCGATCAGGAACGTCCGGTACGTCGTCGGGATCTTCGAGGCGAGCCCCCCCATCTTGCGGATGTCCTGCTCTCCCCCGAGAGCGTGGATCACCGATCCGGACCCGAGGAAGAGGCAGGCCTTGAAGAACGCATGGGTCATGACGTGGAACATGCCCGCGACGAAGGCACCGACGCCGCAGGCGAGGAACATGTATCCGAGCTGCGAGACCGTCGAGTAGGCGAGCACCTTCTTGATGTCGTTCTGCGCGACGCCGATCGTCGCGGCGAAGAGCGCGGTGAAGCCGCCGATCACCGCGACGACGAGAAGAGCGTCGGGCGCGAGGCGGAAGAGCACGTTGCAGCGCGCGACCATGTAAACGCCGGCCGTTACCATCGTGGCGGCGTGGATCAGGGCGGAAACCGGCGTCGGGCCCGCCATGGCGTCCGGAAGCCAGACGTACAGCGGGAACTGGGCGGACTTGCCGCAGGCGCCGACGAAGAGGCAGAGGCACACGAGGGTCAGGTACGGAGCGAACGCGGCCGGATGTGCGGCGGCGGCGGGAAACACCTTGTCGAAGTCGAGCGAGCCGAACAGGCTGAACACCCCGAAAATCCCGAGGATGAAGCCGAAGTCGCCGATCCGGTTGACGACGAACGCCTTCTTACCGGCGTTCGCCGCGGCGTCCCGATCGTAGAAATATCCGATCAGGAGGTACGAGCAGAGGCCGACGCCTTCCCATCCGACGAACAGCATCAGGAAATTCGCGCCGAGCACGAGCAGCAGCATCGAGAACATGAAGAGGTTCAGGTACGCGAAGTAGCGCCCATAGCCCTCTTCGTGACCCATGTAGCCGACCGAGTACACGTGGATCAGGAACCCGACGAACGTGACGAACGCAATCATCAGCGCGGAGAGCGAATCCAGGCGGAAGGCGGCGTCGACGAACCATTCGGCCACCGGGCCGTGGACCTGCCCGACCGCCTGGTT
Organism: Acidobacteriota bacterium; assembly: GCA_039931865.1. GTDB lineage: Bacteria > Acidobacteriota > Thermoanaerobaculia > UBA5066 > Gp7-AA6 > JALYUA01. Next base: position 7,392 of record JBDTRB010000113.1, on the reverse strand, counting down.
CACGCCGAGCGGCAGCCAGCGGTAGAGGGTCACGACGTGGGTCGCGCCTTCCGCGAGGCGGCCGATCCCGACGTCGAAGATCGCGAGAAACGCGAAGACGCTGGACAGGGCAACCGATACGGTGCCCACCACCGTGTGCGCCGTCTTGAACGGAATCGCCGCGTGCCCGCCGGGATCGTGCGCAGACGAGGCCGCGTGCGTGTGCGCCGGGTTCTCTCCGTGCACGGAAGCCGCCGACGCTCCCGCGGGCTCCCCCTCCCCCTGTCCGTGTGCGTGTCCGCGTGCCGCTTCGCCGGTGCTGCCGTGCGTCCGGTGCGAGATCAGGTACAGCACCCCGTTGACGAGGAAACCCGCCAGCGGAAACAGCGGAACGAGCCAGAGCAGGTCCTTCAAGCCGTCAGCCCCGCATGATGTTCGCCTCTTCCACGTTCAGCGTCTTGCGCTGGCGGAAGAGGGAAATGGTGAGCGCCAGGCCGATGGCGGCCTCGCCGGCGGCGATCGTGATCACGAAGACCGAAAAGACCTGCCCCGTCAGGTCCGAGAGCCGGCGGGAGAACGCGATCAGGTTGATGTTCACCGCGTTTAACATCAGCTCGATCGACATGAGCACCGTCAGAAAATTGCGGCGCACGAGGACGCCGAAGAACCCGATCGAGAAGAGCAGGAACGACAGGATGAGGAAGTGGTTGATGGTGATGGTCATCAGTCCACCTTCTCGAACGACCGCTTCCCGAGCACCACCGCCCCGATCATCGCGACGAGCAGGAACACGGACGCGACCTCGAACGGCAACAGGTAATCCCGGAACATCAGCCACGAGACCGCCTCGGTGTTTCCGACGACGCGGCCCGAGACGGCGCGGAACGCGTCCGGATTCCGGGCGATGTCCGCGAACTTCTCCGTACCCAGGATGTAGAGGAACGGGATCATGAAGACGGGCAGGAGCAGCAGCGCGATGTCCCATTGATGCTGGAAGGCCGCCGTCCCCGCGGCGGTCCGCTGATGCACCAGCATGATCACGAACAGAAACAGCACCATGATTCCGCCGGCGTACACCAGGATCTGCACCGCGCCGACGAACTCCGCCTCTTCCAGGATGAAGACACACGCGACGAGGAGGAACGACGCGAGCAGGAAGAGCGCGGAGTGCACCGGGTTCTTCGCCGCGACGACGGCGATCGCTGTCCCGAGAATGAGCACGGCGAAGCCGACGAAGAGCCATCCCGCGACTCCGGTTAAGAGCGCGCTGCCCGCCGCCTCCGCCGCTCCCATCAGCCCTGCTCCATCACGGTGAAGGGCTTGACGTTCGGCGCCTCCTGCCAGTCAGTCAGCTTGCGGATGTCGAGGTACAGCGAATCGTTCCGGTCGTACGACGCCATCTCATACGTCTTGGTCGTCAGCCAGATCGACTTGGGCACCGTCGGGCACGCCTCCTCGCACAGCTGGCAGAACATGCACCGCTTCAGGTCCACGTCGAAACGGTCGAGCACCTTGATGCCCTTGCCCGCCTCGTTCTTCTCGTTGTGCCAGTCGATGTAGATGATGTTGATCGGGCATTCGATCGCGCACAGCGTGCACTTGATGCAGCGTTCCTCGTCGAGCCGGAACATGCCCCGGAATCGATCCGAGGGAATCTTCTTCTGCTCCGGGTACTGGATCGTCACCTTCTTGCCGAACAGGTGCCGTCCGGTGACGCCCAGCCCGTCGAAGAGATCCAGGAGCGTCAACTTGTCGAGCCACTTCTTGAGAGCCATGGGTCCCTTTTCTTTCGCGGGCTTACGCGGACTGCCGGGTGCCGGCCGGCTCGGAAGCCAGCCGGTCGCGGCGCGCTAAGGCCTGGCGGAGCTTCGCCAGGAAGAACATGAGCACGAACAGGGCGCCGAAGATCCACCCGAGCCGAACGAGGCCGGTGGTCCGGCCGGGCGTCGACAGGATCGCGAGCGCGACGATCACGATGTTGACCAGCGAGAGCGGGATCATCCACTTCCAGCCGAGCGCCATCAGCTGGTCGAACCGGTACCTCGGAAACGTCGAGCGAAACCAGATGTAACAGAAGATGAAAAACCCCGCTTTCGCGAGAAACCAGAGAAACGGCGGAACGAGGTGGAGGAACGAAAGCGCTCTCACGTGCGGAAACGGCGGCAGCCAGCCTCCGAAGAACACCGTGACCGCCACGCACGAGATGATGATCATTGCCGCGTATTCGCCCAGGAAGAAGAAGGCGAACTTGACGCCGGAGTACTCGGTGTTGAAGCCCGAGACGAGCTCCGACTCCGCCTCCGGCAGGTCGAACGGGTTGCGGTTGGTCTCCGCGACCCCGGACACGAAGTAGAGAAAGAAGGAGAGAAGGCCGGGGAAGATGAACCAGAGCTGCATCCGGTCCTGCCGAAGCACGATCTCGACGAGCGACAGCGACCGCGTCATCAGGAGGACCGCGACCAGGGACAATCCCATCGGGACCTCGTAGGACACGAGCTGCGCGGCCGAGCGCAGGCCGCCGAGCATGGAGTATTTGTTGTTGGAGGCCCAGCCGCCGAGGATGATCCCGTAGACGCCGATCGACGTGATCGCGAGCAGGAACAGAAGCCCGATGTTGATGTCCGCTACCCACAGGGGGGTCGAGACGTGACGCGCCAGCCGGACCGACGGGCCCATCGGGATGACCGCCAGGGCCGTCAAAGACGGGATGACGGCGAGCACGGGCGCTAAGAAATGGACGAACTTCTCCGCGCGCGCGGGCGTGATGTCTTCCTTGGTGACGAGCTTCACGAGATCGGCCAGGCCCTGGAGCGTGCCCTTGGGCCCGACGCGGTTCGGCCCGAGCCGCACCTGCATGAACCCCATGATCCGCCGCTCCGCGAGCACGATGACGAACCCGACGATCGCGGGAACCACCGCGACGATGAGCAGGACCTTGACGTAGGTGAGGAAGGTGGGCGTGAGGATCTTCATGACCGGGTCCCGGAGCCGCAAATCGGTAGTCGGTAATCGGTAATGGACAAGACGGCATCCTCTCCGCCGATTCCCGATTCCCGATTCCCGATTCCCGACTGGCTCATCGGTCGACCTCGCCGAGCACGATGTCGATCGTGCCGATCAACGCCACCAGGTCCGAAATCAGGTGCCCCTTCGCCATCTTCGGCAGCGCCTGCAGGTTGATGAACGACGGCGGACGGCAGTGCATCCGGTAAGGCCGGTTGCTGCCGTTCGAGACGCAGTAGAAGCCGAGCTCGCCCTTCGGCGACTCGATCGACGCGTAAATCTCTTCGGCCGGCGGCTTGATGACCCGCGGGACCTTGCCGCGGATGTCGCCGGGCTCGAGCCTGTCGAGACACTGGCGCAGGATCCGGACGCTCTGGCGCATCTCCTGGACGCGGACGATGTAGCGGTCGTAGGTATCGCCGTTCTGCCGCGTCGGAACCGCGAAGTCGAGCTCGTCGTAGCACTCGTACGGCTGCGCGCGGCGAAGGTCCCACTCGATACCCGACGCGCGGATCAGGGGGCCAGTCAGGCCGTACTCGACACAGTCCGCGGCGGTCAGAACGCCGATGCCGATGGTGCGCTTCTTCCAGATCCGGTTGTCGGTCAAGAGCTGCTCGTAGTCGTCGATCCGCGCGGGCAGGTCGTCGACGAACTCCATCAGCCGTTCCACCCAGCCCGCGGTCAGGTCGAACGGGAGACCGCCGATGCGCATGCAGTTCAGGGTGAGGCGCGCCCCGCAGTACTCCTCGAAGAAGTCGAGGATCTGTTCGCGCTCGCGAAACGCATACCAGAAGGGCGTCACCGCGCCGAGGTCGATCCCCGAGGTTCCGAGCCACACCAGGTGGCTCGAGAGCCTCTGCAGCTCGTCTAAAATCACCCGGATCAGTTGCGCGCGCCGCGGCACCTCGACGTCCAGGAGCTTCTCGATCGTCAGGCAGAACGCGTGGTTGTTCGTCGCGGCGGCGACGTAGTCCATCCGGTCGGTGTGCGGGATGCCCATCGGGTACGTCTCGGTCTCGAAGAGCTTCTCGGTGCCGCGATGCAGGAACCCGACGTCGGGGATCGCCTCGAGGATTTTTTCGCCGTCCACTTTCAGGATGATCCGGAGAACGCCGTGCGTCGAGGGGTGCTGCGGCCCGAAGTTCAGCTCCATCTCCTGGACGTCGAACAGCGTCGGCGGCTCGCCTTGCGCCGGTCCCGGCGCCGCGTTGCCGGAGGAAAGAGGCCGCGCCACGCCCCCAGCTTCCGCGCGCTGCGCGAAAGACGCGGCTTCGTCGCGCTCGGCCTGGCTCAGCTTGTCGTCAGACATGGAGAGCCTCTCGGCGGGCGAAGGACGAAGGGCGCAGTGTTTCCCGTTCCCCGTTCGCCTTCTTCATGACACCACTTTCCGATTGGGGTCGGTCGCGGACGGCCCTCCGCCTTCCGGCCACTCCTCGGGATAGATCGCCGCGCCGGTGTCGATGCCCTCGAGCGGGAAGTCCTTTCGGAGCGGATGGCCGTGGAACCCTTCCCATGTCAGGATGCGCCGCAGGTCCGGGTGGCCCGAGAAGCGGATGCCGAACATGTCGAAGGTCTCGCGCTCGCACCAGTTGGCCGCGAGGTACACGAGCGCGATCGAGGGGACGTCTTCCCCTTCGGCCGCCCCGCACTTGACGCGGATCCGGTCGTTCTTCGAGAAAGAATAGAAGTGGTAGACGACGTCGAATCGCGGAGCGCGCTCTTTCCAGTCGACCGCCGTCACGTCCACGCAGTACCCGAAGTCCTCTTTCGACTTCAGGTGCCGGGCGACTTCGACGATCTTCTCGCGGGCGACGGTGACCGTCAGCTGCCCGGCGAACTGCTTCGAAGCGAGGACCGCGTCCGGGACGCCGGCAGCAAGCGAAACGACCCACGGATGGCCCGCCCCGTCTGTCGCGACGAGCTTCGGCTTCGCAACTTCCTTGGCCCCGGCGGCGGCCGGGGGCGTGATCTCCTCGGCCATGGGAGTGTTACGAGGCCTTCCGGATGACCTTCATCCGGTCGATCTTCTTCTGGAGCGCCATGATTCCGTAGATGAGCGCCTCGGGGCGCGGCGGGCACCCGGGAACGTACACGTCGACGGGGACGATGCGGTCGACGCCCTGGGTGACGGCATAGGTCCGGTAAGGGCCCCCGCAGGTCGCGCACGATCCCATGGCGATCACCCACTTGGGTTCCGGCATCTGGTCGTAAAGGCGTTTCAAGACGGGAGCCATCTTCTCGACGACGGTGCCGGCGACGATCATCAGGTCGGACTGGCGCGGGGTGCCGCGGAAGACCTCCGCTCCGAAGCGCGCCAGGTCGTGACGCGCGTCCATCACCGCCATCATCTCGATCGCGCAGCACGCCAGGCCGAACTGCATGGGCCAGATGGACGAGCGGCGCGCCCAGTTGATGACGGAGTCGACCGTCGTCGTCAGGACGTTGTCTTCGAATCTGTTGTCGACGAGACCCATGGGACGGTTCGCCCTTCTGCTACGCCCAGTCGAGCGCCTGGCGCTTCCAGACATAGAAATATCCGACGACGAGAATCACCAGGAAAATCACCATTTCGATGAGACCAAAGAGGCCGAGCCGGTGGAAGAGGACGGCCCAGGGGAAAAGAAAGATCGTCTCGACGTCGAACACAACGAAGAGGACCGCAATCAGAAAATAGCGGACCGAAAAGCGCGTGTCGAATGCGAAGGTGGTCGCCGCGATCCCGGACTCGTAAGGCTCGAGCTTGGCGGGGTTCGGGCGGCGCGTCTGGATGGCCCGGGCGAGAAAAATCGTCGCCAGAGGCAGAGCCGCGGCCAGGAGGCCCAGAATCAGAATCGGAAAGTAGTTGGCCACTTAAGCGGCCATTCTATCGGAGGGAAAAAAGGAATCAACCCGCATTCGCGCGCTACTCCGAGGCGGCGAGACCGGGAGACGGGACGCCCCGCGATTGGACGAGCACCGAGATTTCGTCCCCCATTCCTTCGGGATCTACGAGCCGATAGGCGCGCCATCGAGCGGCGTCATCCGGGGTGAAATCGAAGACACCAGACTCGACCAGGAAGCGCCCCTGACGGGACACCCCCTCGGTCGTCAGCCCTTCCGACTCGCCCGCCTCGATCAGCAGATCCCAATGCACGTGCGCGGTCAGATCCACCTGGCCCGGCCTCGACAGGGGATCTCCCCTCCGCAGGCCCGCGAAATGCACGGCGAGGGTGCCGTGGCGCCGCGCGGTCGGATGATAGAGAACGGAGGAGCGATGTCCATAGTCGAACGTGACGAGCGAGCCGCGGCCGAGAGCGCGCGCGAGGATGCGGTGGAGCGGCGCTGCGCCGAACGAGATCTCGCCCACTTGCCCCGCGTCCATCGCGACCCCGTACCGCTCGAGGTGCTCCCGGTACGCGTCCGGAGCGGAAGCCGTCCGCCAGACGAACGAGTCTCCTTCGAAATCGACGCGAAGCTCCTGGAGGCCGCGGTTAGAGCCCGTGACCCTCACGACCGGCAGCGCGTCGTACAGCTCGTTCGAGAAGATCCAGCCGCACACGCTCCCTTCGGGGAGCTCTTTCGGGGAATCGAGCGCCCGAACGGGCTTCGAGAACGGCCGCCGCAGGAGCATCTGACGGGCGCGCGCGCTGCGCTCGATCGCCGTGAGGCGCACCCGGGCGAACACGTCCGGGTAATCGGCTTCGAGCCCCGCCGCGAATTCCTCCAGGAACTTCCCCTCTCCGGCGCCGACCTCGACGAAATCGACGTCGCCCTCGAAACCGCGCGCCTGCAGAGCGAACCGCCTGGCGAGCGACCGGGCGAACGCCGGCGAGACCCAGGGAGAAGTCACGAAGTCTCCCCGGTCGCCGATCGACGCACCGCGGGAGTAATAGCCCTCCTCCGCGTCGTACAGCGCCGCGGCCATGAAGTCGCGGAACGAGATCGGGCCTTCCCGGGCGATGCGCTCGCGGAGACGGTCTGTGAGTGACAAGGGACTCTTGATTATATTTTCCGCCGCGATGCAAAGATGTCCGGCGGCCGCCCGCGTGATTCTCGTGGCTGCCGTCATCCTCGCCCTGGAGGCCTGCGCGTCGCGTCGCGGCGGGCCTCTGCCCGCGCTGGAGGACTACTCGGATGGCGTTTCGGGCTGGGCGGCCGATTTTCTCGAGGACTGGAAGTCTGAAGGCTCGAACGCCGGCCTGTACGCGCCGGATTTTGCCTGGAAGGGGGCTCTGCCCGGCGAGTCCCTCGTTGCGGCGGCCTCCCGCCCTCCCCTGACGATCGGGATCTTTCGCGCGGCGGCCCCGCCTTCCACATCCGCGACTTCCGGAGGAAGCGGGGCTTTTCGCGAGCGCCTGCGGCAGGCCCGCTCCCGATTCTCGCGGCTCGGGCGGACCGACGCGCGCAAGCGCGTGCGGGCCCTGGCCGAGC
>JBDTRB010000112.1:0-10635 GCA_039931865.1 Acidobacteriota bacterium | reverse complement strand
TTGAACCATTGCCGGTCGCGGTCGATGAACGTGACGAGAGCGATCGGGGTCCCGCACACGAGCGCCGCGAGGCGCGTGATGTCGTCGAATTCGGGTTCCGCTTCGGAGTCGAGGATCTCGAAGCGGGAGAGAGCGGACAGGCGCGCGGCCTCATCCGGCGGGACCAGCGGGTGGAGGCTCGCCGGAGGAGACGGGGGGATCTGCTCATGCACCTCGATCAGGGCGTCGCGAAGCTCGCGCGCGGTCTGAAACCGTTCCGAGGGCTCCTTGCGCATGCACCGGCGAACGATCTCGGCGAGGGCCGCGGGGGTGTCGGGCGCGAACTCCTCGAGCGGAGGCGGTTCTTCCTTGACGACCATCTCGAGCAGCTTGAAGAGGTTGTCGTTGCGGAACGCCTTCTGACGCGTCAGCAGCTCGTACGCCAGAAGGCCGAAGGAAAAGATGTCGGTGCGGTGGTCCACGGGGTCGCCGCAGATCTGCTCCGGAGACATGTACCCGGCGGAGCCGACCGCGACCCCGGCCTTGGTAATGTCCGTTTCCCGGTCCGCGGACTTCGCGATCCCGAAGTCCATGATTTTGATCGCATGGCCTTCGAGCACGCGGATGTTCGCGGGTTTGATGTCGCGGTGCATCACGCCCGCCTTGTGCGCATACTCGAGCCCGAGCGCGACCCCGACCAGAACCTTGAGCTTGTCGGCCAGGAGCACGGGCTCGCCGCGGGAGATCAGGCGGTCGAGGTCCTCGCCCGCGAGAAACTCCTGCACGATGAAGGGCACGTCTTCTTCGACGCCGAACTCGTAAACCGTGGTGATGTTCGGGTGCTGGAGGCGCCCGGCGAGCTGTGCCTCCTGAAACGTTCTCGCGCGGATCTCGGGCGAGCCGACTTCGCATGTCTTGATCGCGACCTTGCGCTGGATCAACGGGTCGAAAGCCTCGTAGACGGTCCCAAAGCCGCCCGCGCCGATTTTCGCGACGATCTCGTACTTTCCGATCTTGCGGCCCACCGCGCTATCGCCGGACGATGCCCCCGGCCCGGTCGCGTCGAGCCCCGCGCCCGTGTTCCGGTCCCCGGTCTGCGAGCCGTCGTTTTTTCTGCCCGCAAGGTTCGAGAGCCAGCCCATCAGCGTGCCTTTCGCCGGGGTCCCGGTCGGAGAAAAAGCAGGATCACTGACCCGTCCAGGGAGCAGGATCCGTGCCCGGGGTCGACCACAGGGAGCGGGAGCGTCCGGGTTACCGGCGCAGCCCGTAGAGGGCGCCGAATGCCAGGGTCAGAATCGCGATTCCGAAAGCGATCGACAGCCACTCGCCCCGGCGCTGCCCCCGGGGTCCGGTGAACACCCCCCACGTGATTCCGGCGAGCCAGAGACCGTTGGCGAGATGGAAAGCGACCCCGAGCATTCCGAGGACGTACACGGCGAAGGTCAGCGGTTCCCGCATCCCTTCCTGCATGTGCGCGAAATCGATCGAAAAGCCGGCCCGCCACGGCTCGATCTTCGTCTTGTAAACGTGCGCCGGCACGAACAGAAGGACTCCGATCGCGGAGACGCGCTGCAGGAGGTACTTCCAGTTGCGAAACCGCGGCTGATTCAGCGGGTTCGGGCGCGACTTGAACGTGATCACAAGGCCGACGACCGCGTGGATGACGAAAGGCAGGTAGACAAAGAGCCAGATCGCCGGCTGGTAGAGCGGCGACCGGGTCGCTTCGTGGAGCCGCGTGTCGAAGGCTCCCCGGCCGTTGATCGAGTAGACGTTGTTGAAGAGGTGCCAGACCACGTAGATCGCGAGAGGGACGATGCCGCAGAAGGAAAATAATCGCTTCGCCCAGAAAGGCCGGGTGCTGGAAACCGTCTCCGGCCGGGCTACCGCCGTCGCGCTCACGATCGGGACGATAAACCAGGTAGGGCCGCGAGTCCAACGCGCGTGTGGCGCGCGCGGGCATGGCGCGCGTGGAAGCGTCGCCGGGTGGAGGACGAAAGGACAAAGGCGAAAGGCGAAAGGCAGAGACGAAGGGCGAACGGCGGGAAGCTTCCGTGGAAAGTGTCGGCGCGGCTCGCAGAATCAGCGGAAAACGACCGGAAACAAAACCGAATAGAATGCGAGGTCTTATGCGGGTGAGAGAAAGAACGCGCGTGCCGGGACCGCGTGAGGTTCCGCCGCCTGCCGTCGCGGCGGAGCGGCTCCCCGAGCTTTCGAATCTCGGGTTCGAGAAGCGGCTCGACGCGCCTCCGCGCCGCCGGGAGATCATCCGTTACTCGTCCCACGCGCGGTTTCTCGCGCGGTGGAGCGCGCCCTAAGCGACCGCTTCTCCTACGGCCGCGCCCGCCCGCCCCGCTGGCAGTCTTTTCTCTAGTCTTCCTCCCGGTCGTCACTCCCGAAGCGGCTTTCCGACTCCGGCAGGACCCTGAGAACCGTCTTCTGCGCGGCGCTTCCTGACCGGATCTCGACCGTGTACCGCCCGGGAGGCAGGTACCGTTTGCGGGTCGCCCGGAGAGGATCTTCGAGGAGCCGGTAGAGGTCCGCATCGAGCGGTTTCTTCGGGGCGGCGGCCGCCGCTTTTTCGTCCCCGGGCTTCGCCGGTGCCGCGTCATCGTCCTCGACCTCCCCGGAGGCGGCAGGAGGCGTCACGGGCTTGACCGCGGCGAGCGCCTTTTCCCGGGAGCGGGCCTCGGCGGCGTCGGCGAGCGTTGGGTCGGCGGTCAGGTCGTACTCGATCACGTGGAACCCCGCGGAAGCGGGGCCGGTGAGCTCTTTCCAGGCGCTCCCGTTCTCGTCGTGGATCGAAACCGATACCGGCTGCCCGGTCTTCGACCACCAGGCGATCCGGACGACGGGCTCCTCGCGTCCCCACGTGAAGTACGGGTGGTCGCCGTAGCCTTTTCTCGCGGAGAGCTTCAGCGGCTTGACGGGAAAGGCGACGAGCGGCTCGGAGGGAAGTCCGTCCTTCATCCGGCGCAGCGGCGCGGCCTCGGCCACGTAGACGCTCCGGCCGTGGGTCGCGAGCACGAGATCGCCCTCGCGCGGCTGAACGGCGAGATCATGCACGGCGACCCTCGGGAGGCCCCCCGCCAGCGCCGCCCACGTGGCTCCGCGGTCGAGCGAAACGAAGACCCCGCTGTCGGTGCCCGCGTACAGCAGGTGCCTGGCCTTCGGGTCCTCGCGCACCGTGTTGACCGGCTCCGCGGGCAGTCCGCCCGAGATCGACTGCCAGGTCCTGCCGAAGTCGGTCGAACGGAAGACGTAGGCTGAGAAGTCGTCGTCCCGGTAGCCGTTCTGGGAAACGTAGACCGTCCCCTCGTCGAACGAGGACGCAATCACCCGCGAGACCCATTTGTCCCGGGCGAGTCCCTTCGAGAGGTCGGACCACGTGTTCCCGCCGTCGCGCGAGCCCCACACGCGACCCTCGTCCGTGCCGACGAAGAGCACTCCGAACCGCTTCGGAGATTCCGCGATCGAAGTGATCGTGCCAAACGGGACGTCGCCCTGCCCCCGGTTGGACGTCAGGTCTTCCGAGATCGCGGTCCAGGTGTCCCCGCGATCGAAGGACCGGTAGAGGCGGTTCGTCCCGTAGTAGAGGATCTCGCGGGAGTGAGGCGAAAGGATAAACGGCGTGATCCAGTTGTAGCGGAGAGGCTTCTCTTTTTTCGCCGCGGAGAGCTCGGGCCGCGGGCGAATGCGTTGGCGCTCGCCGGTCTTCAGGTTCACGCGCCCGGACGCACCGAACTGTCCGGCGGCGTAGATGATGTTGCTGTCTTTCGGGTCGATGACGACGCAGCTGCCGTCGCCGCCCCAGATCGACTTCCACGCCTGCGGGTCCGTCCTGCCCGGGCGGTAGGAGGACGGTCCGCGCATCACGCCGTTGTCCTGTAGCCCACCCACGATGTTGTACGGCTCGGCGTCGTCGACGGCGAGCGAGGTGAACTGACCGACCGGGATGTTGTTCAGCTTCGTCCAGGTCTCGCCGGCATCGGCCGAGACGTTGATGCCACCGTCGTTTCCGATCACGACGCGCGAAGGCGTCTTCGGGTCGATGAAGATGGCGTGGTGGTCTCCGTGCACGCCGCGCTGGTCGATTCCCTTGAACGTCTTTCCGCCATCCGTCGATGCGATCATCGGCACGCCGCCGATGTAGATGTGCTCGGGGTTGGCGGGGTCCGCGGCGATTCGCGCGAAGTAGTAACCGTACGAGTAGAAGACCTTTTCGATGCGGCCCGTGTGCGTTCTCTTCCAGCTTCCGCCGCCGTCGTCCGTGCGATAGACCTCGAGTCCGACGACCTCGTTCTCGAAGAGATCGCGATTGCTGTCCTTCATGTACGCGAGAAGATCGGCGACGGCGATTTTCCCGGCAGCCATGTCTTTTTTCAGGCGCGGGGCCTTCAGCGTTTTGGGAAAATCGTTGCGCTGGAGGAAGCGCGCGACCGTCTCGTCGTCCAGACGGGAGAACGCTTCCGGAGTCAGCGCCTTCAACCGCCGCGGCGTGAGGTCTCCCGGAGGAGCGTCCTCGTCGAACGGCTCCGTGTCGGGGCGCAGCGACTGGTTGTCGAGCACGGCATACACCGTGTCCGGACGCGACGCCGCAAGAGCGAGGCCGATGCGCCCGAGGGTCGCTCCCGACGGAAGCCCCGCGGAGAGGCGCTTCCATGTCCTTCCGCCGTCCGTCGACTTCCAGACGCCGCTTCCGGGTCCGCTCTCGAGGAAGTTTGCGGCCGTCCGGGCGCGCTCCCACGTGGCGGCATAGAGGACGTCGGGATTCCCGGGGTCTGCCACGAGGTCGATGGCACCCGTGCGGTCATCGACGAAAAGCGTTTTCGACCAGGTGCGGCCGCCGTCGGTCGTCCGGAACACGCCGCGCTCCGCGTTGTCGGTGTAGAGGTGCCCCATCGCAGCGACCAGCACCGTCTCGGGGCTCCGTGCGTCGACGACGATCCGCGCGATATGGTGCGTGTCCGCCAGCCCCAGGCTCTGCCACGTCTTTCCCGAATCGGTCGTCTTGTACATCCCGGTACCGGCGTAGGACGTCCGGCTCGAATTCGCTTCGCCGGTGCCGACGTAGATTGTGCGCCCGTCTCCATCCGCGAGCGCGAAGGCGCCGATCGCGATGGTGGGCTCACCGTCGAAGAGCGGCGTCCACGCGCCGCCCCGGCTGTCGGTGCGCCACAGTCCCCCCGAAGCGTAGCCGACGACGAGGGAGTCGGGGTGGTTCGCCGGAGAGACAATATCGACGACGCGGCCGCCCTGGATTTCGGGACCGACGTTTCGGAACTTCAGCGCCGCGAACGGGGACGCCTTCTCCATGGCGTCGCGCTGGCCGGCGGCTTTCGCCCGCGAGGAGGCGTCCATCCCGGTCCGCCGCGGATGAAACCGGCGCCGCTCTTCCTCTTTGGAAAGAGGCGCGTTGTCGGCGCCCGCCGCCGGGAGCGCGGCGAGAACGGGGGAGAACGAGAGAAGCATCATGGCCCACACGGTCTTACGCACGAAGCCTCCTGTCCGGGAAGCGCGGATGTTATCCGAGCGGGCGTCGCCAGCGAACTTCAGGCGCTCCGGCACGTAGAATCGGTAGATGGTTCCGCGATGAGTGTCGAGCCCCGGGAGCGGAGCGGAGGCGCCCTGCCCGCCGCGCGTCCTGGGGAGTTCTCGCTCGCGAGCCGGCGGGTGCAGCCGGACCTTCACCGCGTCGTGTCGGCCGACGGCGTGATCACCCTCGAGCCGAAGGTCCTCGGCGTGCTTCTTCTGCTGGCTTCTCGTCCCGGCGAGGTGATCACGAAGGAGGAGCTTTTCCGCGTCGTCTGGGAAGGCGCGTTTGTGACCGAAGACGTTCTGACGCGCGCGATCGGAGAGCTGCGGCGGACCTTCGGCGACTCGGCCTCCGAGCCTCGAGTCATCGAGACCATTCGCAAGTCCGGCTACCGCCTCGTGGCTCCGATCGCCGTCTTTCAAACGCCCGCTCCGGCGGAATTTCCCGAACGCGAGCCCGCGCCTCCGGCGACTTCCGAGCCGGCCCTTTTCGAAGAAGCGGCTTCGCCTCGACGCAGGCGCGGGCGGGCAGTGGCCGCCGCCGCCGTTTCCGCCGTGCTTCTCGCCGCGGCTCTCGTCCTGGCGCAGCGCCGTTCTCCCGCGGCTGCCCCGGCGATGCGCGTGCGCCCTCTGACGACCACCCCGGGCGAAGAGCGGGATCCGGCCGTGTCTCCGGACGGAAGCCGGGTCGCGTTCGCGTGGAACGGCGGCGCCGGAGAAGCCCACAGCCTGTACGTGCAGCTCGTGGACGCCGACGCGCCCCTGCGCCTGACGAACGTGCCGGGTGCCGAGGACCGCACGCCGGCGTGGTCTCCCGACGGGCAGCGCATAGCCTTCACGAGGACCCGCGGCGCGGACTGCGGCATCGTGCTCATATACGCGCTCGGCGGCGCAGAGCGCTCGCTCGCCCCGTGCGGGGACCGTGACTACCGGCGTCTCGCCTGGTCGCCCGACGGGCGGTGGCTCGCGCTCGCGGTCCGCGATCCCGAGACTTCTTCCCTTCGAATCGAGCTTCTCTCGCCGGAGACGCTCGAGCGACGCCGCGTCACGTCGCCGCCTCCGGGGATGCTCGGCGACACGTCCGCGGCGTTCTCGCCGAACGGCCGCGACATCGCGTTCTCGCGCAACGTCACGGATGGGGTGGCGGACGTCTACCGCGTGCCGGTCGGCGGGGGCAACCCCGTGCGGCTGACCTCGGACGATCGCGACCTGATGGGACTCGAGTGGGCGCCCGACGGCGGCAGCATTCTCTTCTCATCCAGCCGCGCCGGCATCTACAGCCTCTGGCGGGTCGAGGCGTCCGGAGGCGGAGGCGCGCCGACGTTCGTCGCGGGGGGCGGCGCGAAGATCAAGCACCCGTCCGTGGCCCGTGCGCGCAACCTGGTCGCGTACGAAAGCTGGATCTACGAGGTGGGGTTGTGGAACGTGCCCACTTCCGCGGGAGCCGCTCCTTTCCGACTGACGTACGCCACGGACGAGTGGGATTTCGAGCCTCAAGTTTCCCCGGAGGGAAACCAGGTCGCCTTCGTCTCCACGCGATCGGGAAGCTCGGAGATCTGGCTCGTCGGCGCGGGCGGAGGAGCCGCCAGGCGTCTCACTTCGTTCGGCGGCGCGCGCGTCGAAACGCCCCGCTGGTCTCCGAACGGAGAGCGCCTCGTCTTCTCCGCGCGGGAAGGCTCGCGCGCCGGCCTGTACGCGATCGCCGCGTCGGGAGGTGTTCCGGAGCGCCTGGCGACGGGCGACTCCGACGCGGTCGCGCCCGCCTGGTCGCATGACGGCCGGTCGATCTTTTTCGCGTCCCGCCGTTCCGGCGCCTCTCGCGTGTGGCGCCTGGATCTCGCAACGCGCGGCGTGACCGCGGCGAGCCCCGACGGCGGCTACGCGGCGCAGGAGGCGGCGGACGGGTCCGCGCTCTTCTACACGCGGACCGACCTGCCGGGCATCTGGCGGCAGTCGGCCGGCGGATCAGCACCGGAGCGGGTCGTCGCGTCGCTCGCGCCGGAGGACTGGGCAAACTGGCAGGTAACGCGCGCCGGAATTTATTACCGCGAGCTCTGCGGCGATCACCCCGACGCGGGCGTCGTGTTTCTCCCGTTCGGCGGCGTCCCGAAGCACGTGGCGTCGCTTTCGAGGCAGGGGTGGCCGGGGTTTTCCGTCAGCTCCGACGGGAAGACCCTGGTGTATCCGCGGGTCGAGCGGCACACCTGCGACCTGCGAATCATCGAGAACCCCGTCTAGCACGAGGGTGAGCACGCCGGAGCCGCTCGACGCCTCCACCTCGAGGAGGTGCGGCGGAGCGGCGCGATTCGCCGGCTTTCCCGCGAAACTCGCTCACGCGCGCAACTCGTCGGCGCGGACGGGCAGCTTCCGCACCCGCCGGCCGGTCGCGGCGAAGATCGCGTTCGCGACAGCCGGGCCAATCGGGGGGACCGGCTGTTCGCCCATGCCGGAGGGGCCGGCGCCGCTTGCGATCAGGTGCGTTTCAATGGACGGCATCTCGGGAAGCCGTATCACCGGGTATTCGCGAAACGAGTGCTGCTCGACCCTTCCATTACGGAACGTGATCTCGGTCTTCAAGGCGGCGGAGAGGCCCCACGCGATGGCGCCTTCGACCTGAGATTCCACTCCCGAGAGGTTGACGACCTGCCCGCAGTCGGCCGCGCACACGACTCGATGGACCCGCACGTCGCCATCTCGTCCGACGGACACTTCCGCGACCTGTGCCATGTGGGTCCGGGCGTGGTAAACATTCGCGGCGATTCCGCGGCCCACCCTCCGGCCCGGGATCCCGCGAAGGGGCGTCGGCCAGGAGGCCTTTTCGGCCGCCAGCGCGATCACGGCGGAGAGGCGGCGCCGGTCGATTTCGCCCGACCCGATCTTGACGACCTGCGGACTCTTCAGGAGCTCGAGGCGCAGCGCGACGGGGTCGCGGCCGGACGCGGCGGCGACTTCGTCCAGGAACGACTCGCGCGCGAAGACCGAAGGCGGGTAGTCGACCGCGCGCCAGGCCCCGGTCGGGACAGGGGACCTCGCAACCGCCGACGCGGCGGAGAGCGCCGGGACCTCGTAGGGGCAGTCGAACGCGCCCCAGGGGTTCTCGCTGTCGGGGTCCACATGGCCCTCCTCGTAGGGCCCGAACATCGTGAGGTGGAAACTCGACATCCTGTGAGACCAGGCGATCAATTGGCCTGCGCCGTCGAGTCCGGCGGACATGGTGTGCAGCGATGCCGGTTGGAAACGGTCGTTTTCGAAGTCGTCTCGCCGCGTCCAGACGACCTGGACCGGCCGCCGGATCGCCCGCGAAAGCTCGACCGCCTCCGGGACATAGTCGTGGTCCAGTCGCCGTCCGAACCCGCCTCCGAGAAGCGTGACGTGGAGGGTGACCGCCTCGAGGGGGATTCCGAGGAGTTTGGCCGCCGACGCCTGCGCTTCGTTCGGCGCCTGCGTTCCGACGCGGATCTCGCAACGTCCGTCGCGGACGTCGGCGAAACAATTCATGGGCTCGACCGGAGCGTGTGCCTGGAACGAATATCGATATTCCGCCGAGAGCCGGCGGGCGGACGCGGCCAGCGCTGCCTCGATATCTCCCACTTTACGAGTCACGTGCGCGCGGACGGACGCGGCTTCGAGCCGCTTCCAATACGTTTCCGTGGAGTCGGCGTGGTTCTCGCCCTCGTCCCAGTCCACCTTCAGAGCCTCGGCTCCCTTCATAGCGGCCCAGGTGTCGCTGGCGACGACGGCGACTCCCGTCGAGAGGCGCACGACTTCGAGCACGCCGTGAACCGTTTTTGCCGACGAGGCATCGAAACTCCTCGCGCGACCCCCCGGAACGGCGCAGCGCCTCACCACGGCGACCAGCGCCCCGAAGGGCCTCGCGTCAAATCCGTAGACCGCGCGACCCGTCGCGATGGCGGGCCCTTCGAGTCGCGCGACCCGCGTCCCCAGCAGTTTGTAATCCTTCGGGTCCTTCAACGGGGGGTTTTCGGGGATCGGAAGCGTCGCGGCGAGCGGGGCGAGCTCGCCGTAATCGAGGCGGCGCCCGGTTTTTGAATGGACGATACGGCTGTTTTCCGCACGGCACTCCGTTCTCGGGACGGACCAGGTTCGCGCCGCCGCTTCCCGCAACATTTCGCGTGCGGCGGCGCCCGCGACGCGGAGTGGCCGCCAGCAGTCCGACACGCTGCTCGATCCGCTGGTCCGCATGCCCGGATATTTCGGTCCCGGAATGGCGTGCTCGAGCACGATCGATTTCCAGTCGGCCTCGAGCTCTTCGGCCAGGATCATCGCGAGGCTAGTGCGCGCGCCCTGTCCCATCTCCGAGCGCGGCGCGATCAGGGTGATCCGCCCGTCCGCTCCTACGGTGATCCACTTGTTGGGCTCGAAGGACCTGGGCTTCCCCTTCGGGGCTTCCTCCTCCCCGAGGATCGGCAGGCGGATCGCGAGCGCGGCCCCTCCGAGAACGGCGGTCTGAAGAAATTGGCGGCGCGACGAGCTCATCGCGGGCCTCCCGCGGCGCTCGCCCGGGCGACAGCGCGCCGGATGCGAGGGTAGCTTCCGCAGCGGCAGACGTGCTCTGAAAAAACCGCGTCGACCTGGCGTTCGGTCGGGCTCGGGCTCTTTGCCAGGAGGGCGGCGGCCGCGAGGATCATTCCCGGCTGGCAGTACCCGCACTGCGATACGTCCTCTTCGATCCAGGCCCTCTGGCAGGGGTGCGACCCATCCGGGGAGAGCCCCTCGATCGTGGTGAACCGCCGGCCCGCGGCCGCCTGGACGAGCACCTGGCAGGACCGCACCTCTTTGCCGTTCTCGAGCACGGTGCAGGCGCCGCAAACCCCGATGCCGCAACCGTACTTCGTGCCGTTCAAGCCGAGCCGGTCCCGGAGGACCCAGAGAAGGGGCATGTCGGGCTCGGCATCCACCTCGCGCCGCATCGCATTGACCGTCAGCCGAAACTTCGCCATGAGAGACCTCCAGGAGCCGCAGCGGCGGCCTCGAACACCCTTACGGGATTCGGGGCTGGATAGTCCCGAGGGTTCGCCGAGGTTTTGACGAGGACTTACCGTCGCCTCCGCTCACTGCGGGAGCTGCCGTTCGCTGACGGCGAACGGCACCGGCCGGCGGCTC
>JBDTRB010000111.1:0-10754 GCA_039931865.1 Acidobacteriota bacterium | reverse complement strand
CGAGCTCGATCTCGACGTCGAAGAGCGTCGCGCCCTCCTTCTGCTGCGCCTGCGGCGCGATGCGGGCCACCCGCCCGGTGACGACGTCGGAGGGAAGCGCGCCAACCTTGATGCGAGCGGGGAGTCCCACGTGGAGCTTGCCGACGTCGATCTCGTCGACGGTTCCCTTGAAGATGAGGTCGCGCATGTCCGCGATCGTCGCGAGCTCCGTCCCGGGCTGGTAGGAGGTGAGCGGGGTGATCGGATCGCCGGGATTCACGACGCGGGTCAGGATCGTGCCCGCGGCGGGCGCGCGAATGACCGACTCGATCGTGACTTTCTCGGTGGAGACGCGGCCCTTCCGCGTGAGGTCCCGGCCCTGTTCGGCGCGCGCGACCGCGATCTTCGCGAGCTCGTACGCCTCTCTCTTCGAATCCATGTCGGATTTCGGCAGCACGCCGGACTTCGAGAGCTCAATCGCGCGCTCGTAGTCCGCCTTCGCCCGCACGTAGGACACGGCGGCCGAGTCGACGCTGCGGTCGACGTCGGTGAGTTCCTGAGGTGTCGGGTCCGGCCCGATCTCAAACAGCGCGTCTCCCGCCTTGACCGAGTCGCCGACGTTGACCATGCACTTTTTCACGATGCCCGAGATCTTCGATTTGACCTGGAACTTCTGGCGGGGCTGGATCTGACCGACCGCGATCGCCTTTTCCGTGATGGATCCCTTTTCGACCGTGACCAGCTTGTTTCCCTGCTGGTCCCCCTTGCTCGACCGGGCCCAGGCGTAGACCCCTCCGGCGAGGGTCACGAGAATCATGAGCCAGAACAGCGTTTTGAAGAGTTTTCGCATCACGGACCCCCGAAAGGTACGAAGCCGACGGCTCTCAACCCTCTTTTACGCGCCGTCCCGGCGGAAGTTCCCCTGTTCTCTTGGACGTTGGGCGGGCCTTTTCGTTAGTCTCCCGTCGAGGCGGGGTAAGCTTTTCCAAAGGGGTCCTTCCATGTTCAGCCGCGACTATCGCCTGGTGACGAACTGGCGGGTGTACGGAACCGCAGAGGAGATCTTCCGGGTCCTGGAGGCCCCTTCCGAGCTGCCCCGCTGGTGGCCGAGCGTGTATCTCGCCGTTTCCGAGCTCGAATCCGGCAGCGCGGACGGCGTCGGGCGGGAGGTTGCGCTCGTGACCCGCGGATGGCTGCCGTACACCCTCGCGTGGGTCCTTCGGGTCACCCGGGTGCGTCCGCCCTTCGAGCTCGCGATCGAGGCTGAAGGGGACATTGACGGCGCCGGCGTCTGGACCCTGGAGCCGGCCGGGGCGTGGACATGGGTCACGTTCGAATGGACCGTCACCGCGCGAAAGCCGCTTCTGCACGCGCTCGCGCCCGTCCTCGCCCCGGCGCTCGCCGCTAACCACCGTTGGGCGATGGCGCGCGGTGAGGAAAGCCTCGCGCTCGAGCTCGCCCGGCGGCGGGCAGCGGACTCTTCCGCGCGTGACCGGGTCCCCGTTCCGCCTGCCCCCGCGCGAGCGTCCGGAGTCATCCTCGCGGGCGTGGCCGCCGGAGCGTTCGCCCTCGCCGCCGGCCTCGTTCGCGGACGCCGGCGCCGCGCGTAGGTGAGCCACCCCCGCCAGGGTGACCCCGGAGAGAAGTCCTGAACCAGGCGGCGCGCACGAGACATTCCGATGAGTCGCGCCCCCTCTTCGGCGCGGCGCCCGGATGGTCCATCGAGGAACGGCTCTGCCGACGAGCGGCCGCGCGCTCGCCGCTCGAATGAAGCCCGCGGCGCTCCGGCGCGGGATCGGCCCGTTCGACGCCACAGCGCTCGTCGTCGGCTCGATGATCGGATCCGGGATCTTCATCGTGTCCGCCGAGAGCGCGCGCGTGCTCGGCTCCGCGGGCTGGCTTCTCGTGGCGTGGGGCATCGCGGGACTCCTGACGATCGTCGCGGCTCTCTCCTGCTCGGAGCTGGCGGCCATGCTTCCGAAAGCGGGGGGCCAGTACGTGTTCTTTCGCGAGGCGTACGGCCCCCTGGTCGGGTTTCTCTTCGGCTGGGCGCTGTTTCTCGTCATCCAGTCGGGCACGATCGCCGCGGTTTCCGTCGCGTTCGCGAAGTTCCTCGGGGTCCTGTGGCCGGCGCTTTCCGCTGAACGTCCGATCTTCACCGCGGGTCCGATCCGCGCGACCGCGGCGCAGGCGGTCGCCCTCGCGGTGATCGCCATTCTCACGGCGACCAACGCGAGCGGTCTTCGCGCCGGGACCGGCACGCAGAACGTCTTCACTGCCGCGAAGCTTGCCGCCCTCGTCGCGCTGACGGGGCTCGGCCTCTTTCTCGGCACCGCCGGGGCCGCGTTGCGCGCGCCGGGATTCTGGACGGCCGTCTCTCCGTCCGGCCACGCGCTGACCGGCATCGCGCTCGTCGCCGCGCTCGGGACCGCGATGGTCGGGCCGCTCTTCTCGCAGTCGGCCTGGAACAACGTCACGTTCGCGGGCGAAGAGATCCGCGATCCGGAACGGACCCTTCCCCGAGCGCTTCTGATCGGATGCCTGATCGTGACGGCTGCGTACGTGGTGGCGAACGTGGCGTACGAAAACGTCCTGCCTCTCTCCGGAATCCAGCATGCGCCCGCGGATCGCGTGGGCACGGCGGCGGCGATGGCGATGTTCGGACCGGGCGCCGCGGCGGCGACCGCGGCCGCGATCATGATCTCGACATTCGGCTGCGTGAACGGGTTGATTCTTTCCGGCGCGCGGGTCACGTTTGCCATGGCGCGGGATGGTCTTTTTTTCCGCCGCCTCGCGACCGTCAACCGCGCGTCGGTGCCCGCGAGCGCCCTGGTGGCGCAGGGGATCTGGTCCGGCGTCCTCGTGCTCTCCGGTGACTACGGAAAGCTCCTGAAGTACGTCATCTCCGTCGACATCCTGTTTTACGTGATGCTCGTGCTCGCGGTCATCGTGCTCCGCCGGCGCCGGCCGGACCTCGAGCGCCCCTTCCGCGCGCCCGGCTACCCGTTGCTCCCGCTCGCGTACGCCGCTGCCGGAGCCCTGCTGATCGTGATCCTCTTCGCCGGCAGCCCCGCCACGACGTGGCCCGGCTACGCGATCGTGGCGACCGGGATACCGGTGTACTTTCTCTGGCGGCCGCAACGGTGACTCTCCCCCGGGTGCGGCACGTCTCCGACGGTGCGCTTCTCGTCGAATTCCCGGACGCCTCGGACGAAGATGCGAACCGGTCCGCCGTAGCGCTCGCGAGAGGGCTTTCCTCTGGTACGGCGCCGCCCGACGACGCGGTGCCGGGCGCGCGCACGCTCTTCTGCGCCTTCGACCCCGGGCGGGTCTCTCACGAGGAGCTCGATCGCGAGATCCAGGCGGCTTCCGTGGCGCCCGCCGTGGCCGCGGAAGTTCCAGCGGGGCGCGAGCACGTGATCGGCGTGACCTACGGCGGGCCGGACCTGGACGCCGTCGCGCGGCGTGCCGGCTTGACGGCCGAAGAGGTGTGCGCGCGGCACGCCGGCTCCGACTACCACGTCGCGTTCCTCGGGTTCGCTCCCGGGTTCGCGTACCTGGCCGGCCTTCCCCCGGAGCTGGCAGCCGTGCGGTTGTCGACGCCGCGTCCGCGCGTTTCCGCCGGAAGCGTGGCCGTCGCGGGCCGGTACTCCGGGATCTACCCGGCGGAGAGCCCGGGCGGATGGAACCTGATCGGGCGTGCGACCGTGCGCCTGTTCGACCCCGACCGGGACCCCCCCGCTCTTCTCGCTCCGGGAGACCGGGTGCGTTTTCACCGGAGGCGCGCCGACGAGATCGAGCCGGAAGCCCCGGTCTTCGCAGCGCCCCGCGAAAAGGGGGGCGCCCGAGCGCCGATCTTCCGGATCGTGTCGCCGGGGCTCTGGTCCGCGCCCGTCGGGGCGCCGTTTCGCGGACGTGGCGCGTCGGGTCTGCCTCCCTCCGGAGCGGTCGACCCGGCGCTCCTGGCTTTCGGAAACGCGCTGCTGGGCAACCCTGCGGGCGCCGCGGCGGTCGAGCTCGCCGTCGCTGGACCCGAGCTGGAAGCTCTCGAGGACTCGCGGGTTGCAATCGCGGGCGGTGCCAGCGGCGCGGCGATCGACGGCCGGCCGTATCCCGCCGGCGTGACCGCGAACTTAAGGAGGGGGCAACACCTCGCCCTGGGAGCGGTGCGGCTCGGAGTCCGGGCCTACCTCTGCGTCGCGGGCGGTTTCGATGCGCCGGCCGCGCTCGACATTCCGTCGAGGCTCTCGCCCGGAGACCTGCTCTTCGGGGCGCATCCGGCGATGCGTGTGGAGAGCGGCTCAGAACCGCCCGCACCCGATTTTCCTCAGGACCCGGTGGTACGCATCGTGCTGGGACCACAGGAAGACTGGTTTGCCGATGAGGGGGTCGCCGCCTTGCTGAATTCCCCGTTTCGCGTTTCCTCGACCAGCGACCGTCGCGGCATCCGGCTCGAGGGGCCTCGACTGGCCTTTCGCGGAGAGTCGGAGATCCCGCCGGAAGGAACTGCGCTCGGCGCAATCCAGGTCCCGGGGGACGGGCAGCCGATCGTTCTGGGGCCCGACCGCCCCGTGACGGGCGGCTACCTGAAGATCGCGACCGTGATCACCGCGGATTTTCGCCTGGTCGCGCAGACGCGGCCCGGGACGTCTCTGCGGTTTCGCGCCGTTTCCATGGCCGACGCCCTGGCGGCGAGGCGTAGGATGGCGCGGACGTGAGCATCGATCTGAACGCCGACGTCGGCGAAGGTCTGGACGACTCCGCCCTCCTGCCTTTTCTGACCTCGGCGAACGTCGCGTGCGGCCTGCACGCGGGGGATCCTTTTTCGATCGACGAAACGGTGGCGGCGGCGTTGTCTCACGGGGTCCGCGTCGGCGCGCATCCGGGATATCCCGATCGCGCAAACTTCGGCCGGCTGCGCGTCGAGATGTCGGCGGACGCCGTCGAGGCGCTCGTCCTGTACCAGATCTCGGCGCTCGACGGGTTCGTGCGCTCGCGTGGCGGGACGCTCACGCACGTCAAGCCCCACGGCGCCCTCTACCATGCGGCGGCGGAGTTTCCGGACGTGGCGCGAGCGATCGCGGAAGGCGTCCGTCGGCTCCGGCCGAGCCTGGTGCTCTTCGGGCCGCCCGGCTCTCTGCTGATGGAAGCGGGACGCGAGGCCGGACTTCCCGTCGCCGCCGAGGCATTCGCCGACCGCCGGTATCTTCCGGACGGGTCCCTGGTCCCGCGCACGGAGCGGGGCGCGGTCCTTTCCTCGCCTGACGAGGTCGCCGAGCAGGCGCTCAGTCTGGCGCGGGACGGCCGAGTGACCACCAGCGAGGGAACGACGATTTCCGTCCGAGCCGACACACTCTGCATCCATGGCGACACGCCGGGCGCGCCCGAGTTTGCTCGCCGCATTCATGAGCGTTTCCGGGAAGAGGGGATCCGGATCGCACCGCTCGAAGTCACCCCTTCCCGGGACCGGCGCGCTCAGGCGGCGGCCCCTCTGCATTGAGGTCGAACATGTGGAACTCGAAACGTCTCCCCGAACAGGAAGAAGAGGCGGCGCCCGGAGTCTTCGCGCGCTTGAAGGACGCCTTTGCCGCAACGAAGGGACTCATCGCCACGCGCGTCGAGATTTTCCAGGAGGAAGTGTCGGAGAAGGGGAGTCTCGCCGGCCGCGGCGCCATGGCGCTTGGCATCGCGCTCGTCGTCGGTTGGCTCGCGATGCTCCTCTTTACGGCGCTCGTCGCGGTGCTGCTCGCGAAGCTGTTCGATAGCGTCTGGATCGGAATCCTGGTTGCATTCGTGATCTATGCCGCGGGCGCCGGAGCGGCCGCGTTTGTCGGCATCCAGGCGTTCCGAAAGCTCAGTCCCTTCAAGTTCCCCGCGACCTCGGATGGTCTGAAAGAGGACTGGGCCGCGATACGCGATTCAATCCGTCCGCCGCTGTCCGTGGAGGAAGACGAGAACGATCTCGAGGCGCGGTTCCGGGCGGGCTCGGAATGAGCACGCCGCGGGAAGGCGCGAAGAGGGATCACCAGAAAGGTCGAACGGCGCGCCTGACCGAGCTCGCCGCCCGCGGAGCCATGGAACGCCAGCGCCTGGCCGGGGCGGTTCTCGATGTCGCCGGTGACGTGCGCAGACACCGCGTCCGCTGGAAGGTCGCTGGCATGGCGGCGACCAGCGTCGCGACGGCGGGGACCCTCGCGTGGAAGCTCTTCGGCAAGTCCTCTCCCGCGGCGAAGATCGGGAAGGCGGCCTCGGCGACGTCGATCGTCCTCGGTCTCGGGAAGGCCTTTCTGCGGATTCGGAAGTTTCTGTAGTCAGCACTCACTCTCCCCGTGCCCGGCGCGGGGAGACGGTTGGGTGAGGGGCAGTCTCCCTGTCGATGAGAGCAGGACGGCCTCGCCCCCCTCACCCTCCTCTCCCCTCGCTGTCGCGGAGAGGGGAGGAGTCGGCTCGCCTCTCAATTTGTGGCGTGACGACCTTCCGGCGGGGCTTGCAGAAAAAAAGACCGCCCCACGAAGGGGCGGTAAAACGGAGAGGAGATCGGGAAGCGGGAATGTCAGTGGTGGCGTCCGCCCCAGCCTCGGCCGTGGCCTCCGCCGTAGCCGCCCCAGCTGCGGTGCCCGCCGTAGTAGCCGTAGGGGCGCGCATAGAAGTACGGACGGTAGGAATAGGCGTACGGGTCGTAATACGGACCTCTGTCGGCGTAGGGCTCGCTGTAGTACCCGTTGGCGTAGGGCTCGCTGTAGTACCCGTCGGCGTAGGCAGACGAGTACCCGACCGGCTCGTCGCAGACCACCCACCGGCGTCCATAGGAGCGGACGGGGATCCAGCGCGAGCGGTAGTAGAACCCCCGACCGTACTGCGCGTGGCTGATCACCCGATAACCCGAGGGTACGTAACTTCCCACCCGAAAGAAGGGATCACCGAAGCGCACCGAGACCCGGCCGTGAGGCGCCGGGAAAGAACCCGAGAATCGGACCTGTGCGCTGGCGGGCGTTGGAGCCGCGAGGGCGAATCCGGCGGCGACAGCGGCGGTCGCGAGGGCGATGCGAAGACTGTTTTTCATTGAAACCTCCTCCGCGGAC
This sequence comes from Acidobacteriota bacterium, assembly GCA_039931865.1. Classification (GTDB taxonomy): domain Bacteria; phylum Acidobacteriota; class Thermoanaerobaculia; order UBA5066; family Gp7-AA6; genus JALYUA01. Next base: position 3,693 of record JBDTRB010000111.1, on the reverse strand, counting down.
CTCCGCGGTACTGCTACTAAAGGCAATGCCGATGCCAGGCGCGTGTTCCCTGTAAACAAACGAGTTAGGCCTTGGCTCGACCGGACTGCGCGTCTCCTCGGGAGAACAAACGTCGAGAATCGGGGACGCCTCACGCGTTGAGCCATGTGCAAAAAAAACCGCCCCTTGCGGGGCGGTCAAACGAGGGGACTCTCAGGTCTGACCCGGTTCAGTCGTGGTCGCGACGGTTTCCATCCCGATGGCCGTCCCGGTCCCGATCCCGACCGTTGCGGCCACCGTCGCGGCGGTCGTTGCCGCTGCGGTTGCCACGCCAGCCGTCACGGTCACCACGTCGGTCGTCACTGTCACGGCGCTCGAATCGGCCGTAGTCCTGTCGGTGTCCGTAGTTGTAGTTGGGCCGCAGGTTGTACCGGCCATAGGACCGGTTGTCGTAGCGGGAGTATCCGTAGCTTCTGTACCCGCCGCCGTATCCGTATCCGTATCCGTATCCGCTCGAGTACCCGTATGCCTGGGTCGGCTCGCAGATGACCCAGCGTCCGCTGTACTGCCGGACGGGGATCCAGCGGTTCTCGTACTCGAAGCCGTATCCGTCGTCGTCGTCGGCGTAGACCTCATATCCGTTCGGGACGTAGCTCCCGATCGCAAACTCCGGCGCGCCGATGCCGATCGACAGGCGCCCGTGCGGAAGGGGGACGCCGATGCGAACCTGAGCCTGCGCGGTCGAGGCGCCCGCGAAAGCGACTCCGGCCGCCACTGCGGTGGTCGCCAACGCGATGCGGAATCCTTTTGTCATCGAAGACCTCCTCCGCGGATCTCCGCGGAACGATGGGAGGTATCGCAACGCTGCTGCCAGGCTGGTCTTACTCAGAACAAAAGGGTTACCCGAAGCGGCCCCTCCAATTCGTCCTCTTTCGAGGTCACTATGCGAGGACGTACGCGTACGGCTGTGAGAGGGCGGTTTGAGTCAGGGGGCCTCGGGAAGGAGCTGCGCCATCCGCGTGGCGATTGCCGCGTACCCTCTGCGGTTCGGATGGAAGCGGTCCGCGGCCAGACGGTCGGTCCGGCCTTCGAAGAGATCGAACGCCGGCACGAACAGCGTCGACGGGAACGAGAGCGCCATCTCCTCGATCAGGGTGTTCCAGCCGAGGATGACGGACGCTCCCATTCGGCCGCCGGGTCCCGAGCCGCCGAACGGATCGTAGAGCCCCAGGACGAGAATCGGCACGGAGGGATTTGCGCGGCGCAGGTTGGTCAAGACCGCGCGGATGTTTTCGGCGTAGCGGCGGCGAGCGGTCGAAATGTCCTCGATCACCCGCGTGCCGATGTCCGGTCCCCGCGGCACGGCATGCGAAAGGTCGTTGCCGCCGATCGAGATGACGATCACGTCCGCGGCGGCGGCGAGCGAGCGGACATTCGCGCCGGCGACCAGGTCCCGGAGCTCGGCCGATTCCGCGCCGTTGACCGAGAGGTTCGCGATCTCGGCCGGTCCCCGCTTCTTCATCACGTCCAGAACGTCGGATCCAAAACCTCTGCCGGACTCATCCCCGGTTCCGCGAGCGAGCGAGTCCCCGAGAACGAGCAGCATCCGCTTCGAAGAGTTGCGCGCCGCGGCCCGGGGGGCCTCCGGAGCCGGCGGCGGCGACCCGATCGGATTCCCGAGCGCTCCGCGCAGCGCCAGCCAGAAACCCGCCGCGAAGAGAATCGTGGCGCCTGCGGCGATCACGCCCGGGAGCCGCCACAGCCAGAAGCGCGAAGTTCCGATCACGGGCAAGAGAGTAACGGAGTCGCCCGGATTGTCCACCCGCGCGCCGAGGCGGACGGCCGGCTCGACACATCGTCGATTCCAACAGGCGTATGAGAAAGTCCCCGTCGTGCGCGAAGTCGTTCTGTCGGCGGAAAATCTGACGAAAAGCTTCGGGAAACGCGTCGCGGTGGCCGGCGTTTCGTTCGAGGTCGTTGCCGGAGAGGTGTTCGGCTTTCTGGGTCCGAACGGCGCCGGGAAAACGACGACGATCCGCATGCTGGTCGGACTGGCGCGTCCGGACTCGGGGACGATCCGAATCCGGGGGCTGGACCTGGCTCACGATTTCCAGAAGGCGATGTCGCACGTCGGGTGCATCGTCGAGTCGCCGGATCTCTACAAGTACCTGACCGGGCGCGAAAACCTTATGCACTTCGCCCGCATGCTCCCCGAGGAAGCGGCGGGGCGGATTCCGGAGATCGCACGGCTCGTCTCGCTCGACGAGCGGCTGGACGATCGGGTCTCGACCTACTCGCTCGGGATGCGTCAGCGTCTGGGCATCGCCCAGGCGCTTCTCGGAAACCCGGACCTCCTGATCCTCGACGAGCCCGCCAACGGGCTCGATCCCGCCGGAATCCGGGAGATTCGCCGCCTCGTTCGATCGCTCGCGGAGGAGCGGGGCATCGGCGTCTTCGTGTCGTCGCACCTCCTCGCCGAGGTCGAGCTGATGTGTGACCGCGTTGCGATCATCCACCGCGGGCGGACGCTCGCGACCGGCCCCGTCCGCGAGCTGCTCGACCGCCCGCGCGGCCCGCATCGGTTCACCGTGCGCCCCGTCGATCGGGCTCTCTCGGTTCTGGGTCCGTTTGCCGAAAGCGGCGCGGCGGAAGTGGAAGGCGAGGAGGCGGTTGCGGTCAACCTCTCCCGGGAAAAGGTTCCGGAAGCGGTGCGCGCGCTCGACGCCGCCGGCGTCGAAGTGTTCGGAATCGAGCGCCCCGCGTCCTCGCTCGAGGAAGTCTTTCTGGAAGTGACCGGAGGAGAAACGGTATGACGGTCCCGGGTCCCGCGGAATTGCTGCGATGAGTCTGCGATGAGTCTGCGATGAGAGTGTTGCCGCTCGTCGAAAACGAAATGCTGAAGCTCTGGAAGCGGCGGCGCTTCCGGCTGGTTCTCCTTATTTTAGTCGGCTTGATTGGAACGATCGTCTTCGCGCAGGTGCAGACGCGCGAGAAGTTCGGCTCGAAGAAGGACTGGCGCATCGACACTCAGGAGCGTGTGGCCCGAATGCGCAACTGGGTCCGCCAGGGGAGGATGCCTGACTCGCAGAAGAACTGGACGAGGTTCGAGATCGAGAGACTGCAGTACCACCTCGACCGCAACATCGACCCGGAAGCGGTGTCGGGCCCTCTCTTCACGCGCGGTTTCGCGAACGCGTCGAGCTACCTGCTGCTGCATCTGCTCGCGATCGTCTTTGCGGCCGACGTCGTTTCCTCCGAGTTCTCGCAGGGCACGATCAAGCTGCTCCTGACCCGCCCGATCTCGAGGAGCCGGGTGCTGGGCTCGAAGCTCGTCGCGCTCCTCCTCGCCATCGGACTGACTGTCTTGGTCGGCGGGTGTGTCGCGTACCTTTTCGGCGGAATGGCCTACGGGTTCCGGGGATGGGGAGCACCCGTCCTGACGGGTTTCCGGCAGATTGCGGGCACGTTCGACACGTCCTCGGTACGCGCCGTTCCGCTGTGGGAGGACGTCATCGCGGTCTTCGGCCTCGCGTGGTTCGCCGCGGCCTCGGTCGCAGCGATCGGGTTTCTCGCCTCGGTGCTCCTCCGCTCGACCGCCGCGTCCATGGGCACCATGTTCGCCGCGCTCATCCTCGGCACGATCCTCCCGCGCCTCGCCCCGACGTGGGCGTTCCAGAAATATCTCTTTCCGACGAACCTTCCGCTGCCCGACTA
>JBDTRB010000110.1:0-10887 GCA_039931865.1 Acidobacteriota bacterium | reverse complement strand
ATGCGTGATCCACACGGGTCAGCACTTCGACGACGCGATGTCACAAGTCTTCTTCGACGAGCTCGAGATGAGCCCCCCCGCGCATAACCTCGGGGTCGGCAGCGGGACGCACGGGAAGCAGACGGGACGGATGCTCGAAAAGATCGAGGAAGTCCTCATGGAGCTCGCCCCGGATGGCGTGCTCGTCTACGGTGACACGAATTCCACGCTCGCCGGAGTGATTGCCGCGGTCAAGATGCACATCCCCGTGGCTCACGTCGAGGCAGGCCTGCGCTCCTTCAATCGCCGGATGCCGGAAGAGATCAACCGGGTCCTGGCTGACCACGTCTCTTCGCTCCTCTTCGCGCCCACCGTGGCCGCTGTCGAAAACCTGGAGCGGGAGGGCGTGGCTGCAAGGAAGATATATCGAGTCGGGGACGTAATGTACGACGCAGCCCGGTATCACGGGAGCCGGGCGCGGGAGCGGAGCAGTCTTCTTCGGGATCTCGGATTGAGCGGCGGACGATATGTCCTGGCGACCGTGCACCGGGCGGAGAACGTCGATGACCCCTCCCGGTTTGCGGAAATCCTCGACGGGCTCGCCGCGATCGCCGAAATGCACCCGGTTATCTTTCCTCTTCATCCCCGAACGGGCGCCGCCCTGGACGCCTCGAGTTCGATGCGGGAACGTGCGAAGGGAATCCGCTTCATTCCACCGGTCGGGTATCTCGACATGATGTTGCTCGAGCAATTTGCCGGGGTGGTCGCGACGGATTCCGGCGGCGTGCAGAAAGAGGCGTTTTTCTTCGGCGTGCCTTGCGTCGTGCTTCGTGACGAAACCGAATGGGTCGAGCTGGTCGAGCTCGGCTGGAATCGCGTGGTCTATCCGCTCTCGGCGGGCGCGGTGAAGTCCGCGGTCATCGAGGCGTTCGGCAGAAAAGGCGGGGACGGCAAACCCTACGGCGACGGAACCGCCGGAGAGCAGATACTCTCGATTCTCGAGGAGCAATGGCACCACGGTCCGTCCGGCGCCCGAGCCGCGTCGGTTGGAAGAGACCATTCGTTCGTTCCTCGGTCCTGATGGGCCGGCGCTTCATATTTTCTGGAAGGTGGAGGTCTGATGATCGGTAGAACTCTGGCGTGCGTGGGCGGAGGGTACTGGGGAAGCAATCTGATCCGGAACTTCGAGTCGCTCGGCGCACTCAAGTCGATCTGCGAATCGGATGCGGGGAGAAGGTCGTCGCTCGAGGCGGAGTATCCGCAGGTGCGGTGCACCGGTTCGTACGAGGAGGTTCTCCAGGACGCGGGCGTGACGGCGGTGGCGATCGCCACTCCGGCCGAGACGCACGGCGAGCTGGTCCGACAGGCGCTGCTGGCCGGCAAGGACGTGTTTGTCGAAAAGCCGCTGTGCCTTTCCGCGGTCGAAGGACGGGGACTCGTTCAGCTTGCCGCCGATAGAGGAAAAATTCTCATGGTGGGGCACCTGCTTCGCTACCATCCCGCAATAGAGAAGCTGAAGGCAATGGTTGACGCCGGTGAGCTCGGCCGGCTGCGGTATATCTACTCGAACCGCCTGAACCTCGGACGCATCCGAAGCGAAGAGAACATCCTCTGGTCGTTTGCGCCGCACGACGTTTCCGTCATCCTGAGCCTCGTCGGCCAGGTGCCGGACTCGGTGAGGGCACAGGGCGGCAACTACCTCGATGCGCAGATCGCCGACGTGACGGTCAGCCTCCTCTCATTTCCAAGTGGCGTGAAGGCACACATCTTCGTCTCGTGGCTCCACCCCTTCAAGGAGCAGAAGCTGGTCGTGGTCGGGGATCGAAAGATGGCGGTGTTCGACGACGTCTCGCCAGGCCCCAAGCTCGTCCTGTATTCCCACGAGATCAACTGGAAGAACAACATGCCTGTGGCGGTTCGCGCGGAAGCTGAGCCGGTCGCGATCGACTCCGCCGAGCCCCTCAAGCTCGAGTGCCAGCACTTTCTTCACTGTGTCGAGACGCGCGAGACCCCGCGCACCGATGGCGAGGAAGGCCTCCGGGTGCTCGAGGTTCTCGGGCGCTGCCAAACGTCTCTCGCCGCGTCGACGGTCGCGGCGGTATCGCGCAAGGCTCCCGGGCCCACGCCCGCCTTTTTTGCCCACCCTTCCTCATTCATCGACGCGGACGTCGAGATCGGCGAGGGCACTTCGATCTGGCACGTCAGCCACGTGTTGAAGAAGTCCCGGGTCGGTCAGAACTGCCGCATCGGCCAGAACGTCGTCATCGGACCGAACGCAATTATCGGCAACGGGGTCAAGATTCAGAACAACGTATCGGTCTACGAAGGCGTGACGATCGAAGACAACGTTTTCTGCGGACCGTCGATGGTTTTTACGAACGTGATCAATCCGCGAAGCGAGATCCGACGAATGGAAGAGCTGCGTCCGACGCTCGTGCGGCAGGGGGCGACCCTGGGAGCCAACTGCACCATCGTCTGCGGTACGACCATCGGCCAGTACGCGTTCGTCGGGGCAGGCGCCGTCGTCACGAAGGATGTGCCCGACTTCGCTCTGATCGTGGGGAACCCCGGCAGAATCACGGGCTGGATGTGCGTCTGCGGGAACCGGCTCATGTTTCGCGACGGCGGAGAAGGCGTAGGAGAGTGCCCGGAATGCGGGCGAGGGTACGAAAAGAACGGAACGAGAGTGAGGCCGCATGTCGAAAGCGTCGTCGCTGGAACTTAAAGTCCCCCTTCTCGATCTCAAGGCGCAGTACGCGTCGATCCGCGAAGAGGTTCGCGTCGCGATGGATCGCGTTTGCGACGCGCAGTACTTCATCATGGGCCCGGAAGTCGTGGAGCTCGAGAGAGAGCTGGCGTTGTTCTGCGAGGCGCGCTTCGCGATCGGCGTCTCCTCGGGCACGGACGCGCTGCTCGTCGCGCTCATGGCTCTGAAGGTCGGACCGGGCGACGAGGTGCTCACCTCCCCCTATTCCTTCTTCGCGACCGCCGGCGTCGTCGCGCGGCTGGGCGCTCGCGCCGTGTTCGCGGACATCGACCCGGCAACGTTCAACCTGGATGCGGCCCAGGTCGCCTCGAAGGTGACGAGCCGCACCAGGGTAATCCTGCCCGTCCATCTGTTCGGCCGGTGCGCGGACACGGCCGCGGTGGCACGGGCCGCCGGGAATGTCCCCGTCATCGAGGACGCGGCACAGGCGATCGGGGCCCGCGACGCCCAGGGGCTCTCCGCGGGGTCAGTCGGAGCGATGGGGTGCTTCTCGTTCTTCCCGAGCAAGAACCTGGGCGCGTTCGGAGACGGCGGCATGGTGGTCACGAACGACGATGCGCTGGCCGAGCTCCTGCGCGTCCTGCGCGTGCACGGCGGTAAACCCAAGTACTACCACCATCTCGTCGGCGGAAACTTCCGGCTCGACGCTCTCCAGGCCGCCATTCTGCGCGTCAAGTTGAAGTACTTGCCCGCGTGGACGGAAGCTCGCCGGAGAAACGCCGATCGGTACCGCAAGCTCTTCGCCGAGATGAAATGCGAAGAGTGGGTGCGGCTTCCGGACGATGTGCCGGGCCACATCTACAACCAGTTCGTGGTGAGAGTCCACGATCGCGATCGCGTGCGCCAGCACCTGAAGGACAGGGGGGTCGAGACCGAGATCTATTACCCCGTCCCGCTCCATCTACAGACCTGTTTTCAGGACCTCGGCTACCGCGAGGGAGATTTTCCGCACGCGGAGGCGGCGGCCCGCGAGTCTCTCGCCCTTCCCATCTACCCCGAGCTGACGGAGGAACAGCAGAGCCACGTCGTCGCCCGGCTCCGTGAATTCTTCGCCTGAGACGGACGCCGCCTCCTCGGAGCGGCGTCGGATTCTCGACGAGTACGAGCGGCGCGCCAGGGAGATCGAGCCGGACCGGTATGCGCCCTGGCAACCGTCCGTCGCGCTTGCGCGAAGCGAACGCTCGAGAAAGGCCGCGGTACTCCTACGGAAGGCCGGAGTCTTCCCGGGTCCCGGAAGTGCCTGTCTGGAGGTCGGATTCGGGCGAGGAGGCTGGCTGACGGAGCTTCTCGTCTGGGGGGTTCCGCTTCGGGACCTGCACGGGATCGACCTCGACCTTTCAGCGGTCCGCGCCGTCGCCGGGCGCCTCGAGACCAGCCGGCTCGCCGTCGCGGACGCCGCCGAGATGCCATGGGCCTCCGGATCGTTCAAGCTCGTCGTCGCCTCGACCGTGTTCACGTCGATCCTCGATGACGGCGTCCGGCGCGCCGTCGCTGGAGAGATCGCGCGCGTCCTCAAACCGGGAGGGGCGCTGCTCTGGTACGACTTCTCGTTCAACAATCCCGGGAACCGAAACGTGCGGAAGGTCAGTCGCGAGGAATTGGGCCGCCTGTTCCCGGAGCTGAGTGGACCGGTCCGCACCGTCGGCCTGGCCCCCCCGATCGCGCGCCGCGTTGCACCGCTCAGCTGGCTGCTGGCCACTGCGCTCGAGGTCGTCCCCTGGGCGCGAACGCACCTTCTGGCGGTGCTCGTCAAGGAAGGAAACGAGGAGGCTCGCCGGTGAAAGGAGCATGCGCAGCGCCGAAGTTGTCGAGAGAGAGGAAGCCTCCTGGAGAAGCAGGCGCGAGGTAGAAGCGGAACGGCGCCGACGGGGAGAACCGCCGGCGCCTTCGCGCTACCGCTGCAGAATTTTCCACCCGAGATCTGTAACGGTTGGCAGGGGCACTGCGGACAGGACGGTGGTTCCCGTCATCTCCCACACCGTGTCCGCGCCGGTCGCGGAATTCCGCCAGACGATGTCGGGCATTCCGTCGGCAGTGACGTCGCCGACGCCACCGATCTCCCAGTTCAGATCAGTGACTGGCGGGACCGCCGCAAGCGACGACACCAGGGTACCGTTCATGACCCAGATCGTGTTTTCACCCGTCGCCAGGTTCCGCCACAAAATGTCCGGTTTTCCGTCACCGCTGAAATCCGACGTTCCGACGATTTGCCAGTTTGTGTCGGGAACCCGGGGGATGCTCCCCGTCGATGTGACCGAGGTCCCGTTCATGAACCACACGGTGTTCTCCCCCGTGGAAGTATTTCGCCAGAGGAGGTCATTCCGTCCGTCCCCGTTGAAATCCGCAACCGCCCGGATTTGCCAGTTCAGGTCGAAAACCGGGGGGAGAGGAGCCTGAGAGGCGAGCAACGTTGCGTTCATGACCCAGATCGTGTTTTCACCGGTCGCCTGATTGCGCCAGACGATGTCGCTCTTCCCGTCCGCCGTGAGGTCCCCGACGGCCACTATCATCCAGTTCAGATCGGAGATTCGCGGCAGAGCGCTTTGTGACTTGACCGCGGTGCCGTTCATCAGCCAGATGGTGTTTTCGCCTGTCACGAGGTTTCGCCAGAGGATATCGACCTTTCCGTCCCCGTCGAAGTCCGCCCGGGGGAGAAGCGCGGGATTCCCGATGGTAGTTTGATCATCGACGGTGTTATTGGCACCGCCCGTGTCTCCTCCGCCGGACACCGCCGCCCGGTTCGTGACGGACGCCGGGGCAGCTGCGGAGACGTCGACGGTCAGCGCGATGTCGGGGTAACGGGCGCCCTGCGCCAGGCTGTCCGAGCGAGTGCACGTCAGGGAAGCGAGGTCACAGCTCCAACCCGGCCCGGTGAGCGCAGTCGCGATCAGGCTCGCCGGAAGCGTATCGGTCACGGTCACCGTTCCGGCGCTCGGCCCGGCGCCCACGTTCGAAACGGCAATGGTGTACATGGCGTCTGTCTGTCCCCGCGCAAAATCGCCGACGTGAGTCTTGGCGACTGCGAGATCCGAGGGGGAAACCTCCGTCGTGGCGCTTGCCGTGCCGCCGGTCCCCCCTTCGTTCGAGGTGATCGGGCCTGCGACGTTCACCTGGGTTCCCGGGGCGACGGCGCGCACCTTGACGGAAAAATTACACGTGTCGTTGGCAATCAGAGTGACCCCCGAGAGACTCACGGACCCGGACCCCGGGATCGCCGTCAGCGTGCCGCCGCAACTGCTCTGGGCCCCGCTCGGCGTGGCCACTACCAGGCCGGAAGGAAGGGGATCGGTGAAGCCAATGCCCGAAAGCGCTGCGGCATTCGGGTTGTCGATGACGAACGCGAGGCTCGTGATGCCTCCCAACGACACCCTGGCGGCTCCAAAAGTCTTCGCGAACGTCGGCGGCGAGATTGTCGTCGCTGCTGTGACTGGGTCCGCGGCTGCCGGGCCCACGCACAGGATGACGGCAAAGGTTCCCAAAACGAAACGCAGGGTCCTCATGAATTCTCCATTCGCAGAGCCAGATAGGCTTGAAAGTTCCCGACTCCTTAAAATTCCGTCCGTCTTTCTGCCCACTGGATCGACATAAAGCAAGACCCGTTCCTGCCCCCGTATGCTCATTCGGCGTTCGGAGACTTCCCTCCGGTGGCGCAGGAGCGAGACGACCCGACGACCCGCAGGCCCCTGACCCGCGGAGTCCCCGACGGGCAACCTCGCCTTTTCTTGAGCCCCCTCCCGGGGTAAACTCTTCCATCCCAGAATGGTACCCCTTTTGCATCCTCGCCGACAGCAAGTCCCGGTTCTACTTCGTTTACGCTTCAACGCGTCACGGGATGGTGGTCGCGCGTTCGGCGGTGACAGTGGAGGTCGCGAAGAATGACCGAATCCCGACACTTTTCGGTTCCTTACTTCCGGCCCGAGCTGTCCGACGCGGAAATCGGCGAAGTCGTCTCCGCTCTGAAATCGGGTTGGCTGACGAGCGGCCCCCGCGTGAAGCGCTTCGAGGGACAGTTCGCGAAGGCGGTCGGGGCCGGGCATGCGATCGCTCTCAACTCGTGCACCGCCGCCCTCCATCTCGCGGTCGAGGCGCTTGGGCTCCGCGTGGGTGAGGGTGTGCTCGTTCCGACCATGACGTTCGCCGCGACCGCGGAAATCGTCCGGTACCTGGGCGGTCTGCCGATCCTGGTCGACTGCGACAGGGACACCGGGAATATGGATCTCGTGGACGCGGCCCGGAAGCTCGAAGCCTTTCGCGAGGGCCGTCTTCCCGAAGCCTTCCGTTCGGCGACCCAGGTGGTCGGGATAATTCCCGTCCACGTCGGTGGCCTCATGGTCGATCCTTCACGGGTCCGGGAGTTTGCCGAGCGTGAGGGTCTCTGGGTCGTCGAGGACGCGGCGCACGCCTTTCCTGCGTCCTGGCGCCCCGACGCTTCCACGCCCTGGCAGCGGTGCGGGGAGAACACCGCGGACGTGAGCTGCTTTTCCTTCTACGCGAACAAGACGATCACGACGGGGGAAGGCGGCATGGCGGTGACGAACGACCCGGCCCTCGCCGACCGCATGCGCCTCATGTCGCTCCATGGCCTCTCCCGTGACGCCTGGGAACGTTACTCGGGCGGCGGCTGGGACTACCGAATCGTCGCGCCGGGATTCAAGTACAACCTGACGGACCTCGCGGCGGGCATCGGAATCCACCAGCTCGAAAGAGCGGAGGAAATGCGCGTGCGCCGGGAGGAGATCGCGTCCCGGTATCGCGAGGCGTTCTCCCGGGTCGAAGAAATCGAACTGCCGGCGGACGACCCGAACCGGGTGCACGCCTGGCACCTCTTTCCGATCCGAATCCGGGAGGCGGCTCTTTCCATCGACCGCAATGACTTCATCGACGCTCTGAAAAAGGAAGGAATCGGCTGCTCGGTCCACTGGCGGCCCCTTCACCTCCACCCGTACTACGAAGAAACGTTCGGATGGACTCCGGACGATCTCCCGGTGGCGTCCGCCGAATGGCGCCGCCTCGTGAGCCTTCCTCTCTTCCCCGCGATGCGGGAGGAGGAAATCGCTGCCGTCATCCAGGTCGTGGCCTCGCTCTGCGCCCGCCACTCGCGCCGCGGATCGCACCTCCCGACTCCTGCGGCCGCCGCGGCGCCAGAAGCGGCTTTTGCCGGAGAATCCTCGTGAGCACCGTCGAAGTTCCACGCTCACCGGACAGGGCCCCCGCCACGGGCCTGCCCCGGCTTTTCGAGGTCCTCGTGGCCGGGACCCTCCTCATCCTCTTTTTTCCGGTGCTGCTCCTTTGCGCCATCGGGGTCGCCCTCTCCTCGCGCGGTCCCGTTCTTTTCCGACAGAAGCGCGTCGGACGCCGCGGAGAGATCTTCACCCTGTTCAAACTCCGGACGATGCGCGGCGGCCAGGACGGCGCTCAGGTCACGGCCGGGGACGACGATCGTGTGACGGCGTTCGGGCGGATCCTCCGCGCCACCAAGGTCGACGAGCTGCCCGAGCTCTGGAACATTCTGAACGGAGATCTTTCTCTCGTGGGCCCGCGCCCCGAGGTCCCCCGTTTCGTCGACCTCGGAAACCCTCTCTGGAGAAAGGTACTCAAAGTGCGACCGGGTTTGACCGACCCCGTCACCCTGCGGCTCCGGAACGAAGAGGCCCTCCTTTCGACCGTCGCTGGAAACCGCGAGACCTTCTACCGGGACGTGCTTCAGCCGTTCAAGCTCCGCGGCTACGCCGAATACCTCGATCGCCGCACGGTCTGGACCGACATCGAGGTCCTGTTCCGGACCGCGATCGCGATCGTGCGCCCGTCGACGGCGCCTCCGCCGTCCATGAACGAGCTCACGCGGATCGCGGAAGGGCCCAAGCCAGACGAGTCGCAGCGGTCGAGCACGCCCCCGGTCGGCCTCTCGCTGCGGCACGTCCAGTATCTTCTGGATGGCGTCGTGCTCGCAGCGGCGTTCGGTCTCTCGTATCTCCTGCGTTTCGATTTCGATTTCACTCGCCGCGAAGTGGCGGATCTGCTGCCTCAGCTTCCCTGGGTGCTGGCGATCCAGTCGGCAGCCCTGCTCCTGGCCGGCGTACACCGGTTCATCTGGAGGTACGTCGGGATTCGCGAAGCGAAGAAGTTCGTCGAGGCGGCAGTCTGGTCGGGGTTGGCACTTCTCGTTCTCCGGCTCTACGGACCGACTTCGTTCTTCCCCTGGAGAATTCCGATCTCCGTGATCGTGATGGATACCGTCATCGGGTTCGGCGGCGTCCTCGGCCTCCGCATGCTCCGGCGGATCACCTATGAGCAGGAGCGAAGGGAAGTCGCGACGACGTTCGTTCCGGCGGCGGCGCGACGCCGCGTGCTTCTTCTCGGCGCCGGACAGGCGGGCGTTCTGGCCGCTCGCGAGATTCTCGGGCGCGGAGACCTCGACATCAACATCCAGGGTTTCGTGGACGACGATCCGAGGAAGCAAGGGGCGCTGATCCACGGAATTCCGGTTCTCGGGACCACGCGCGACCTCGGGCGCCTCGTTGCGGAGTACGGCATCCAGGATGTCGTCATCACGATCGCGCAGATTTCGCGCCGCGAGATCCTGCGGATGTTCGATCTCTGCCGCAAGATCAAGGTCAATGTGCGGATCATCCCCGGTCTCTACGAGATTCTTCAGGGCAAGGTCCGGGTGACCCGAATCCGCAACGTGGAGATCGAAGACCTTCTCGGCCGCGACCGGGTCTGCCTCGACGAAGACGAGATCGGACAATTCGTCGCTGGGAAAACGGTCATCGTGACCGGCGCGGGGGGCTCGATCGGATCGGAGCTTGCCCGCCAGCTCGCCCGGTTTGGCCCGTCCTCACTCCTGCTGCTCGAGCGCGCAGAGTTCGTGCTCTTCGACATCGACAAGGAGTTGAGGCGGACCCACCCGAACCTGAGCATCGTCCCCGTCGTCGCGGATGTCGGAGACGAGGCCTGGATCCGGCGGATTTTCGAAACCCATAAGCCGCAGGTCGTTTTTCACGCCGCTGCTCATAAGCACGTGCCGATGATGGAGTCGAACCCTTCCGAAGCCATCAAGAACAACATCCTCGGGACGTACACCCTGGCGGACGTGTCCGCGGAGATGGGCGTCGAGGCCTTCGTCATGATCTCGACGGACAAGGCCGTGCGCCCCACCTCGGTGATGGGCGCGTCAAAGCGCGTTGCCGAGCTCGTGATCCAGGACCTCGCGCGGCGCCGCACCTCAACGCGATTCGTCGCGGTCCGGTTCGGGAACGTCATGGGATCGGCCGGGTCGGTCATCCCGATCTTCCGGGACCAGATCCAGCGCGGCGGCCCCGTGACCGTGACCGATCCTGAGATGAAGCGCTACTTCATGACGATCCCGGAGGCGGCCCAGCTGGTCATGCAGGCGGGCGCGATGGGACGCGGCGGCGAAATCTTCATCCTGGACATGGGAGATCCCGTGCGGATCCTGGACCTCGCGGTCGCCATGATCAACCTCTCGGGCCTGCGGCCCTTCGAAGACATGGAAATCGTGTTCACGGGATTGAGGCCGGGGGAGAAGCTTTTCGAAGAGCTCGAGCTCGCCGGGGAGGAGATTTCGAAGACACTTCACCCCAAGATCTTCATCGGAAGAATCGCGCCCTACACGTCGGCGGTCGTCGAGGAAGCCCTCGTGCACTTGAAGCGCCTCGCGCTGACGGGGACGCGCGAAACGATTTGTGAGTATCTGAACAGGCTCCTGCCGGAAGCGAATCTCGCCGGGAACCAGAAATCGCAGCCGGCGCCGCAGTCGCCTTCCGAGATCGCGCCCGCGGATCAGTCGAGCGAGCGGAAGGTCTTCGGAAAGACGGCGCGAAACACGGACCCGGATCTCGCCCCGTCGCCGGTGGGGTAGAGCGCACCCTTCTCAGTCCTGGAAGTCCGAATGACTCTTGATCGAACCGTGGTGGAATTTCCGAGGGAGGAGTGTCTTCCGCGCCTGATTGAGGCGCAGGCAGCGCGCGCGCCCGAGGACATCGCCGTGATCTGCGGGGACGCGCGCATCTCGTATCGCGAATTGAATGGGCGCGCCAATCGCATGGCGCGGAAGCTCGTCTCTCTCGGCGTCGGACCTGATGTTCCCGTGGGGATCTGCGTGCAGCGCTCCGTCGATA
>JBDTRB010000109.1:0-10902 GCA_039931865.1 Acidobacteriota bacterium | reverse complement strand
CCGCGCGATCAACGCGATCATCCGGCCCGCCGCCGAACCGTCGCGCCGGTAGCTCGCGTATCGTTCCCCGCCGCACTTCGTGCACGAAGGGTGGATGAAGATCGCCTCGGGGCGGACCCCGGCGGACTCGAGTTCCGCGCGGTTCACGGCCTTCAAGTCCAGCCGGAAGTGCCCCCCGCAGTCCCGGCGAGCGAACTCGCCCGCGAAGTGCCGGGCGACTTCGCCGCCGACTTCGTAACAGCACGCGCCGATCGAGGGCCCGATCCAGGCTTCGACCTCGTCAGGCCGCGCGCCGAGCTCCTGAAGCTCGCCGACGGCGGCACGCGCAGCGTTGACCGCCGAGCCCCGCCAGCCGGCGTGCACTGCTGCGATCGCGATCGGAGCTCGAAGCAGGATCGGCACGCAGTCCGCGGTCTGGACGACCAGCGCCACGTTCGGGAGTGCCGTCGCCAGCACGTCGCACTCGCCCGCGTCGCGCGTCTCGCCGGCCCGGGGCGCCGCTTCGATGCGGGTCGCGGCGCGCCCGTGCACCTGCGTGGCCCGAACGATCGGAAGCGCCGGTGTTCCGAGTGCTCCGGCGAGGCGTCGCGCGAGCATCTCGGTTGGCGCCGCGGTGCCGGCCGGAACGACGCCCCGCCCGGAGAACGCGATCAGCGCGTCGGACCGGACGTTCCGCGGCCGGAAGATCCAGCCGGCGTCGCTCGAGCTCTCGGTCCACTCGGTCCCGGTCACCGGGACGATTCTCGCACGGCCAACGTGCTAAAATTTCGCAGTGTCCTCTCTCGAAACACCTGAAAGGACGCGGGTTTTCCCCGTCATCGGGCTCGAGGTCCACGCGCAGCTCCAGACCCGCTCCAAGATGTTCTGCCCGTGCCCCGTCACGGTGGCGGATGCCGCCAATGCCGCGACCTGCCCGATCTGCCTCGCCTTCCCCGGGACTCTGCCTGTCTTGAATCGCGAGGCCGTGACGCTCGCGATGCGGCTCGCGCTCGCCACCGGGTCGCAGATCCACCGAGATTCGCGATTCTCGCGGAAGAACTACTTCTATCCGGACCTGCCCAAGGGTTACCAGATCACCCAGTACGACCGGCCGATCGCGACCGGGGGCGGCGTGGAAATCGACACGCCCGCAGGCCCGCGCACGATCCGGCTGACGCGCATCCATCTCGAGGAGGACGCCGGCAAGTCGCTCCACGACACGCCGTTTCCGGATGTTCCACCCACGGTCTCGCTCGTCGACTGGAACCGCGCCGGGGTTCCGCTCTGCGAGATCGTGAGCGAGCCCGAGGTGCGCACCGCGGAAGAGGCGGCCTCCTATCTGACCGAGCTGCGCCGCCTGCTGCGTTTCATCGGCGTGTCCGACGCGGACATGGAAAAGGGGAATCTGCGCTGTGATGCGAACGTCTCGATCCGCCTGTCGGAGGACGCCCCGTACGGCACCCGCGTCGAGATCAAGAACCTGAACTCGATCCGTTTCGTCGCGAAGGCGATCGAGCACGAGATCGAGCGGCAGGCGGAATCGCTCCGGCGCGGCGACAGGATCGTGCTCGAGACGCGGCTCTGGGACGAGAAGGCGAGCCGGACCGTCCCGATGCGCGGGAAGGAAGAGGCGCAGGATTACCGCTACTTTCCGGAGCCGGACCTCGGCGCGCTCCGGATCGACGACGCCTGGCTTGCGGAAGCCGCGGGCTCGATGCCGGAGCTGCCCCGCGCCCGGCGCGCCCGATTGGTGGACGCAGGGATCCCCGCCGCCGACGCGGAAACCCTCACGTCGTCGCGGGAGCTCGCCGACTACTTCGAACAGACTTCCCGCCTGGCTGCGCCGAGGCTCGCGGCGAACTGGGTGACGGGCGAAGTCCTGAGGTGGATGAAGGAGCGGCATATTTCTTTCGAGGACGCGCTTTCCTTCCCGGTGTCCCCGGCGCGTCTGGCCGGCCTTCTGGGGATGCTCGAAGCGGGAGAGATCTCGACGGCGTCCGCCAAGGAAGTTTTCGCCGCGATGATCGACTCTCCGGCCGAGGCGGCCGCGATCGTCGCGGAAAAGGGACTGGGTCGGATCAGCGACGCGGGCGAGCTCGACCGGCTGGCCGCCGAGATCGTCGGGTCCAACGCCGGCCAGGTCGCGCTCTACCGCTCCGGAAAGACGGCCACGTTCGGATGGTTCGTCGGGCAGGTGATGAAACGCACCGGCGGACGCGCGGACCCCGCGCAGGTACGGGACGCGCTGACCCGCGCGCTCGGGCCGCCGCCCTCCAGTTGAGAACCAGGCTGACGAACTTCCGATGATCCAGCTCTTCCGGGTGTCCAAGGAGTACGGGCGCTTCCGCCACGCGCTGGCGGACGTCACCTGCACGATCGAGCGCGGCGAGTTTGTTTTCTTAACCGGTCCGTCGGGCGCGGGCAAGTCGACGTTTCTGAAGCTTCTTTTCCGCGACGAGCCGCCCACCTCCGGCCAGATCCTGGTCAACGGGCGCAACATCGGCGTCCTGCCCGCGTCGCAGATCCCTTATTTCCGGCGCAGCGTCGGGGTCGTGTTCCAGGACTTCAAGCTGATCCGCCGAAAAAGCGTCTTCGAGAACATCGCCTTCGTCCAGAACGTGCTCGGGCTCTCCCGCGCCGAGCAGAAACGGCGCGCGTACCAGGTGTTGAAGCGGGTCGGTTTACACCATCAGATGAACGCATTTCCCGACGAGCTCTCCGGCGGAGAACAGCAGCGGGTGGCGATCGCGCGGGCGATCGTGAATGAGCCGACTCTTCTCCTCGCCGACGAGCCGACGGGCAACCTCGATCCGGTTCTCTCCGAGGAGATCATGCGTCTCTTCCTCGAGATCAACATCCGGGGGACCACGGTGCTCGTGGCGACCCACGACTTCGATCTCATTCGACGGATGGGCAAGCGCGTGTTGTCGCTCGACCGCGGGCGTCTGCGCGACGCGCCCCTGCGGCGAGAGGCGGCGCCGAGCGCAGTCCGCGAGGCGCCGTTTCTGCCCCTCGGATGAGGGACCTGAGCTCTCTTCGGTTTCGGACTTCCGATTTCCGATTCTCGATCCCCGGCGTCCCGGGCGTAAATGGTTAAGCCTCGTTACATCTTCGGGGAAGCGTGGTCCATCGCGCGCAGCGGAGCGCGGCAGACGCTGCTTGCGGTCGGGCTGATCGCGTTGTCTCTCTACGTGCCCGCCCTCTTCGCTCTTCTCTCGCGAAACCTGGGGCGGCTGTCGTCCGACGCGGAAGCCCCGGCGGCCGTGATCACGCTGGACCCCGCCGCGGACCGGCGCGAGATCGCCCGGAAATTGGCCGAGGACACGCGTGTTCGCGAGGTCCGCATCGTGTCGAGCGACGCGGCGCTCGCACGCTTTCGCCGCGCGTATCCTGAGCTCGGCGCGGCCCTCGGGGACCTGAAGGAGGCGCCCTTCCCGCCGACGATCGAGGTCCGGGTCCGGCCCGCCGCCGCGCGCGGAGCCGGAACGGCGATCGCGGCGGCCGCGCGCGCCTGGCCGGGCGTCGAGATCGCCGAATCCGAAGAGGAGATCGGGCGGCGGTTCGCGGACGGGGTCCGCATCGTGCGCGCCGCCGGGCTCGCGCTGGGAGGCGTGCTCGTCCTGGCCGCTATCCTGTCCGTCGCGTCCGCGATCCGGCTCGCGCTCGACCTGCACCGCGACGAGATCGAGATCATGCGCCTGATGGGCGCGACGGAAACCGCCGTGCGGGCGCCCTTCTGGCTCCATGCGACGGGCGAGGGCCTCGCCGGCGGGACCCTCGCGCTTCTCCTCCTCTACGCCACCTTCCGGCTGGGCGTGGGTTACCTCGCCCGCAGCCCGCACCCGGTTTTGTCGATGTTCTGGGGGAGCTTTCTCGACTGGCGGGGTGCCGCGCTGATGCCGCTGATCGGAGCCGCGGCCGGCCTCTTCGGGAGCATGATCTCGCTGACGCGGAGGACGTGAGGGGGCCGAAGGGCGAACCCGATTGAGTCAACCGCAGGGCGACCGCGCATCGCCTTCCTGCGGGCCCCCTCACCCCGACCCTCTCCCCGGTCGCGGGGAGAGGGAGGTAGCCACTGACCCGCACCGGTCGTTGAGGGCGGCGTCTACGTGGATGTGTCCGGATCCCCCAGCAATCTCGCGACCCCTTCGAGGCCGCGCACGTTCTCGCAGACGACCTTCACGGCAGAGGTCAGCGGCACGGCGAGGACGGCTCCCGCGATTCCCCAGATCAGCCCCCAGAAGATGAAGGCCAGCATCACGGTCAGCGGGAAGAGCCGCACGCGTCCGCCCACGATCAGCGGCGTCAGGATGTTGCCCTCGATGAACTGGAGAACGGCGTAGACGATCAGCACGAGGAGGGCCTTCTGCCCGTCGTACTGGAAGAAGGCGACGGCCACGGCCGGAATCGTCGAGAAGATCACGCCGACGTAGGGCAGCGTGATCGCGAGGCCGGCGAGCGGCCCGAGAATGTAGTAGTAGCTGACGTGGAGCGCCATGAGGGCGCCCGTCGTCAGGCCGGCCATGATCGCCATCACGAAGGAAAGCCCGAGCGCGTAGTCGGTCATGGTCCTGGAGATGGCCCCCGTGACGTCGCCGGCGAATCGCCCCTGCCGCGCCAGCATCCCGTCGATGATGCGTCCGAACTTCTCCCGGTCTTTCAGCATGAAGAACGTGAGAAACGGCACCGCCGCGGCGTACAGGAGGAGGTGCAGGGTCTCCCCCACCTGGGTGACGAACGCCCGCGTCGCGGCGAGCGGCGATTCGCTGATCTTCACCTCGCGGACCGCCCGGGCGTCTTCCGGCAGGATGTTCCCCATGCGTTCCCGCAGCCGGTTCACGTAATCCGTGAACTGCGAGAGGACGTCTCGGATGCGGTTCTGGTATCTGGGCAGGTCCACGTAGAACTGGTTGAACTGTGCGGTGACGTTGATCACGAGCAGCACGATCGCCCCGATCAGGACGAACAGCAGCAACAGGATCGCAATCACCCGGGGGAGGCCCGCCCGCTCGAGCAGCGAGACGAACGGACGCATGGCAAACGCCAGGAAGAGCGCGAACGAGATCGTGATGAAGAAGGTGCGGCCGTAGTAGAGAAGAGCGATCGCCGCCGTGAGCGTCAAGAGAACCGGGAACCGCGAATGAGAGATCGAGGCTGCCGCCGCCGGAGCTGAAAAAGCCCCCTCGGTGCGAGGGGGCTCGGGAGGAGAAGGCGGGGTCGAGTCCGGCGTCACGTTCCGGAGACGAGGGTGACCACGATCACGGCGCGGCGGTTTTTTGCGCGCCCTTCAGGGGTCGCGTTGTCGTAGGCCGGGTCGGCTGAGCCCCTCGCCGCGGTCGTGACCCGGTTCGGGTCGATTCCATGTCTCGTCACGAGGTATTCCTTGGCGGACTCCGCTCTCCTGGCGGAGATGGCCTGGTTCGCCGCCTCGTTGCCGCCGTTGTCAGAATATCCCGTCACCACCGCGGTGGAATTCAGGTCGTTCTTCATCCGCAGCGCGATCCCGTCGAGGATGGCCTTGGCGATGTTCGTCAGGCGCGCGCTCCCCGCGTCGAACTGGATCTCGTCCCGGGTCATCTTCGGGGTGGGCGGGGGAGGACTGGTCGTCAGGCTCTCGGTCGTCTCCTCCATCACCATCGGAGCGGCGGGAGCGGGGGCGGGCATCACGACCGGGGGCGGCGGGAGCGGCGGCCACGCGGCGTAGGTGATGCCGATCAGCCCGCCGACGGGATTGGGCGAAAAGCCCTTCCGGAGGAGCATGTCGAGGTTCGCGTTCAGGGCGGCATTGACGGCCCAGCCGGTGCGGCCCAGGTAGAAGCGCGCGCCCGTCGTCAGGAGCGAGTACGGCTCCTCGGGCAGGTCGCCCCCGTCGAAGGTGTTTCGATCGATCTCGCCGATCACGTGCAGGTACGGCAGCACGGGGACTTCGACGCCGACCGCGACGCGGAACCGATTGGGCACCCGGATGTCGTTGTCGTGGCGGGACGAGAGCTGGTACGAGAGCAGCCCGGTGACGATTCCCTTCGTGCCCGCGATGCCCCATTCCCAGTCGGTGCGGCGCGTCTTCACCCGGTCGACGTCCGCGTCCACCTGGTCGACGTGGATCGAGGCCTGCCCCATCGGAATATGAGCGGCCAGCCAGAGGCCGAGCCGGAAACCGCTGTCGGCCTCCGAGTAGATGCGATATTTCGTCGCGATCCGGATCTTTCTCGGCTCGTCGGCGCGGAAGGGGCCGAAGAACTGGATTCCGTTCAGGGCGCCGCCTCTCCATCCGCCGCGGCTCTCGAAGCGCTCGGTGCCGCCGGATGCGGAAATGTCCCAGTTGTCGGTCAGTCCGAGTCCGATCGACCCTTCGCCGGCCCAGTGGGAGTACAGCCGGCTGCGGTAGTTCGTGTCCGAAAACGCGAGGTTTCCCGCGGCCAGCTGCTCTTTCCAGCCATAGACGCCGATCGTGAGCTGTCCGGCTCGCGCCGTGTCGGCGGTGGACATCGTGAAGAGCCCGATGTCACCCTGGCTGCTGGGGGCGATCTGGGCGGAAGCCGCGGCGCCCGTCAGACACACGAGGATCCCGAGGAGCGCCGTACGCTTGGCCTTCATGCAGTCTCCTTTCGAACCGGGTCGGGAAAAACAGAGATGCCTAACAGAATAAGCCTAAAAAGCAAAAATGCCAAACATCATTCGCATCGGGAGCGGCACGGAGAAGAAAAGACGGGGGGAGGGCGGCGGTAAGGGGACGGGGAGCAGTAAGTCGAGAGGCGGCCTCCCGGGCGGCACTCCGGGTCCCGGTCGGGCCGATCGACCCAGAAGCTTCACCGGCTCGCGCCCGTCACATCCCGGTCCGCACGGGCGTCACCGGGCGGCCATTTCCGGGTCCCGCCGACCGCTTACCGCTTACCGCTGACCCCGACCTCTGACCGCTTACCTGTAGCTGCGCAGGGACAGCAGAAACCGGAAGCCCCCCACGCCCCGGACCACCGTTCTCGCCGCCAGCGCCGAGAGAAAAACCTGCGTGCGCCGGTAGGAGAGGCTCGACTCGATGCCCGCACCCACGTCCACCTTGTAATCCGAAAACGTGGTGTAGACGCGGGCGCCGTCGCCGACGTTGCCCGTCCCCGCGTAGCCGACAGCGTAGAGGCTCTCCCAGTCGAGCCCCAGCAGGTTCCGGCGAGCGTCCCGGAAGAAGGGGACCGCGTACTCGGTGGTCAGGTGCGCCTCGTTCGTCCCCCGCTCGCTGCCGCGGTAGCCGCGCAGGGCTTCCCGGCCATCGAGAGCGAAGAGCTCGTACCGCGGAATCGAGAACGGGGTGGCCACGGCGGGGTCGAAGACTTCCCGCACGCGCTTGCGGAAGGGAAAGTAGCCGCCGTGCAGCCTCAGCACCAGACGGTTCTTCCGGATGGAGATTGCCTGCAGCGCCTCGAACTCCGCCTTCACATAGCTGTAGTCCCCTCCCAGCCGCCCGATTCCCCATGTCGCGGCGGCCGAGAACCCGCGTCCATGAGGCCCGATCTCGCGAAGCGCGGTGAACAGGTTGAAGACCCGATCCCGGGCTTCGCCGACGATCGCGTTGGAGCGCTCGTCCGACGGCGTGCCGTACTGGTAGCCCGTTTTCAAATACACGTTCGTCTTGTTCGCGTCGGGCTCCTCCAGAGGATTGGAAAACGTGAGCCGGTCGAACTCCGCGAGCCCGTAGAGCCGGTTGTAGAAGTCGAGGGGAACTCGCAGGAGGTAGAGCCCCCCACGAGTCCGGGTGAACTCGTTCGAGAATCGGGAGAGGTCCGAGAACTCGATCGTGTCGAAGAAGGTGAACGTCGAGGTGCCGGTGCGGCCGTAGTACTTGTACCGGAGGAAGGCCGAGATGTCCCCGCTGACGAAGTTGTAGGCGACCTGCATCTCGAAAAGCGAGTTGCGGATCGGCTTTAAGAGGCGGATGTCGGCGCGCCCGTCCGGGAGGTAGAGGTTGAACCGGGGGAGAAGGCCCGAGTTTTCCGGCTCCTCTGCCGGGGGGATCGCTCGTGGCGCGCCGGGCGCCGGGTTTTCGACCGGGTCGCCCGGCACCGAGCCGGCGCCCGACAGCGCGCGGCCTTCGGGGCCCGGCGTCGGAGAGGGCGGCGGATCATCGACACCGCGGGCGGGAACCGCCGCGAGGAGGAGGAACAGCACGACCTTCGCGCCCAACACGGCGGCGGCGCGGTGAGACCGTCGGGGAAGCGGCCCGTCGGCCACTCTCAGAATCGAAAAGTCCTTCAGGCCTTGGGTTGCATCACGAGCGACATTTTGTCCTGGAACGATTTCATCTTCGCGGGGCCCCGCATCGACGAGATCGTCTTCTCGGTCTGGCGGATCAGGTCGCGAACAGCTTCGACCCCCCGTCCGCGGTCGATCTCCGAGAGCGCCTGCTTGTATGGGCGCTCGACACCCGGAAGGTTCGATTCTCCGATCGCGATCTCCGCTTCCTGCTTCACGCGCGTGCAGAGGATCATGAGGATCTTCTTCTCGTCTCCCATAAGCGCGGCGGTGGATCCCGGCGCCGCGGCGGGCGGGCGGGCGGCGTCGCGGGACCGCATCTCGACGAGCCCGGCGGTGATGAGACCGTAAAGGATCTTCGCGGTCTCGAAGGACGAAGAGTTCGTCCCCCGGGCTATCTCCTCGACGCTTTTTTTGCCGTCGATCCGGATGACGAGGTTCCATTCGAGCGGAGAGAGGGTGACCGGCTCGGCGTCCCGCGGCAGAAACGCCGGCACGTATTCGACGCCCGGGATCTTCCTCGAAAGGACCTTCCATTCGTCGAGCCGCCGGGCCGATTCCATCAGGAGGCTCGTGTTGGATTTCTGGATCGTCACGCTGTCGGACTCTTCGCCGGGCGTGAACTGGAAATCGCCCGATGACCAGATTGCCAGCGCGTAGATCGCCTCTTCCCCCGACAGGTCCCCGATCTTCGCGTGGACCATCTGGCCGTTCTTCAGATAGATCTGGCCCCGTTCGACTCCGCGGATCAGCGTGAAGAGTCCCGTCTTCCCCGAAACGGAGACGAGCTGGATGATGTCCGGGACGGGGAGCTCCTGGATGGAGCCTTGAAAGGACATGGTGTGGGCCGGGATGCTAGCAGGAAGACGCGCGATTGTGAGTTCTCAGTTTGAGTCTCCGCCTGGTGCGATCGGCCCGCCGCACGGCTAGCGTCTGCCCGCTCCACCGTGGATGTGGCAGATGGCGACCGCGAGCGCGTCGGCCGCGTCGAGCGGGACCCGGCTGCGCTGCCGGGCGAGGAGCGAGAGCACCATCGAGCGGACCTGGGGCTTTTCCGCGTTTCCATAGCCGACGAGCGCCTTCTTGACCAGCCGGGGCTCGTATTCGAACACTGGAATCGCAAAGCGGGCCGCGGCGGCCAGGAGGACGCCGCGCGCGTGCGCGAGCTTCAGCGCCGAGGAGATGTTCTTCCCGGCGAAGATCGTCTCGACCGAAACGGCGGCCGGGCGACGCTCTTCGAGCAGCGCGGACGCGCGGTTGAAGAGCATGTCGAGCTTTCCCGAGAGCGAGAGGGAGGCCTGCGGACGGAACACGCCGCAGTCCTCGAGCACGAGCCTCCCCTCGTCGAAGACCACGACCCCGTAGCCCGTCGCGATCGTGCCGGGGTCGAATCCGACGATTTTCATGGGTGCGCCGGGGTCGGCGAAGGGCGAAAGGCGCAAGGCGAAAGGCGAAAATTCACGGGAGTCTCACTCGCCCGCCAGGAGAGCGTCAGATGATGACCCGGGGGGAAAGACGCCCACGTGCGATCAAAACCGCCGTTCGCCCTTCGGCCGGCGCCTCTCGGCTGCGAAGTCAGGCCTCCTCGACCTCGAAGTTCGCGTTCGCCCAGACGTGCTGCACGTCGTCGTGGTCCTCGAGCGCTTCCATCAGCCTCATCATCTGGTCGGCCTTGCGGGCGTCGAGCTCGACCTCGGTCGTGGGCATCATCGAGACCTCGCCGACCGCCACCGGGATTTTTTTCGCCTCGAGGCTCGCCTTGACCGCGGCGAAGGAATCCGGGTCCGTTACGACCTCGTGGTACTGGTCCGTCGATCGGACGTCTTCGGCGCCCGCCTCGATCGCGACTTCCATGACCATGTCCTCGGTGGCCTTGTCCTTCTCGATCGCGATGTAACCCTTCTTCTGAAACAGGAACCGCACCGAGCCGTTTTCGCCGAGATTGCCGCCGTTCTTCGAGAAGATCGTGCGTACCTCGGGGAGCGTCCGGTTCTTGTTGTCGGTCATCGCCTCGACGAGGACCGCGACCCCTCCCGGACCGTACCCCTCGTAGGTGACCTCTTCGTAATTGACGCCGGGCAGCTCTCCCGTTCCCCGCTGGAGGGCGCGCTTGATGTTGTCGGCGGGCATATTGACGGCCTTCGCGTCGTCGATCGCCTTGCGCAATCGCGGGTTCGACTCGGGCGCGCCCCCGCCCAGACGGGCCGCCATAGTGATTTCCTTGATGAGCTTGGTGAAGATGCGGCCGCGCTTGGCATCCGCCGCGCCCTTCTTGTGCTTGATCGTGCTCCACTTGCTGTGGCCGGACATGCGTGCTCCTCTGAGATCGGTCTTTTCAGCGGACGAGCCGATTATATGTAGCGGGGGCCGGTCTCGCACTCGCGGCGGGCCGCTGACCACGGTCCCTCCGGGTCCGGCGAGCGGCGAGATCGGCTCCCGCGTCCACACCGAACAACATCTCCTCCCTGCCGGCCCCTCACCCCAACCCTCTCCCGCGGACGCCGCAAGCGAGATAGGTTCATCCCACCGTTTTCCAATTAAGTTTCGCCCCTCACCCCGGCCCTCTCCCCCGGCGCGCGGGGAGAGGGAGCGGAGCTGCGCTTCCGTCGACATGGTGGTTAAGGTCGCATCGAGAGGAGTCTCCCGACCAGAGGGAGGGAGGAGCCTCTCGATGCGGGA
>JBDTRB010000108.1:0-11031 GCA_039931865.1 Acidobacteriota bacterium | reverse complement strand
GCTCAAAGTCAACATGCACGGCCACATCGGCGCGCACTTCATGATGGCGGCCGCGTACGGCCAGCTCGGGGAAACCAAAGCGGCGGGGAAGGCGCTCGGGGAACTGCTTGCGCTCAAGCCGGACTTTCCGGGTGTCGTGCGCGTGGTGGCGGCGAACTGGTGGAATCCCGAATACTGCGAGCGTCTGATCGACGGCCTCCGCAAGGCCGGACTGGAGATTCCGGCCGCGCAGGGCGGGACAGAGCCGTGATCGGTCGGACCATCGCCCACTATCGGATCACCGCCGCCATCGGCGCCGGCGGGATGGGCGAGGTCTATCTCGCTCGCGACACGAAGCTCCAGCGCGACGTCGCCCTGAAGATTCTGCCGGAGGCGTTCTCGCGGGATCCTGATCGGCTCGCGCGCTTCGAACGCGAAGCCATCGTGCTCGCCTCGCTCAATCATCCGAACATCGCGCAGATCTTCGGGGTCGAGGAGTCCGGCGACGTCCGCGCGCTCGCGATGGAGCTCGTGCCCGGGCAGACCCTGGAGGAGATGCTGCGCGGGACCTCCGCAAGCGCGCCCGGCCTTCCTCTCGAGGAGGCGCTGTCGATCGCGAGGCAGATGGTCGACGCCCTCGACGCCGCGCACGAGGCGGGCATCGTCCACCGGGATTTGAAGCCCGCGAACGTGAAGGTGCGCGACGACGGTGTGGTGAAGGTCCTCGACTTCGGCCTGGCATCTGCCCGGCCGCGCGACGCGGCCGGAAGGGAGCAAGCGGCCGCTGAGCACGATCCCTTTGTTTCATCCAGCCCCACTTCGATACCGACGGTCAACAGGGGCCTGACCGAAGCGGGCTCCATCATGGGCACAGCGGCGTACATGGCGCCGGAGCAGGCGCGCGGCCGCGCCGTCGACAAGCGGGCGGACATCTGGGCGTTCGGAGTCGTCCTGTACGAGATGCTCACGGGACGCCATCTCTTTGCCGCGGAGACGGTCTCGGACACGATCGTCGCCGTCCTCACGCGCGAGCCGGACCTTGCGGCGCTGCCCGCCGCCGTTCCGGCGAACGTGCGCGCGCTGCTCGCGCGATGCCTGGAGCGCGATCCGAAGCGCAGGCTGCGCGACATCGGCGAGGCGCGGCATCAACTGGAGCAGACCGTTCAAACCCCCGCGAGCTCCGCCGGAGCCCCCGTGCCGCAGGCGCCGTCGCCCGCCCCGCAGGCTCTATCGTCCGCCCCGCCGGCTTTCTCGTCCGCGCCACCGGCTCCCTCCAGTCCGCCGGATCCGTCCGCGCCGCGACTGCGAGTGCGAGTGGACGCCCCGCCGCCCCGCGCGCGCCGGCGCCTGTGGCTCTCCGCCGCGGTTGGCGCTGCGCTTGCGATTGCGGCCGTCATGCTCTGGCAGAGGCGGCAGGCGCCTCCGGCGGACCGAGCGCCGATCGTTTCGCAGGCGCCCGGGCCCGCTCAATCGATCGCGGTCCTCCCTTTCGTCAACCAGAGCGCGAGCAGCGATGACGAATACTTCTCGGACGGAATGACCGATGAGTTGGCCAGCGCTTTCATGAAGGTGCCCGGCCTCCGGGTGGCAGCCCGGAGCTCGGCCTTCACCTTCAAGGGAAAGCCCGCGGACGCGAGAGAAGTCGGCGCCAGGCTCCACGTGGCATCGGTGCTGGAAGGGACCGTGCGTCGGGCCGGGTCGAAGCTTCGGGTGACTGCGCAACTCGTGAGCACAACCGATGGACTCGCGATCTGGTCGGAGCGATACGAGCGGGAGGCGAAGGACGTCTTCCAGGTTCAGGACGACATCACGGCGGCCATCGTTGCGGCGCTCCGGCTCACGCTTGGCGCGAGCGCGCCGGCAGCGGGTCCGGCCGGGCGGGCGGAGAATGCCGAGGCACACGACCTCTACCTGCGCGGGCGGTTCCTGATGTTCAAGCAGACCGAGGACAGTCTGCGGAAATCCCTGGATTACTTCGAGCAGGCGCTGGTGAAGGACCCGAACTACGCGCCCGCCTACGCCGGCCAGGCGTTCGCGTGGGCCTGGCTCGCCGACCTGGTTTTCCCCCCCAGGGAGGCGAACCCGAAGGGGAAGGCCGCGGCCTTGAAGGCGCTGGAGCTGGACAGCTCGAATGTCGAAGCGCGAAGCGTGCTGGCTTCCATCCTGTTTTTCTACGATTGGGACCCCGCAGCCTCCGAGGAAGCGTCACGCCGCGCGATTCGGGACAATCCGAATTCGATGGACGCGCACAATTTCTACGCTTTGACCCTCTGCGCGTTGAAACGGTGGGACGAAGGCCTGGCTGAGACACAGCGCGCGATCGCTCTCGATCCCCTGTCCCCGTTCCCGAATTGGACGCGCGAGTATTGCCTGTGCCTGGCCCGCCGCTACGATGACGTTCTCGCGCAGCACAAAAAGACGGAGGAGCTCGACCCCAACTTCTTTTACCTGGATTCGTGGGCCGGCATCGCCTATCGGGAGAAGAAGATGTACTCCGAGTCGGCGGCGGAATACGAGCGCATCCAGAAGATCACCGGAGCACCCGTCGCCGGGCAGGCGGTCACTTTTGCACGGATGGGGAAGACCGCGGAAGCCCGGGAGATCCTCCAGGAGTTCCTGGACCTGTCGAAGCGCCGCTACGTATCGCCCGATCAGATGGCGATGATCTGCGCTAACCTCGGCGAGAAGGATCAGGCCTTCGCGTGGCTGGACAAGGCGTATGAAGCCCGAACGGGAATGATGGCCCTGCTGCTCACCCCCTCGTACGATCCGATCCGCGCCGACCCGCGGTTCACCGCGCTGTTGAAGAAAATGAGGCTGTTCAAGTAGCCGATGGATGAGATTGCCGGAATTGTTCTTCTCCTCCCGGCGGGAGGCGGGGTGCGCGATCCCGAAATAATCGACGGCGGCCCGGTCGGAAGCGGGTCAGGGTCAGCCTTGTCTTGATGCCCGGGCGGCCGCTCGAGGCAAGGTAATCATCAAATTCGAATAGATTTCGAGCTGTATCGACCGAAGGGAACTCGACGTTTCGAAATTGTCCCGTGATGGTTCATGGTTGATGGTTGATGGTTGATGGTTGATGGTTGGTGGTTGTCTCTCAGTCTCAGGGTGGCGTTCTTTACCTGCTACGATCCCGTCGAGAATCCGATGAAGCGGTTGGAGTTAGTCGATTCGTTTACTCGAAACGGAGGTTGAGAAGCATGAAGAACACCGTCCTATTCGCGATTGCGGCCCTGACGTTGGGCTCGAGCTATGCCATTGCCCAGTCCCAGACAGAGAAAGAGGTCACTGAGACGATCGTCGCCTCGAATGCGTTCTCCAACAAGAACCTGAAAAGTAACCCGGACAACTACTCGTCCAAGGGCGCCCTGGAATTCTGGTCGAGCGGAGGCCTGCTGCAGGAGATCGCGCCCACGGGCCGACCGGATGAGTACGAGACGATCTCCATCATGGTCAAGAACATCCGGGTCATCACACTCGTGGAGGGCCAGGCCGCCGTGGCGAATTACTACTCGGAGGGTTCGATGAAGCCGAAAACTTCCGCGGCGGTGAACCACTACATGACCAGGGTCACTCAGGTCTTCGTCAAGGAAGCGGGCAAGTGGAAGGTCCGTTCCTCGCACTGGTCGCCGATCACGGGAGGGACGGGCACGTCTCAGACGACACAGTAGCCGCGCTCGAGGGCACGTGGGTCGCCGCCGAGCCGGCCCTGGCGGAGAGTGGCCCCCTTCTCCCGGCGGAGCCGGGTGAGGGGGACCCCACATCCCTGCAGATGGTGGACACATTGGAGGTGGAGGATTTCGCCTGGGGGCGATGACCGAGGTCGGAGCTAGAATCCTCGCGCCGTCATCCGATGACACTCTCCCCCGGGATCCGTCTCGGCCCCTACGAGATCCTCGCGCCGCTCTCTGATGGCGGAACGGGAGAGCTTTACCGGGCACGGGATTCCAGGCTCGATCGCGACGTGGCGATCAAGGTTTTGCCGGCCTCCGTCGCCGGTGATCCGGACGCGCTCGCGTGGTTCGAGCGGGAGGCGAAGGCCGTTGCCGCCCTGTCTCATCCCAACATTCTGGCGATCCATGATTTCGGCAATCAGGACGGAGTGTCCTACACGGTCACGGAGCTTCTGGAAGGCGAGACTCTTCGCGGCAAACTGGACACGGGTCCCATCCCGCAGAAGCAGGCCGTCGACTATGCGCTTCAAATCGCGAAGGGCCTTTCCGCCGCCCACGAGAAGGGAGTCATCCACCGGGACTTGAAGCCCGAGAACCTGTTCGTGACCGGGGACGGCCACGTCAAGATCCTCGACTTCGGCCTGGCAATGAAGGAAGAGGCAGTCTCGCCCGACGATCAAACGAGCGGACCGACCGTCCCCGGCCACACGGGAAACGCGACGGAGACGGTCGGCTACACGTCGCCCGAGCAGGTGCGCGGGCTTCCGACCGATCAGCGCTGCGACATTTTCTCTTTCGGGACGATCTTCTACGAGCTGCTCTCGGGCGAGAGGGCGTTTAACCAGCCCACGGCAGGCGACACGATGGCGGCCATCCTGCGGGACGAGCCGCCCGAGCTTTCGGAATCGGGGCGGGACGTCTCGTCCGCTCTCGACCAGATCGTCCGGCATTGTCTGGAAAAGGAGCGGAGCAGCCGGTTCCAGTCGGCGAAGGACATCGTGTTTGCTCTTTCGGTTGCCTCGTCCTCGCCGAGCTTCACCAGCGGCCCTCAGGCGACGACGACCCCTTCCTTCGGAAAGAAGGGCGTTCTCGTGGCCGTCGCCGCAGTCGTCGCCGCCGCACTCGCGATTGCCCTGCTCCTGCGGCCGACGCACAGGGTAGGAAACGAGGCCGGAGGCGTGAAGCGCCTGGCCGTTTTACCCTTCGAGAACCTGGGCGCTCCCGAGGACGACTACTTCACCGACGGCGTCGCGGACGAAATTCGCGGCAAGCTGACGACCATTCCCGGTGTTCAGGTGATCGCGCGCGGCAGCTCGACGCCCTACAAGAAAACCACGAAGACGCCCCGGCAGATCGCCGAAGAGCTGAATGTCTCGTATCTCCTGACCGCGACGGTCCGCTGGGAAAAGAGCGGTGGCCGGAGTCTCGTGCACGTGAGCCCGGAGCTGGTGGACGTGACGCGGCCGGACGCCCCGACGTCGAAATGGCAGCATCCATTCGATGCGTCGCTGACCGACGTCTTTCAGGTGCAGTCGGAGATCGCGACCCGAGTCGCTCAAGCCCTGGGCGTCGCGCTGGGAGCGGGCGAAGAAAAGCGGCTCTCCGAAAGACCGACGAAGAACCTCGCCGCCTACGACGCTTTCCTCAAAGGCGAGGAGGTCACGAACAGCACGGGTGACGATACGCCCAGCATTCGGAAAGCGCTGGGCTTCTACGAGCAGGCCGTAGCGCGGGACCCCGGTTTTTCGCTGGCGTGGGCGCGGGTCTCCTCGGACAACTCGATCCTGTATTTCACCAGTACGCCGACGCTCGCGCTCGCGGAGCGTGCCAGGGAGGCGGCGGAAAAGGCGATCGCGCTGGCACCGAACAGCCCCGAGGCGTACGTTGCCTTCGGACGCTACGAACGGTTAGTTTCCAAAGATTTTCACCGCGCGCTGGAGTGGTACGCGAAGGGGCGGCGCGTTGCGCCCGGCAATGCCGATCTCCTTTATGGAACGGCGCGTGCCGAAGAGGGCCTCGGGCGCTGGGATGCGGCGGTCGAACACTTGAGGCTGGCGGCGAGCATCGATCCCCGGTCGGCGACCAATTTAACGGCTCTCGGCTTCGCGCTCCAACGTCTCCGGCGCTATCCAGAAGCGCGGGAAGCCTTCGAGCGCGGGCTCGCACTCACTCCCGCCAATCTGAGTCTGATCGGGGAGACGGCCATGACGTTTCTCGGTGAGGGAAACCTCGCCGGCGCCAGGGCGGTGATCCATGCCGTTCGCAAAGATGTCGCGCCGACCGGGCTCGTGGCCTACGTGGCGAACGTCAATGATCTCACCTGGGTTCTCGACCAGCAGCAGCGAGGGCTTCTCCTGCGGCTCCCGCCGAGCGCGTTCGACGACGACCGGGGCACATGGGCCCGCTGCTTGAACGAGGCGTACGCCCTCGAGCGCGACGCGGCGAACGTCCGCGCCTACGCGCAGCAGGCGAGGGAGGCATTCGAGGAGCAGCTTCGCGAAACACCCGATAATGCGCGGCTCCACGTCGCTCTCGGCCTCGCGCTGGCGCACCTCGGTCGAAAAGAGGAAGCCATTCGGGAGGGAGAGCGCGGCGTCGCCCTCGATCCGGTGGATAAGGATGGGGAGCGAGGACCCTACTACCAGCACGAGCTCGTTCGGATCTACATGCTCGTCGGCGAGCCCGAGAAGGCGCTCGACAGACTGGAGTCGCTCCTGAAGATCCCTTACTACCTCTCGCCCGGGTGGCTGGCGATCGACCCCAATTTCGATCCGCTCCGGAACAACCCGAGGTTCCAGAAGCTCGTCGCCCCGGGCAAGTAACAGGAGTCTCAGGGCCCGGGGGTGAGGCGCCTGGTCACGAGGCTGATTTTTAGCAAAACGACGCCGCGTCCTTTCCGCGCGCGTACTCGCGGGGCGCGGCTCGCCTTCGAAGGCACGCGCCTTGCCGGTATCCGGGTCACGGTCCCCGTCGCCGCGTTGTAGTCTTCGACAGCCGATGACGCTCTCCGCCGGCTTTCGCCTCGGCCCCTACCAGATCCTGTCGTCTCTGGGCGCGGGCGGGATGGGAGAGGTTTACCGCGCGCGGGATTCCAAGCTCGATCGCGACGTGGCGATCAAGGTCCTGCCGGCCTCCGTTGCCGGCGATCCGGACACGCTGGCGCGGTTCGAGCGCGAGGCGAAGGCGGTCGCGGCGCTCTCGCATCCCAACATCCTTGCGATTCACGACTTCGGCAACGAGGACGGAATCGCGTACGCCGTCATGGAGCTTCTGGAAGGCGAGACCCTACGGGGCAAACTGGACACGGGTGCGGTCCCGCAGAACCAGGCCATGGACTACGCCCTTCAGATCGCGAAGGGGCTCTCCGCCGCCCACGAGAAGGGAGTCATCCACCGGGACTTGAAACCGGAGAATGTGTTCGTCACCAGAGACGGCCACGTCAAGATCCTCGACTTCGGCCTCGCGAAGAGGATCGAGGCCGTTGCCCCGTCGGACGAAACGAGCGCCCCGTTCGGCTCGTCTAACACCGTGCGCGGAACCGTGATGGGGACGGTGGGCTACATGTCGCCGGAGCAGGTGCGGGGCCTTGCGATCGATCAGCGGTGCGACATCTTCTCGTTCGGGACGATCCTCTACGAGCTGCTCTCGGGCAAGAGGGCGTTCCGGCGCGACACCGCGGGAGACACGAACGCCGCGATCCTTCGCGACGATCCGCCGCCGCTGTCGGAATCCGGAAGGGGCGTTTCGCCGGCTCTTGACCATGTCGTCCGGCACTGTCTGGAGAAGAATCCGGAGGACCGCTTCCAGTCGGCGAAGGACATCGTGTTCGCTCTCTCGGTTGCATCCTCGCCGGGCTCGACTTTCACGAGCGGCCCGCAGGCGAGGACGGCCGGTCCGTGGGGGAAGAGGCGCGTCCTTATCGTTGCAGCCGGCGCCGCGGTCGTCGCCGCACTCGCGATCGCGGGCGTCTTGCTTCTGCGTCGGCCGCCCCGGGGCGGGAGCGAGGCCGGAGGCTTGAAGCGCCTCGCCGTCCTGCCGTTCGAGAACCTGGGCGCTCCCGAGGACGACTATTTCGCCGACGGCATCGCGGATGAAGTGCGCGGCAAGCTGACGTCTCTGCCGGGCCTCCAGGTCATCGCCCGAGGCAGCTCGACTCCCTACAAGAAGACGACGAAGACGCCCGAGGAGATTGCCGGAGAGTTGAACGTCTCCTATCTCTTGACGGCGACGATACGCTGGGAGAAGAGGGGAACCACGAGCCGGGTCCATGTGAGCCCTGAGCTGGTGGACCTGACGCGCCCGGACGCTCCGACCTCGAAATGGCAGCAGCCGTTCGACGCGGCGTTGACCGATGTCTTTCAGGTGCAGTCGGACATCGCGACACGGGTCGCTCAGGCTCTCGGCGTCGCGCTGGGGGCGGGCGAAGAGAAGCGGCTCTCCGAGAAACCCGCTCAGAACCTCCCCGCCTACGACGCCTTCCTTCGGGGCGAGGAGGCCTCGCGAAGCCTGGCCGCTGCCGATCCGACCAGCCTGCGGCGGGCCATCGCTCACTATGAGCAGGCAGTGGCGCTCGATCCCGGTTATGCGCAAGCGTGGACGCAGCTTTCACGCGCCCACTCGTTCAACTATGCCAACGGCGTCCCGATCCCGGCGGAGCGCGAGCTGGCCAGGGCCGCCGCCGAGCGGGCATTGTCCCTTGCTCCGGGCCTCCCCGCCGCTCATCTCGCTCTCGGCGACTACTATCAGTCCACTCTGGGGGATTGGCCGCGGGCGTCGGAACAGTACGCTCTGGGTCGGGAGAATGCGCCGCGGGATGCCGAACTGCTCGTCGCAACGGCCCTCGCGCAGGAGAACGCGGGGAACTGGGAAGACGGTCTTGCTTCCCTCCGTCAGGCGCAGACGATCGACCCGCGCTCCGCTTTGACGGCGAGGCGCCTGGCGCGGACGCTCCTCCTGCTTCGGCACTATGCCGAGGCGCGCGAGGCGGCGGACCGGGGCCTGGCGCTCGCGCCGCAATCACTCGGCATCCTCGAGACCAAAACGATTCTCTTTCTCATGCAGGGAGACCTCGCGGGGGCGCGGTCCGTTCTCGAAAAGGCGCCGCGCGAGGTGGCGCCGAACGCGCTGGTCGCGTACCTGGCGACGTACAACCACCTGACCTGGGTGCTGGACGAGGAGCGGCAGACCCTGCTCCTCAGTCTCACTCCGGCAACCTTCGGCGACGACCGCCTCGCCTGGGCGATCTCGCTCGCCGAGACCGCCATGCTCCGAGGCGACGCGGTGAAGGCGCGGCAGTACGCGGAGGCGGCGCGCGAGGCGGCAGACGCTCAGCTTCGGGACGCGCCCGACGATGCAACGCGACATGTTCTCCGCGGTCTCGCGCTCGCCTTCCTGGGACGCAAGGCGGAGGCGGTGCGGGAAGGAGAGCGTGGCGCGGCTCTCGTGCCCATGTCCAGGAGCGCGTACGACGGCCCCTACTACCAGCACCAGCTCGCGCGGATTTACATCCGCGTGGGCGAGTTCGAGAAGGCGCTCGACCACTTGGAGCCGCTGCTGAAAATCCCGTACGTCCTGACGCCCGGGTGGCTCAGGATCGACCCCAACTTCGACCCGCTGCGCGGAAACCCGCGATTCCAGAAGCTGGTTGCCGGCGCGAAGTGAAGCGGCCACACCTGGCTCCCCGACTAGCTGACCTCTACGAGATGTACTGCGCAGCTTCGGGTAATACGAGCGCGCCACTGCCGAGAGAAGAGGGATCCCGAGTGATGAAGAGTAATGAAGGAAGAGTAATGAAGGGGTCAACGCTGAATCGCTGCGGTGATGAAGGGGGTGATGAAGGGGTCAACGCTGAATCGCTGCGCGTTCCCATACGGGGTGATGAAGGGGTCAACGCTGAATCGCTGCGCGTTCCCATACGCGATCGAGCCGGCCGCGACACTGGCCGCGCAGAAGGCCGCGCAGAAGGGGTCAACGCTGAATCGCTGCGCGTCCCCATACGCGCTCGGGCCCGTCGCGACAACTAGACAGCGAGCAACCTTGTGAAAAGGTATCAATGTCGCGACCTCTGCGCGTCGAGTACACGGGAGCGCTTTACCACGTCACCGCCCGGGGCAACGAGCGGCGGCCGATCTTTCGGGACGACGTCGATCGGGCCAGCTACCTAGATCATCTTGCGCGATACCGGGAGCGTTTCGCGTTTCGAGTGCATGCGTACTGCCTGATGACAAACCACGTCCATCTGGCCGTCGAGACCTCGGACACCCCGCTCTCGCGGATCATGCTCGCGTTGCACGGCTCCTATTCGCAGGCCTTCAACCGACGCCACGGGCGGGTCGGGCATCTCTTCCAGGGGCGGTACAAGGCTTTCCTGGTACAGAAGGACCGATATCTCCTGGCGCTCGTCCGGTATATCCATGAGAACCCGGTCAAGGCGCGAATCGTTGAGAGACCGGAGGATTTCCGCTGGTCGAGTGATCTCGCTTACCGAACATCCGGGGCGTCGGCATGGCTGGATACGGATTTTGTTCTCTCGATCCTGGCGGGTCGGCGCGGAGCCGCTGTTCGCGCCTACGTTGCGCTGATGGCCAGAGGAGCTCGCGGAGCCGGCTATGCCCATGTAAAGACGTTCGCTCAGGTCATCCGAGGAGATGAGAAGTTTGCTGCCCGAGTCGCGAAACATGCGTCCGACCCGGAAGTCGTCGTGCGGTCGCTCACGCCGGAGCGAGTAGCGGGGTTGGCGGCGACCGCCCTCGGAGTCTCGCCTGACCGCCGCTCCGATTGGCGGCTAAGAGCGATCACCGGCTACGTTGGAAGACAGCGAGGGCGAATACCCTTGACGAAGACGGCAGCATATTTTGGAAAGCACGGGACAACCCTCGTCCGCGATGTCCGCCGTCTGGAAGCAGAGCTCGCGGAGAAAAGCTCAACCCGTCAACTCGTCGAGTCCGTCGGAGCGCACCTCGGCAGCGCAGCGATTCAGCGTTGACCCCATTTAGATTGGAAGCCCCCATTTAGATTCTCCGCCAAGCAGCGTCCAGTGGCTGACTCCAGAAAGCTCTGGTTCGCCAAGAGGGAAAGAGGGGGAAAGGGGTCAAGGCTGCATTCCTGCACACGCAGTGATTCAGCGTTGACCCCAACCAGGTCCCCCAACCAGGTCCCCCACCAGGTCCGCGATGGCCAGACAGCCGAGCTCAGGCGCTCGCCGCGGCGCGCCGCCGTCCTCCTCGCGCCTCTGCGAGAAGATCGTATCGATCGAGGTTCATGACCTTGTTCCAGGCGGCCACGAAGTCGCGCACGAACTTCTCTTTCGCGTCGTCGCTCGCATAGACCTCCGACAGCGCCCGCAGCTGAGAGTGCGCGCCGAACACGAGGTCGGCGG
>JBDTRB010000107.1:0-11079 GCA_039931865.1 Acidobacteriota bacterium | reverse complement strand
GAAGGGGCCAGCCGGGCGGTCGAGTCCTCAGGCGAGCCGCCCGGCGGTGCCGTTCGCCCGCGGCGAACGGCAGGCCCCGCAGTGAGCGGAGGCGACGGTTAGGCCGCCGCCCGTTTCGACGCGATCTTCCGGAAGGCCGTCAGAAACGTCGCGGTTTCCTCCCGCGTCCCGATTGAGACGCGCAGCCAGTCCGACAGAGACGGGAACCGCCGTCCCACCTGAATCCGCTGTTCCCGAAACGCTTTGATCACCGGCGTGACTTCTGATCCCAGGTGAATCATCAGGAAGTTCGCCTCCGACGGGATGTAGCGCCGTCCGTCGCGGTCGAGCCCGGCGCACAACCATTTGCGCGTGTCGTTCAACAGGCGGCGATTTTTCGGAACGAGGTCCGCGTCCTTGAGGCTGGCGATGGCGATCGAAAGCCCGGCGAGGTTCACGTTGTCCCACGAAGCGTGCCCCCGAAGTGTCGCGGCGGTCGCCGGCGCGGCCACGCCGTAGCCGACGCGCAGACCCGCCATGCCGTAGATCTTCGAGAAAGTCCGGGCGACGACGACGTTCGGGTGCCGCTCGATCATCGCCATCGCCGTCCTGTACCCGGGGTTCTCGACGAAGTGGTGGTACGCCTCGTCGATCAGGACCGTCGCCGAGGAGGGGACCTTCGCGACGAACGCCTCGAGCGCATCGCCGCTCACGATCGTGCCCGTCGGATTGTTGGGATTGCACACATAGACGAGCCCGGTGCGCTCGTTGCAGGCCGCCGCCATGCGGTCGAGGTCGTGTCGGTGGTCCGAGGTCAGTGGTACCCGTGTGGTGTCTGAGTGCGTGACTCCGGCATAGGACAGGACCGCTTCGAAGGTGGGTTCGGCGGCCACGAGACTGCGGCCCGGCGCAAGCCATGCGGTGCCCGCCATGCGAAGGATGTCGCTCGAGCCGCAGCCGAGCACCACGTGATCCTCCGAGACGCCGTGATGCGCGGCGATCTTCGCCTTCAGCTCTTCCTCGAGCGCGCCCGGATAACGTCCCGCGGCGCGTCCCGCGCGCGCGAGGGCGTCGAGCGACGACGCGGACGGACCGTAGGGATTCTCGTTCGCGTCGAGCAGAATCCGGTCGGTCAGCTCACCCCGCGCCGGGGCGCCGAGAGCGCGCGAAACGCCGAACGGAGACGGGAAGAGCGAGGCGCCGAGGGCCGCTCCCACCGCGCCGGCGAAGCGGCGCCGCGACATCGGGAAAGCCATGGGAAGCTCCTTTCGTTACGATCCGGTGCCAGGTTTTCGCCCAGTCTAGACCCGGAGCGATGAAGGGAGTCGGCTGAGATGACGAATCTGCTGGAGGAGGCGCTCGACGCGTGGGGGTTCGCACGCGACGGTGTCATCGACGAGATCCGAAACCTCCCGGAGAAGGACATGGCGTTCCGGCCGGGCGAACAGAGCCGCACGGTCGCGGAGCTCGCCCGCCATGTCCTGGAGTCCGGAGGGCTGATGGCGGGCGAGCTGTCCCGCCCCGACGGCGACTTTCAGCGCAAGAGCTACGAAGAGCTTCTGCGCGAGCACGGCCGCGGCTCCGCCCGTCTTTTAAGCCGCCGGAAGCTTCTGGACGAGC
Source organism: Acidobacteriota bacterium (assembly GCA_039931865.1). Lineage (GTDB taxonomy): Bacteria > Acidobacteriota > Thermoanaerobaculia > UBA5066 > Gp7-AA6 > JALYUA01. The sequence continues at coordinate 9,480 of JBDTRB010000107.1, read as the reverse complement.
TGCGGCGCCGCCACGCCGAAGGCGCCGTCCGCATCCGCAAAGCCGGGGAGATTCACATGCTCCAGCTCATCCGTCGATTCGACGGGAAGATGGGCACCCGGCTCGCCTGGATGCACCACGGAATCTCGCACGAGGAGTACCACCGCGGCCAGATCGCGCTGTGCGCGCGCCTCGCGGGACGCACCCCGGCGTTGACGAAGCGGATCGAGGGTTCCGACTGAGAGGGCTAACCGGGGAAGCGCCGCGCGTGGCCGGAGCGATAGCCTCGCGACGGACCGGGCCCCGGCCCGCCGAGGCGGCCGCCGGTGACAGGCTGCTGGTCCAGGATCGGAAACCCGTTCGGTCCCACGCGGAGGGGATCGCTCCCGACGGCGCCGGGCACGATCGGAAAACCGTTCGGCCGCGCGAGGGGCCGCACACCCTCCGACTGCCGGACACCGGGTCCGCGCCCGGGCCTATAGCCCGAGCCCCCGCCTCCGCCTCCGCCTCCGTACGCCGAGACGTACCCGAAGTCGTCGTACGGAGTCTCCGGCGGGGGAAGCGCCGGCGATCTCTCGGAGCGCGCGACCTCCTCGCGCTCGTCCGCGTCGAGGTCGTGGCCAAGGATCAGCACCTGCCCGTCGAGAGACCGGCGCGACTTTTTCGCGGGACCGCTCGCGATCGTGATCCTCCGGACCGTGTCGGCCCGCAGGCTCGAGAGCGCTCCCTCGGGAGCCCGGTGGAACACGAGCAGATTGCCTCGCTCCTCCGGCGGGTCGAGGGAAAGCACCACGCCGCCACCGTGAAGCTGCAGGGTCCAGAGGCGGTCCGCTCGCGCGGGTCGGGAGGCGAGGAGCAGTCCGACAAAAAGACTTCCGAAAAGGAGGGTGCGGGGCTTCATGGTTTTCCTAATGAAAGGCAACGGCGGGCGTTCCGCCGCCATTCCCGGAGCAGGATCGCTCCTCCCGCCCGGAGGTACGATGGCCCTTCGTAAAGCGGAGGGGCCATGCGGATTCGATGGATCGCGCCGGCGCTGTTCCTTCTGGCCGGAGGGCTGACAGGGCAGACAGGGCAGACAGGGCAGACCGGTGACCTCGGCCGGATCGACTTCCCGACATCCGGATCGGCGTCCGCGCAGGGGAGATTCGTCCGCGGCGTCCTCCTGCTGCACAGCTTCGAGTACGACGATGCCGCCGAGGAATTCCAGGCGGCCGAAGCGGCCGAGCCCGGCTTCGTCATGGCGTACTGGGGCGAGGCGATGACGGCGAACCATCCGATCTGGATGCAGCGGGATGCGGCGAAAGCCCGCGCCGCGCTGGAGAAGCTCGGCTTGACCCGCGAAGCCAGGCTCGCGAAGGCGCCGACCGCCCGGGAGCGCGCCTACCTCGACGCGGTCGAGACGCTCTATGCCGAAGGAGAAAAGCGGGACCGGGATCTCGCCTATGCCGGGGCCATGCAGCGGCTGCACGAGGCCTATCCCGACGATCTCGAGGCGAAGACCTTTTATGCCCTGGCGCTCCTCGGAACTTCGCAGCCGAACCGCGACTTCACCATCTACATGAAGGCGGCGGGACTGGCGGAGGAGGTCTTCGCGACGAATCCGCTGCACCCGGGAGCCGTTCACTACCTCATCCACTCCTATGACGACCCGGTGCACGCCCCGCTCGGGCTCCGTCCCGCGCGGGTGTACGCGAAGATCGCGCCCGCGGCCGCGCACGCGCTCCACATGCCGTCCCACATCTTTCTCGCGACCGGGATGTGGAGCGACGTCGTTTCCTCGAACGAGGCGTCCGTCGCGGCGGCCGACGGCCGGGTGGCACGCCGGAAGCTCGGCGTCGACGAGCGGAATTTTCACGCCCTGCAGTGGCTCGAGTACGCGCGGCTGCAGCAGGGCCGCTTCGGGGAGGCGCGGCGTCTCCTTTCGATGATGGAAGGCGACGCGAAGACGAGCGGCTCGGAGCGCGCCCTCGGGAGCCTCTCCCTGATGCGAGCCGCCTACGCGATCGAGACCGGGTGCGCCGGCGACGCGTTGCGGCTCGAAGGGAAAGCGCCGCGAGACGTGTTCGTCTCGGGCTTCTGCGCGTGGAAGAGGGGAGACGCGCAGGGGATAGCGTCTGCGCTCGCCGCTCTCCCTGCTCTCACCGCTACGGGCGCGCCGGCGGAAGACGGAGCGCACGCCCACGGCGGCGGCGGCATGGGCGGCTATGGCTCGGTCGTGCACGCCGCTTCGGTCGCCGCGGTGCTCCGTCGCGAGCTCGAAGCTCTCGATCTCGTCCAGAAGGGAAAAACCGCGGCTGCGATCGCCCGCGCCCGTGAAGCTGCGGCGGGGGAGGACGCGATGAGCTTCGAGTTCGGCCCTCCCGCCGTGATCAAGCCCGCGCACGAGCTCCTGGGAGAGCTTCTCGCGGCGCAGGGCAAAGCGGAGGACGCGCAGAAGGAATTCGAAGTGTCGCTCGCGCACGCGCCGGGCCGCTCGCTCTCTCTCGCGGGGCTCGCGCGCGCGGCGTCGGCCGCGAAGAACAACGCTGTCGCGCAGGAGGCGCTCAGGCGGCTCGCGGCAAACCGCCGCGAGGCCGATCCTCCGCGTCCGGGTTTCGCGCCCGCGGGCGCGAACCGATGCTGGCGCTCCTGCTGGCGGCGGCGCTGGCGGCCGCGGCCGCGGCCGCGGCGACGTCCGCGGCGGCCCAGGACCTTCCGACGTTCACGGTGGGAACGGCGACGGCCGGCCGGGGACATCGCGCCAACGGATACGTGGAGGTGCCGGCGGGGAGCGACGCCGCCACCCGCATACCCGTCATGGTCTTTCACGGCGCCTGGCCCGGCCCGGTGCTGGCGATCGTGGCCGGGGCCCATGGCACCGAGTACGCCTCGATCGCGGCGGTCGAGCGGCTCGCCGAGCGACTGGACCCGGCGGAGCTGACCGGGACGGTCATCCTCGTGCCTCTCGTGAACCTGCCCTCGTTCGAGCACAAGGTGCTCCACGTCAACCCTGTGGACGGGAAGAGCATGAACCGCTTCTACCCGGGCCGCGCCGAGGGCACGCAGACGGAGCGAGCCGCCTTCGTGATGACGCGGGAGGTCGTGGATCGCTGCGACCACTTGATCGACCTCCACGGGGGGGACATCGACGAGAGCCTGCGTCCCTACAGCTACTGGACGAAGACCGGCAACGAACGACTGGACGCGGCGTCGCGGGAGATGGTGCTCGCGTTCGGGCTCGACCACATCATCGTTTCGACCGACCGCCCTCGAGATCCCGCCGCGTCGCGCTATCTCGAGAACACGGCGACGACGCGGGGCAAGGCCTCGATCACGGCGGAGGCCGGATCGGCCGGGACCGTCGACGCCGACGACGTCGAGGCCCTCGTCCGGGGATCGCTGAGCGTCATGCGGCTTTTCAAGATGCTTTCGGGCGAGCCGTCACGCGTCGACCACCCCGTCTGGATCAACGCCGTACGAACGGTCGCCTCCGAGAGCGGCGGATTTTTCCGGCCGCTCGTGCGGCGGGGCGCGTACGTCGAGCAGGGAATGAAGCTCGGAACGGTCACGGACTTCTTCGGCACGACGCTGTCTGAGCCCCGCTCTCCGGCGGCGGGAGTCGTCCTCTACATCTGCGCCGTCCCGTCGATGAAGCGGGGCGACACCGTCGCCAATATCGGCGTGGTCGGTTCCGCGCCGCGATGAAGGCGCGCGCTGAGCGCTTCGGCGGCCTGCCTGCCTGCCTCAAAGTCGGCCCGCGAATGCGGGGAACACCGGTTATTTCTCTCTACGTCACCGACCATCCCGGCAGCGCCAGCCAGCTCGCCATCAAAGTCACTCGTGCGGCGTATCCCCGGGCCCTCCCGAGAGCGGGAAGTGAGAACACACGGTCGTTCTGACGTGATTTCCCGAGAATCCCTCACTACAGAACGACCATCGGGCCAGCTCACAGAAACATCAGGAGGAGTGACAACTAACTGGTGTGCGCTCACGAGTACGACCTGGCGGCGTGGCCGGGTTTTCGCACCCTGAAATCGACCTCGTTACGTTGAATGCTGAGCCGTTGAACGGCTGTCTCTCATCTCAGCTTCTCATACTCCCGCCTGGCCTCTTGCAAAATCGGGATGTCCTGATCTGCGTCTTTCCACAGTGCGAAAAAATCTTGATAGGCCTTATGTGCCTTCGTCGTGTCGCCGCTCATGGCGGCCGCGCGCCCAAGCCCTAAATGCGCGAGCGGGTATAAAGGAGAGAGGGCTTGCCAACCCCGATGCTCGAGTATCTTCTGAAACTCGGCTGCGGCATCCGCTCCCCTTTGTTGATCGAGGTATGACTGACCGCGGAGGTAGGCGATCTGGAAGAGAGCGTATCCTTCATAAGCTCTGGTCGTCTCCAATAACAGAATCGACTGAGCCGGATTACCTCTCTGCAGTTCAATTCGGGCTTGAACGAGCGGCAGCAGACATTTGTTGAGCAGAGTGTTTTTCGAAAACCGCCTGGCCAACTCATCAACGATAGCCTGTGCACGACGCAGCTCGCCGCAGGTCGCTAACGCGATGGCCGCAGGAACCATCGTCTGCTGCTGGCGCGATATGGCGAGCGCCTTTGCCGTCTGCTCTGTCACCAGCCTGCAATCACCCAAAGCGCATCCCGCGATGCGGCTCCTGCCGCCGTCTGCGCGGCAACATCCTTCAATCCTCGCGTTGCAGCTAACTCAAAGGCGTGGTCGGCCCAGTCTCTGGCCTCTCGCAACCGGCCCGAAAACGCGACAGCCTCGCCTTGCCAGCGTTGGGCAAGATAGTCATCCGGCTTTCCGTTGACCCACGCGATCTGTTCCTTCATCGTGTTCGCATCACCCTGGAAGAAAGCGATCCGAAAAAGGGTCCCGTGCATGGCCGTGGTGTCGAGCTTCCGTGCCAGCGCCTGCCGGATGATCTCCTGAGCCTCATCGAAGCGATTGAGACCTACGAAGGCGCCAGCCAAAAGAGAGTAGCCGGAAGCAGAATTCGGGTTGAGGCGAATTGCCTCACGCGCTTCTTCCACCGCCTCAGCGAAACGACCGCACTCGCTGTATTTGAGAGCCAGATTGTTGTGCGGCGGGGCGTGGCGCGGATACGTGCGCTTCCACAGTTCTAACGTATCGAGATATTTCTCCAATTCACCGGTGACGTTGTCGTAGTAGCCCGCCGAGATATAGAGCCGTTCGCGCTCGCTGACTCGTCCACGCAACTCAAATGCTCGTTGCGACGCTTCGGCGGCAAGATCATACTGCCTGCTGTTATAGTAAATTGACGCCATCCGGGCATAAGCGAGTGCGAAGTTAGGGTCTATTTCGACGGCGCGCCTGAGAAATGGAATGGCTTCGAGGTGCTTGCCAGTTAATTGCTGTTCGACTCCCAGGGAGAAGGCTTTGAAGGCTTCCAGCGAAGTGGTTGTGCCCTGTTCAATTGGAGCGTCGAACTTCTGGATTGATTGAAGCAACTCACCCAGCTTCCCTCGTAGCTTCACCGCCGCGTCGCCGAGGGCATGAAGGACCTTCTCTTTGTTGTCGGCTTCGACCTGTTCGCGCGCGATCGCTTCGCCCGTTTGTTCGTTGATAGCGTCCAGCGTGATGACGTAATGACTCCCCAGGCCTGCAATCGATCCCACGAGCATTGCCTTCAAGCCCTGCCGCTGGCAAATCTCTCGCCCAACGTCTCTGGTCACGCGCTCATCTGGCGAGCGCCCCATGAATTTGAGCGAACCCCGCACAAGGTCGTCGGCGAAAATATTTAGAAAAGGAGATTGACCGAGTTGGACGGCCAGAGCTTGCTTGAGTGTTCCGTCGAAGACAGGGTCCCCGGTCGTGTTGACGAAGTCCGTCAGCAGGATCGTGTCCTTTTCGGTCAAGGCACGCTCGCTGCGGAAGCGAGGGAGGAGAATCGAGACCGCGATGGCGACCGTTGCGAGCACCGCGATCAGAATCACGGCCTTCTTGTGGCGATTGATGTCAGTAGCGATGTACTCGGCACTCGATGAGTGGCGCGCGCCGGCCTCAGGCGGCGGCGGGGCGTCATGTATTGATTGCGCCGGCCCGGCTGGGGCGCTTGCGTCGGTGTGCGTCGGTGCGGCGCGACCCCTCAGGGTTGTCGGCGCGTCGGTTCCGTGCGGCGCGGCGGGGCGCTCGAGCTCGCTCTGCATCTCCAGCTCGCGGCGGAGGTTCTTCAAGTCCAGCATCAGATCGCGCGCCGTCTGGTAGCGGTCGTCGCGCTCTTTCATCAGGCATTTGCGCACGATGCGCTGCAACTCCGCCGGCGCCCCGGGCGCGAAGCGCGCAAGTGGCTCGGGCTCGTGTTCGAGGAGAGCGACGATCACGTGGCTCGACGTCTCGCCCTGGAACGGTGGGTGCCCCGCCACCATCTTGTACAGCACGACACCGAGACTCCAGATGTCGGAGCGTCCGTCCACCGCCCTGCCGCGCGCCTGCTCGGGCGACATGTACGAGACCGTCCCGAGGATCTGTCCCTCGCGCGTCACTTCTGTCGGCAGCGCGCTGACACCGGCGTCGATAGTCAATGGTTCGACCAGCTTTGCCAGACCGAAATCCAGAACCTTGACGCGTCCATCCGTTGTCACCATTACGTTGGCCGGCTTGAGGTCACGGTGCGTGATGCCCTTCTGGTGCGCGGCACTAATCGCATCGGCCAGGGGAATCGCGAGGCTGAGGATCTTCCCCAGCCGCAGGTCGCCCTCGCCCATCACGTCGCCGAGCGATTTCCCGTCGACGTGCTCCATGGTGAGGAAGAGGACACCGTCGGCTTCTTCGACAGAATAGATGGTGACGATGTTGGGGTGGTTCAAGGCCGCGATGGTCTGCGCCTCGCGTTCGAAACGGGCGCGGCGCTCCGGGTTGGCCGCCGTCGTTTCGGGGAGGACTTTGATGGCGATCGTTCGATTCAATTTTGGATCGCGGGCGCGATAGACCTCCCCCATGCCGCCACTTCCGGCGAGCGACAGAATTTCATACGGGCCAAGCCGGGATCCAGTGACGAGAGACATAGTTGTGGGGAACGACTGGATTATAGACAGACCGAGGCGCGCCGCCCGCCGGCGGCGGCCGTGCTGGCTGCTTCAAAGTCAGCCCGCGACGGCAAAGAACACGAAGCGCGGATGAGGGCGGTCATTCCGGCCAGCGTTTGAAACACAGAGGTCAAGAAGGCCTAGCCGCCGGGCCATCTCCGCCCGCCACCCCCTCGTTCCTCCGCTGGGAGACCACCGCGCCCAGCAACAGCGAGGACACGACTCCGAACGCGAGCATCGTCAGCCACAGCGTACGCCCGCCGAAGCGCCCCAGGAGCTCGAGCCCGCCCCACGGGCCCAGAGTGAACGCGAGTCCCATCGTCATCTGCGAGAGGCCCATGTACTCGCCGCGGCGGGTCGGAGGCGCGATCGCCGTCAGGTAGTCCGCCATGCCCGGAAAGAGGAGCATCTCGCCGAACGTCCACACGACAACGGTCGCGGCGACGCTCCAGACGTTCCAGGCGAAAGCGAGAGCCCCGAACCCGATTCCGCAGAGGAGCGCGCCGAGCGAAAGGGTCCTCCGGTGCGGCCAATCCGCGGTGGCGAGGTTCACCGGCACTTCGATCAGCACGATCATGACGGTGTTCACGGAAAACAGCAGGCCGTAGATCGCGGCGGACAGGCCGAGGTTCTGCACCAGGAAGAGCGGCATGCTCGAGATGTGCTGGAAGAACACGAACATCACGGGAAAGAAGGCGGCGAGAAAGAGGAGCAGCCGCGCGTCCCGGTGGGCGCCGCCTCCGTGCGCGAGGTCCGACAGGGCGTCCCCGACCGGCCCGGCGTCGCCGGTCCGGCGGTGCGGGGGAAAAGTCGAGAGGACCAGGATCGCGCCGGCCGCCAGAGAGGTGATCCCGTCGACCAGAAAGAGCCACCGAAAGGAAAGCGTCGCGAGGAGTCCCCCGAGAGCGGGACCGATGCTCATGCCGAGGTTGACTGCGAGCCGGTTCACGGCGAACGACGCTTTGCGCATCTCCGGCGCGACGAGATCCCCGAAGATCGTGAGATTCGCGGGCCGGAAGGATTCCGCCGTCATCGAGAGAAGAACCGTCATCGCGCCGATCGCGAGAGGGCTCCGGGCGAACGGAAACACGAGGAGCACGGCGCCGGAGACGAGCAGCGATGCGCGCATGATCACGATGGGACCCCAGAGGTCCGCCAGGCGCCCGGCGAGCGGGGAGGCGACGAGCGAACCCGCCCCATAGAGCAGGACAAAAGCCCCGGCCGTACCCGCGGTGAAACCCTTCTCGCGCGTGAGGTAGAGCACGAAGAAGGGCAGAACCATTGTTCCGGCCTTGTTGACCAGGCTCGCGAAGCAGAGGATCCAGATTTCTCCCGGCAGGCCCTTCAAGCCACGCCAGGGATTGGGAATCGTTCTCAGAGTCTAGCGCCGCAGAAGCCAGGCGGCGCCGAACGCCAGGGCCGCCAGCACCGCCATGAAGCCGAGCACGTAGAGGACGAGCGACCCGAGCGAGGTGTTGCGCGGGTACGGGTCGCGGGACGTCAACTCAGTGAATTTCATACGACTGGAGCCAGCGCTCCGCGTCGATCGCCGCTTTGCACCCCTCGCCGGCGGCCGAGACCGCCTGCCGGTAGATCGGGTCGGCCACGTCGCCGGCTGCAAAAACTCCCTCCACCGACGTCCGGGTGGTCGGGTGGTGCACGATCAGGTATCCGACGTCGTTCATCGCGAGCTTTCCTCGGAAGAGCGCGGTGTTCGGCGAGTGGCCGATCGCGATGAACACGCCCTGCGTGGCGAGCTGAGAGATCGATCCGTCGCGGGTGTCCTTCAGCGTCACCCCGGTGACGGTCCCCGCGTCCGCGTGGATCTCCTGGACGGCCGAGTTCAACTTCCAGTGGATGCGGGGGTTCGTCCGGGCGCGGTCGAGCATGATTTTCGAGGCGCGGAAGTCCTCCCGCCGGTGCACGATCGTCACTTTCGGGGCGAACTTCGTCAGGAATGTGGCCTCCTCCATCGCGGTGTCGCCTCCGCCGACGACGATCACTTCCTTGCCCTTGAAGAAAAAGCCGTCGCAGGTCGCGCACGCGGAGACCCCGTGGCCCATCAGGCGAGCCTCCGACTCGATGCCGAGAAGCTTGGCTGACGCGCCCGACGCGACGATGATCGAGTCGGCTGTGAGCCGCCCGCCGCCATCGAGCGTCAGCCGGAACGGCCGCGCCTCGAAATCCACTTCGACGACCGTGTCGAGCACGACCTCGGTCCCGAAGCGCACGGCCTGCTCCCGGAAGATCTCCATCATCTCCGGACCCTGGATCCCGTTTCGGAAGCCCGGGTAGTTCTCCACCTCGGTCGTGATCGTCAGCTGCCCTCCCGGCTGCGGCCCTTCGAAGACGACGGGCTCGAGGTCAGCGCGCGACGCGTAGAGGGCGGCCGTCCATCCGGCAGGCCCGGACCCGATGATCGCGACGCGGTAGTGAAGTTTCCTGGATGCCATCGGTCTTTCTTTC
>JBDTRB010000106.1:0-11081 GCA_039931865.1 Acidobacteriota bacterium | reverse complement strand
CGCGTGACGATCACTCCGAGGACCACACCGATCATCATTCCGACACCGAATGCCGTTAGAGCCCCCCGCATCGGCTCGCGCTCGACGAAACCGCCGACTGTGGACGAGATGCCGGACCAGGCTTCTTCAGCTTTGTGGCCGAGCTCACGTCCCCGATCCCCGGCGTCATTCAAAAACCCGGCGGCTTCCTTTTGGATCCTGGCCGCCTCCCCGTCTGGGCCGAGTACAGCGCCGAAACCTGCTTCTGCGCCCGATTTCGGCTCTGCCGGAGCCTTTTGTCCAAGGGGGGGCATTTCGGGTGTCTTAATCGTCATATCCATTTAAGGTCCTTTCGTTTTGACGCGTCACTGCCCGGGCCTTCGCCCGACGTTTGCCCCTTGAGCAGCAATGAACATGCCGCGGGGCTCCCCTGGTCATTGACTCGGCGAACTCCCTCGGCCTTCAGAGCCGGCGGAAGCCGACGCACGTACGACTTTGACGTGCTCTGGTTCCGAGGCCTGCGATCATCGGGCGGGTACAAAGCGTTCTCAGATGATCTCGCACTTGCACGGTGTTCTGGCAGGAGGTTTCAAATGGCCGAACAGAGTAAGTGCAAAGCATCCGGGTGCAAGTGCTAGGAGGTGAAGGTGAACGGATTCTGCTCCGATTCCTGCTCACAGGGAAAGAGGAGCGGCGGGAAGTTCGGGTGCGGTCACCCGGACTGTCAGTAGCAGCCTGATCCCGGGCCGGGCAGGCGTCGGTAAGCACCGGCTCTGCTCAGTCGCGCTAACTAGAGGGTCTTCGGGTCTTCTTTCTACCGCCTCTTATTCCACCGCCTCTCAAACGATGGCCCGGGCCTTTCGCCTACCGGCATGGCCGGCATGGTCTGTAGTTATCAAGAACACGGCATCCGACAGGCTCTGAATATTCCGCCCTGCAGGCGCTGTCGTTTGGACGCTCTATGAGATTTGACCGGTCCCATGTGTGGCGTACCGCGGAACTCTACGGGCCCAGATCTTGCACCGATCTCATTTATTATTAAAGGAGCGTTTATGGCAGAACAGAGCAAGTGTAAGAACTCGGTGTGCAAGTGTCACGAGACCAAAGTGGGCGGATGCTGCTCGGATCCGTGTACACAAGGTAACAAAACGGGCGACGGCAAGTGCGGATGCGGCCACCCCGACTGCGTTAACGCCTGAAGCTTCTCCGTGCCGGTGCCGGGTCCTGCAAACCGGCGCCGGTCGGACTATTCAGGGACATCTGCCTCCCCGCGGACCCTCGCGCGGAAAGTGCCAGAGCTTTCTCAAGATTGAGTCCGGCCCAGTCTCAGTGAATTGCCGATCACGGAGACCGAACTGAGGCTCATCGCCGCCGCGGCGATCATCGGGCTTAAGAGAAGGCCGAAGAACGGATAGAGCACCCCTGCCGCGATCGGGATCCCGAGCACGTTGTAGAGGAAAGCGAAGAAGAGATTCTGTTTGATGTTCCGCATGGTTGCGCGGGACAGAGCGCGTGCGCGGACGATCCCGATCAGATCCCCGCGCAGCAGGGTCACGCCGGCGCTCTCCATTGCCACGTCCGTGCCAGTGCCCATCGCGATCCCGACCTGCGCCTGGGCCAGCGCGGGTGCATCGTTGATCCCGTCACCGGCCATCGCGACGAATCGCCCTTCGGCCTGATAGCGCTTGACGACATTGACCTTGTCTTCCGGGAGTACTTCGGCGACGACTTCGTCGATTCGGAGCCGGCTCGCCACCGCGTTCGCCGTGGTCGTGCTGTCGCCGGTGAGCATCACGACCCGGATTCCGTCGTCCCGCAGGAGCCGGATCGCCTCCGCGCTCGACTTCTTGATCGGATCGGTGACTCCGATCAGACCGGCGAGCTTTCCGTCGACAGCCAGGAAGACCGCCGTCTGGCCCTCCCGCCGCATTTCCTCGGCGCGGGCCGCCAGAGGACCCGAGTCGACCCGCAGCTCGTCGAGCATTTTTCGATTGCCGAGCGAGACCCGGCGGTCCGTCAGACGCCCGGTGACCCCGCGCCCGGTCAAGGACTTGAAATCCTGAGTGGCCTCGAGCTCGATCTTCCTCTCTGCGGCGGCTGCCACGATCGAGGCCGCCAGCGGATGCTCGCTCCCGCGCTCGAGGCTCGCGGCCAGGCGCAGCACCTCCGATTCGTCAAATCCCGGCTGAGCCGCGACGGCGGCGACACGCGGTTTCCCCTCGGTGATCGTCCCGGTCTTGTCCATCACCAGCGTGTCCACTTTCCGCAGCGATTCGATGGCCTCGGCGTTACGAAAGAGCACTCCCGCTCCCGCCGCTTTTCCCGTCGCGACCATGATGGACATGGGAGTCGCCAGTCCCAGCGCGCACGGGCACGCGATGATCAGAACGGCGACGGCGTTCACCAGCGCATGGGCCATTTTCGGATCGGGTCCCAGGAACGCCCAGACACCGAACGTGATGACCGCCACCGCGATGACGATCGGCACGAAGTAGCCGGCGACCACATCCGCGAGCCTCTGAATTGGGGCGCGCGTCCGCTGGGCATCTCCGACCAGCCGGACGATTTGCGACAACATCGTCTCGGCTCCAACCCGCTCGGCTTTCAGAATCACGGACCCGTTCCCGTTCACCGTCGCTCCGATCAGACGATCACCGGGGTTCTTTTCGACCGGGATCGGCTCGCCGGTCACCATGGACTCGTCGACGGCTGTCGAGCCCTCGAGCACCGATCCGTCCACGGGGATCTTCTCGCCCGGGCGCACCCGGAGCCGGTCTCCGACCGCGACCTGATCGAGGGGGATATCTGTTTCGACGCCATCGTCGCCGACACGCCGGGCCGTCTTCGGCGCGAGATCCAGAAGTGCGCGGATTGCGGCGCCCGTCCTGCTCCGGGCCTTCAACTCCAGGACCTGTCCGAGGAGCACCAGCGTGACGATGACGGCGGCCGCCTCGAAATACAGGCCGACCTGTCCGGAGGCGTCGCGGAACGAAGCCGGGAAAAGATTCGGGAGAAAAACTCCGGCGAGGCTGTAGAGATATGCAACCGCGACGCCGAGGCCGATCAGCGTGAACATGTTCAGGCTGCGGTTGCGGATCGACTGAGCGAAACGGACGAAGAAGGGCCAGCCGCCCCACAGAACGACCGGGGTCGCGAGCGCGAGCTCGATCCACGGGAGCCCGGGGATCACCGCCATCCCGACCTGACCCGGAAGAAGCTCTCGCATCGCGAGGAACAGGAGCGGGACGGAAAGCACCGCGGAGAGCCGGAAACGCCGCCGCATGTCGACGAGCTCGGGATTCTCTCCCTCGTCCTCGGAAACAGTCATCGGCTCGAGCGCCATTCCGCAGATCGGGCAGTTTCCAGGCTCGTCACGAACGATCTCGGGGTGCATGGGACAGGTCCACCGTGAGCGGGACGGGGCCGGTGTCGGCGTGACGGGCTCGAGCGCCATGCCGCACTTCGGGCAGGATGCAGAGGTGGGACTGAGCACCTCCGGATGCATCGGGCACGTGAACGCCCCACTCGAGCGCACAGGAGCAGGTGGAGCGTCCTGTTTTGCGACTGGCGGCGTTTTCGCCGTCTCCGGGACGGCATAGGTCTGCGGCGCCTTCCGAAACTTTTCCAGGCATCCCGCGCTGCAAAAAAAGAACTCCGTCCCGCTCAGAGACAAACGATGCGGAGTCTGCTCGGAGACGGTCATTCCGCAGACGGGATCGACGTGGCTTGTCTTGGCGGGCAGCGGTGTGGCGACCGGCAGCTCTGTTGGATTCAAAATGTTCTTCTCCGGAGATTGATAGACGTCAAACAGGGATAGAGCTTAGCGGGCAGCGGTGCTCTTCCCCGAGCTCACGGCCGCCTTGCAGCAGCACGATTCCACCGTTTTCTTTGCGAGAGTGCAGTAGAGCTTTCCGTCCTTCTGTTGAATGCAGCAGCAAGCTTGGACGGTCTTGCCTGTCAGGCTGCAGGTCCAGGCATCCGACTTCGCCGTCTTTGTCGTCCCTGCTGTGTCTGCCGCAGCGCCGGCGGCTATGAGGGCTCCTGCCAGGAACACCAGTGTTCGCTTCGTCATGACTGTCGCCTCTCTTGATGCATCTACCGAACCATTCGATAGATGAGATCCAGAAACTCGTCGTAAACTTCCTTTTCGCGGCCAGCCTTGATCCCTTCGGTCGCGCACTTCTCCATGTAGTTGCGGACCATCAGCTTGCCGGCTCCGCGAAGCGCCTCCTGCGCTGCCGCAATCTGCTGAAGGATTTCCGCACACGGGCGGTTCTCCGAAAGCATCCGCTCGATGCCGTCGACCTGACCCCGAGCCCGGTTGAGCCTCTTGCGGACCTGGATTTTCCGCTCGTCCGGGACGAACACATTCTCGATCGTCGGGAGCGTGGGTTTTCGTGTCATAGCGGGGGAAACTATACTCTACGGGAGTATATTCCGACTCCTGAACCCGCCTTACGAAATTGGAGTTCGGAGCTGGATCGAAACTTGCTGTGCCGGCTTTGTGACCTTCTCCCTCTTAGTGTCTCAGTCCACTCCGCGCTGGCGAGTTGCTGGAATCGCTCGCGGTGGACCGGGGTTAAAGTAACTCCGATGCGCGTACGCCTGATCGCCGGCCTGTTTGCCCTGTGGGTTGGTGCGTTTCCTTCGCTCGTCGGCGCGTGTGAGCTGCGGTGCGCGGCAGCTCCGATGGCAGGAGCATCCTCGGTCGCGGGCAGCGTCGATCGGGCTTTGCGAGGTTGCTCGGAGCATACGAGCGGTCAGAATTCACGGTCTTCGCCCGACTCTCCGGGCTGTCCGGGCAAGGCCCACAGCGCGATGAGATCCTCGCTCGTCGTCTCGGTTTCCCAGCTCCAGTCGCCATCCTTCTCCGTCGTCTCGCTGCCGGCTCCGGCTTCCGGTCTCCCGGGAGTTGAGACAGTTGGACGGGAAGTCTCGCGGCCTCGTGCTCTCGCTTCCTCCTGGGGAGGCGACCCCCTCTCCGTTCTTCGCCTCTAAGTTCTCTTCCTCGTCGGTCCTGCGCACGCCCGATTCCGGGTGAGCGTCTGTCGTCGTTCGGGGGAGAAAACCTTGAAGCCATTCATTCGACAACAAGTCTCGAACCGCGGTGCGGGTATCGAATTCCGGGGCCGAACCTCCCGCCGCCTCGCGGCGATCGGTGCGGTGCTTCTGTTGGGCGTCGCGGGCTGTCAGGAGAGGGGCGCTCCGCGACGGAACGCGGACGGAACGGCTGTCCGCGACGCCGCCAGGCCCACGACCGAGATCTCCTCGCAAGCCGGGCTCTCTCCTGTCCCGGCGGGCTCGGGGTCGGCTCCCTCTCCCGACACGGCGTTGGATCACGCAGCCAGGGAGCACTCGGCGCCAACGGTCGCCGGCAGCGCCCCACGGGAAAGCCAGGCCCCGGCCCGGAAGCCCATGGATCACTCGGCCGGAGGTCATGACATGTCGACCATGGCGTCTGGCTCTTCGGCACAGGGCGAGGCCGGTCCGACCCCTCGACCGATGGCAATGGATCACTCGTCGATGGGCCACGACATGTCGAAGATGGCGCCGGAGCCGCCGAAAACTTCTTCCAGGGCGCCCACGAACCACGCGGCGAAGACACACGACATGGCAGGCATGCAGATGGGCGGAGCGGCGAGGCCGGCGTCGCCCTCCTCCTCGGGAACGATGGACCACTCGGCGATGATGGGCCACGACAAGTCGCAGATGAACGCGGGGTCGGCCGCGCCGAAAAGTGCGCCGTCGATGGGAATGCCCATGAAAGACGACACGGCGGCTCCTGCTTCAGCGTCCCCCCGCACGAGCCGCGAGATTGCGGCCCTCAGTCCTTCAGGAACTCTGAAGGGAGACCCGCAGGACGCACCTCAATCGGCATCCGTCGACGAATCTCGAAAGGCGGCCGAGGCGGGTTCGGCGATGAACATGGGGCAGGGAGGGATGGACATGGGGTCAGGGAAGAAATCGGAAGAGCCGGCGCCTGTGAAGATGGACCACGGGAAAATGAAAATGGACGGGCCGCCTTCTGTCGGCCCCAACACTCGCCCGACACCGACACCGACCCCCGCGAAGCCGTCCGGATCGCCGCGATGAGCCGCGCGATTCTGGTTCCTCTCGGAGCGTCGCTTCTGCTCGTCACCGGCTGCGCGAGCGTGCCGCGGGATTCGGGCCTCGACGACGTTCGCAAAGCGGTACAGGAGAGAACGCATCAGTCCCTCGAGCTCAAGAGCGGTGCGTCATCGACGGATGACCCGCGGGTCGCCGACATGCTGCATGGCGAGCTCGACGCCGACAAGGCCGTGGCGATCGCCATGATCAACAACCCCCGTCTTCAGGTCGTTCTTGGCGAGCTCGGAATTGCGAGGGCGGATCTGATCGAAGCGAGCACGATCCGAAACCCGATTGCCGAGGCGGAGCTGCGGTTCCCGGCGAGCCCGTTCCGGCCATTCGAAGTACTGGTCACCCAGACCCTGGTCGATCTCTTTCTCCTGCCGCGCCGCCGCGCGGTCGGGAAAGCGACGTTCGAGGCCGAGAAGCTGCGTGTCACCGGCGAGGTCATCCATCTCGGCGCCGAAGTGCGCGAGAGCTTTTACGACCTGGTCGCCGCGCTCCAGCGGGTCGGGATGGACCGGACGATCGTCGAGTCCGCACGCACGAGCGCGGAGCTTGCGCGCCGCATGAACTCGGTGGGCAACCTGAACGATCTTGATCTCGAAAACGAGCAGGCGCGCTACGAGGAAGCCAAGCTCGATCTCGCGCGCGGAGAGGAAAACGCGCTCGTTCGCCGCGAGAAGCTTCTGCGGGAGATGGGCCTGCGCGACCGGATGATCGACTGGAAGACGCGGGAGGATTTTCCGGCGCTCGCGGACCGAGAACTTTCTCAGGAGGAGATCGACGCTTCGCTGACGTCACGGCGGCTCGACATCTCGATCGCGCAGAGGGAAGTCGAGGCGGCGAAAGCCGCCCTTCCAATCGCCCGCACCTCGGTGGTCGGCGACATCTCGGTGGGCGTTCACCAGGAGCGGGAGTCCGATGGAACGAAGACGACGGGGCCTTCGATCCAGCTGCCGATCCCGATCTTCAACCGGGGGCGGGCGGGCCGGACGCGCGCGGAGGCCCGCCTCGCCCAGGCGGAGCAGCGTCTCGCGGCGGTCCGGGCCGAAGCGGGCTCGGAGATCCGCGCCGTTCGAGCACGCCTTCTCTCCACCCGCGCCCGGGTCGAGTATTACCGGGACGTTCTGCTTCCGAGGCGCCGGCGAATCGTCGAACTGACGTCGCTCCAGTACAACGCCATGCTCTTAGGTCTGTTTCAGCTCCTCCAGGCAAAACAGAACGAGATCAATGCGAGGCATGAATACATCGAGGCGCAGCTCGACTACTGGAAGGCCCGTAGCGACTTCGACCTCGTCATAAACGGCGTTGGCGGAACGGAGGAAGACAACCGTTCCCGGCGGTCGCCTCTCGAGCGCCGGACCATGGTCGACGAATCCGCTATCAGAGGAGGCTCCAGGTGATCTCACGCAGAAAGCTTTTCGGGTCGAGTCTCGCCGGCATCCTTGGCGGCGCCGTGATGGGCCGCGGGGAGGCCCGTCCGGCGTCCTCGACGGACGGACATCGCAGCCGCCTGGCGGGAGCGCGCCGGCAGGGAGGCCGTTCCCCGGTGATCACTCCGAATCTGACGACGCTGCCTTTTCAGATGGAGAATGGCGTCAAGGTCTTTCATTTGATCGCGGAGCCGGTCAAGCGCGAGTTCACGCCCGGGTTGGTCGTGAATTGCTGGGGTTACAACGGGACGAGCCCGGGCCCGACGATCGAGGTCGTCGAGGGCGACCGTGTCCGGCTTCTCGTCACGAACAAGCTTTCCGAGGGGACCTCCATCCACTGGCATGGCGTGCTTGTGCCGAATGGAATGGACGGTGTCTCGGGCCTCACGCAGCCAAAGATCGCACCCGGCGAGACCTACGCGTACGAGTTCACGCTCCGACAGACCGGCACGCTCATGTATCACCCGCACTTCGACGAGATGGTCCAGCTGGCGATGGGAATGCAGGGATTTTTCATCATTCATCCGCGTAGCGAGGCTGTGCGGCGGGTCGATCGCGACTTCGCGATCATGCTCGGCGAATGGTTTATCAAGCCTGGCACGGCGACGCCGGACCCCACCGTGATGCTCGACTTCAACATGTTCACGTTCAACAACCGCGCGTTTCCCGGCACGGACCACCTCGTGGTACGCCGGGGCGACCGGGTGAGGATCCGACTGGCGAACCTCACGATGGACTCTCATCCCGTCCACATCCACGGCCACAGGTTCTACGTCACGGGGACCGACGCCGGACCCATCCCCGAATCGGCCTGGTGGCCCGAGACCACCGTCAACGTGCCCGTGGGAGCCACGAGAGACATCGAGTTCGTCGCGGACAACCCGGGCGACTGGGCGTTTCACTGTCACAAGTCACACCACACGATGAACCAGATGGGGCATGAGATCCCCAACCTGATCGGCGTGGACACGAAAGGTCTGGAGGGACCCGCGAGCGCGCTCGTCCCCGGCTCGATGATCATGGGAGCGGATGGGATGGGCGACATGATCGAGCACGTCACGGCGGACCGGATTCCCAGGAACACCGTTTCGATGGGCGGTGCTCGGGGCCCTTTTGGTCCCATCGAAATGGGCGGAATGATGACGGTTGTCAAGGTTCGGGAAGACCTGGCGGATACGGACTGGTACCGCCACCCGCGAGGAACGGTGGCGCAGCGCGTTCCCGGGATGTCGGAGGCCGCCCCCGCGTCGGGCCACTCCGGCCATGCAATGCCGGCGAAGAAGGAAGGCAAGTCATGACGAGGAGAAAGAAGGTTGGACTCGCCGTCGCCCTGCTTATTTTGATCGGCGGCGCCGTTTTTCTCTGGAACATGCTGGTTTACGGGTTCAGCGCCCGCGACAAACCCACGGCCGCTGAAGCGCAGATTGCCCGAACGCTGCGGCACTTCTCGATGCCTTCGAAAACCCGGAGCCAGAAGGATCCGCTTCCGGCCTCCGCGGAGGTCCTCGCGGGCGCCCGCGCCCACTTTGCGGATCACTGCGCGCAATGCCATGGCAATGACGGCCGTGGAAACACAGATATGGGGCGGCAGATGTACCCCCGCGCGCCCGACATGACGCTGCCGTCCACACAGAAACTTTCCGACGGCGAGATTTTCGGGATCATCAGCAACGGCGTTCGATTGACGGGGATGCCGGCCTGGGGGGACGGGTCGGCCGACTCGAACCAGGATTCGTGGGCTCTGGTCCACTTCATCCGACATCTGCCGAAGCTCACTCAGGAAGAGATCAATGAGATGGAGGGCATGAACCCCGTGAGCCCGATGGAAATCCGAGAGCAGAACGAAGTGGGTCATTTTCTCGACGAGGGGGATGCGTCTCCTTCGCCGCCCGCCTCGAAACCGAAACCGGCCGTCAAGCACGGCCACTAATCGCAGGGAGTTGTCATGCGGAAGCTCTTCGGATCGCTGTTTCTGGTCGGGGTCCTGCTGGTCCCGGGTGTTGCACTGGCACATGGTGGCCACCATCACGTCATGGGGACCGTCACCGCTGTCGACGCGACCCACGTCGAGGTCAAGACCACCGGCGGGAAGGCCAGGTCCGTTCCGATCCATTCGGACACGAAGTTTTTCAAGGGGAGCAAGGGAATGGTTGCCGGGGCGGCGTCCGATCTGAAGGTCGGAACGCGGGTCATGATCGATCTCGAGAAGGACGGATCGGCTCATGAGATCCGCCTGCCTTCGGCCAAGCACAAGATGTAAGGGCTCCCGTTGATCGGGCCGTCCTGGCGGGTGAGCCGGAACCCACCCGCCACGCCCGCGGTCCCTCCGTCTCCGCGCTCTCGTTACATCGTCATAGGGGGAGTGATGCTGGATCGGCTTCTGATGGGATGGTTCGTTCTCGTCGGCGCGTCAGTGGTCTTCGTCGCCTACGACCTGATCGTCCGGACCCCTGAGATGAAGGTCATGAAGTGGGGTTGGGTTCTCGTCGTCCTCTATACGGGACCGATCGGGGCCCTCGTTTACTGGCTTTCCTGCCGCGAAGCGACACCAGGAACGCACGAGAAGTTCGTGGCGCCACTCTGGAAGCAGTCGATTGGCTCGACCATCCACTGCCTCGCCGGCGACGCGACCGGGGTCATCGCCGCGGCGATCCTGACGAGCCGGTTTCGTTTTCCGATGGGCATCGACGTTGTTGTGGAGTACATCGTCGGTTTCGGATTCGGGCTGCTCATTTTTCAAGCCCTTTTCATGAAGGGGATGCTCGGAATCGGCTATGGGGAGGCGGTCCGGCGGACGGTCCTGTCCGAATGGCTCTCCATGAATTGCGTCATGGCAGGCATGGTGCCGGTCATGGTCGTCCTGATGAGCCGGGACATGAGAGCCATGGATCCCGGCTCGGTGCGATTCTGGGCCGTCATGTCGGCTGCGACGCTGGTCGGAGCGGTCACCGCGTATCCGGTTAACTGGTGGCTCGTGAAGAACGGGCTGAAACACGGGATGGGAACCGAACGAGTCCTCGGCAAGGGTGGGTCGAAGGTCGTCCCCATGAACGGGATGAGAATGTCGCCCGTTCCGACGAAGACAGCCAGCGCGGGGCATGGAAGCGTTTCTTCCGGTCGAAAGATCGGCGTTGCGGCGGCGACGGTTCTTGCGCTGGCCGGCGGAGTCGCGATTGCCGGTCTCTTCGGCGACCTCACGATGCGCGCCGGTGCGCCCATGTCGCATCAGGCGGCTTTCCCGCCCGGGCTCCCTGCCCGCGGCGGTTTACGCGAGCTCGTGTGATCCCCTACTTCGAACAACCTTCCCTGAAGGTCGGCCCGCTGACGGTTCACGCGTTCGGAGCGCTAGTCGCTCTGGCCGTCGTGGCGGGCTACCTGCTGGCGGTCCGGCGCGCTCGCGCGAAGGGTCTGGATGCTGCGGTCATGGAGAGCCTCCTCGCCTGGGTTCTCGGCGTTGGATTCATTTGCGCACATCTCTTCGCTGTGCTCGTCTACTTTCCCAAGGAGCTCCGCGCGCATCCGTGGATGATTTTGAGGTTCTGGGAGAACCTGAGCTCC
>JBDTRB010000105.1:0-11294 GCA_039931865.1 Acidobacteriota bacterium | reverse complement strand
GGCCGCGGAGGGCGGCTCCCGGAGCTCGCC
Organism: Acidobacteriota bacterium; assembly: GCA_039931865.1. Lineage (GTDB taxonomy): Bacteria > Acidobacteriota > Thermoanaerobaculia > UBA5066 > Gp7-AA6 > JALYUA01. The sequence continues at coordinate 11,264 of JBDTRB010000105.1, read as the reverse complement.
CGCTACGTCGAAGAGCGAAAGGCGTGACGCGCTTCTTCGCCCGCATGACCCGTCCGCGCCGCGGGCGCCGGCGCCGCCGCTTTCCCGCTTGAGAGCCTTCGTCCAGACGGGAATCGGCGACTACGGAGCGCGCGAGCTGCCGATCCCGAGCCCCGCTCCCGGCGAGGCGGTCGCGCGCGTTCTCGCGGCGGTCATCTGCGGCACCGACATCAAGCTCGTCAAGCGCGGGCATGCGCGGATCGCGCTTCCGCGGACGATGGGGCACGAGCTCTGCGGCGAGATCGTTGCCGTGGGCGAAGGCGTCGATCCGTCTCTCATCGGCGAGCGCGTTGTCCCCGGCATCTCGGGGCCGTGCGGAGCATGCGCGGAATGCGCCGGCGGTTTTTCGAACCTCTGTGCGGAGGGCCATGCCGATCAGACGTGGGGAGCATTCGCGGAGTACGTCCGGATCCCGGCGTCCGTCGTCCGCGCGAACCTGCACCGGGTCCCGGACGCTCTCTCCGATGCCGCGGCGGCCTTCGTCGATCCTCTGGCGTCGGTTCTGCACGGTTGGAACCGGTTCGGGCCCCTTCCGCTTTCGCAGAAAGCGACGCTCCTCGTCTATGGCGCCGGAGCGCTCGCGTTTCTCTGGGCGGCGACCGCGCGACGGCTCGACGTCCCCTGCACGATCCTCGCGCGGCGCACGGAGCGACGCGCGATGGCGGAACGGTACGGCGCCCGGTTCGTCGAGCTCGGAGCGGAAAGCCCCGAAGCCGCCTCGCTCGCCGTCGACGCGACCGGCGACGCGGACGTGTGGTCCCGCCTCCCGTTTCTGGTCTCGCCGGGCGGACGCGCCCTGCTCTTCGGGGGCTGCGCCCCGGGCGCCGTCGCGGCATTTGACGCCGCTCGCGTTCACTATGCGGAGATCTCGCTCATCGGCTCTTTTCACTCGACTCCGGCCGAGGCCGCGGAAGCGCTCGCCTTGCTCGCATCCGGGGAGATCGATCCCCTGCCGCTGGTCAGCGCGACCGGAGGGCTCGAAAGACTCCCGGAATTTCTCGAGGCGCAGGCGCGGGGCGAAGGTCTGCGGCACGTCGTACGGCCGTGCGGCCCGATGCGCGATGAGCTGAGGGCGCGATGAAGGCGGTGCGCCTGGACGCCGACGGAAGGATCGAGGTCGTCGAGGTGCCGGAACCGACGGCCGGGCCGGGCGAGGCGGTGATGCGCCTGGCGGCCGCGGGAATCTGCGGCTCCGACCTCCTCGACTGGTATGTGCGCGGCAAGGCCGGCACGATCCTCGGACACGAGGTCGCGGGCGTCATCGAATCGGTGGGCGACGGCGTCGAGGGGTTTGCGCCGGGCGACCGAATCGTCCCGCATCACCACGCACCCTGTCTGACCTGCGAGGCGTGCGCGAGCGGGCGATACGTCCATTGCCCGGAGTGGCGCGCGTCACGCCTCGAGCCGGGCGGCATGGCGGAGCTCGTCCGCGTCCCCGCGGGCAACCTCGCGCGGGACACGCTCCGCATTCCCCCGCACGTCTCCCACGAGGTGGCGAGCTGGACCGAGCCGCTCGCCACCGTCGTCAAGGCGTTCTCGCGCGGCGGATTCGTGCAAGGGCAGACCGCGCTCGTCGTCGGGCTGGGGTCCGCCGGACAGCTCGCGGTGCGCCTCGCGGCGGCTTCCGGAGCCGCGCGCATCGTTGTCGCCGACCGGGTGAAATCCCGGATTGCCGTTGCTCTCGCCTCGGGCGCCGCGGACGCGATCGACGTCTCGCAGGAAGGCCTCTCCCCCGGAGCGCGGCGCGCGTCGGACGGGAAGGGGTTCGACTTCGTCTTCGTCTCTCCGGGAAAGCCCGACGTGATAGCCGACGCGTCCTCGGCTGTCGCCGCCGGCGGGACGCTTCTTCTCTTCACGATGGCCGCGCCGGGCGAGGCGCTCACGCTCTCTCCGCACGACCTCTATTTCCGGGAGGTCCGGCTCGTCCCCTCGTACTCCTGCGGTCCGGACGACACGCGCGCGGCGCTTGGCCTCATCGTGTCCGGCCGTGTGGCGGTCGAGGACCTCGTCACACACAGGTTCCCGATCGAAGAGGCGGAAGCGGCGTTCGCCCGCGCCCGCGACCCCGAAGGCTCGGTCAAGGTCCTGATCGTTCCGAGGGACCGGCCCCTCCCCCGGGGCGGGGCCGTCTGATCGTCAGGATTTTCAGATAGTCAGATAGTCAGCCCGGAAGGCGAAGCCCCAGCAGGAACTCCTGGTTTCCGCGCGCGCCCCGGATCGGCGACGGGATGGCCCCGAGAGAGATGAGCCCTCGATCGACCGCGAACTGCTCGATCTCGCGCACAACCCGTTCGCGCACATCCTCAGACCGGACGATGCCGCCCTTGCCGACCTCCGAGCGCCCCGCCTCGAACTGCGGTTTCACCAGGACGACCGCGGCCGCGCCCGGGGCCATTCGCGCGACGACGGCGGGGAGAACCAGGCGCGCGGAAATGAAGGAGAGATCGAGAGCCGCCAGCGCCGCCTGCTCCGGGACGTCGTCCTCCGAGAGCGCGCGAGCGTTGACCTTCTCGCGCAGGACGACCCGGGGATCCGCGCGCAGGCGCGCGTCGAGCTGCCCGTAGCCGACGTCGATGGCGTAGACCCGGACGGCGCCGCGCTGGAGGAGGCAGTCCGTGAAGCCGCCGGTCGACGCGCCCACGTCGAGGCAGACGAGCCCCGCGGGGTCTATCTCGAATGCGTCGAGGGCGGCGGCGAGCTTGATGCCGCCCCGCGAGACGTAGGGATGAGCAGGGCCCGCGACGGAGATCTCGGCGTCCTCCGCCGTCGGGCTTCCCGCCTTGTCGACGCGGCGCCCCTCGACGGTGACCTGCCCGGCGAGAATCAGGCCCTGCGCTTTTTCCCGGGTGGGCGCGAGGCCACGGGCGACGAGGAGCAGGTCGAGACGGTTTCTGGGCATCGGGGGGAGGATAGAGGATCGACGAGCGGGGGAGGCGGTGAGGTGCACGAAGCGCGATCTCGTGTTCCTTGCACCACCGGCTGACTCTGAAGCAGGCGACATGGCCGCATCGCATGGCGGCCTGCCGCCAGGATCCGCGCGGTGTTCGCGCTCCGCTCCGATGTCCGCGCTCCTGACTCTCCTTTAAGATGTCGGAATGGTGCGAAAAAGGCGGTCGCGAGGACAGCGGTTTCGCCGTGTCGGGCTTGTCGCAAAGGTCGCTTCCACGGAAGCGGTGAGCCTGGTCCGCTCGCTCCACCGCGCGCTCACGCGCCGGAGAGTCGAGACGCTGTTCGACGATGAGACCGCCGGGGCGCTCGGGATCGCCGGAGGCTTTCCGCGGGCGCAGATCGCGCGCCAGTCCGATCTCGTCCTGATCGCGGGAGGGGACGGGACTCTCCTGTCGGTCGCCCGGGATGCGCCGGCCTCCACGCCGATCCTGGGCATCAACGTCGGGCTCGTGGGCTTTCTCGCAGGTCTCACGAAAGACGAGGCGCTGCGGCGATTGGACGAGGTGCTGGCGGGAGGTTTTCGCGAGGACCCCCGGCGGAGGCTCGAGGTGACCGTGCCGGAGGGGCCCCACAGCGGGAAGTACCGGGCGTTGAACGACGCGGTCCTGAACAAGGAGGCGATCGGAAGGATCTCCGCGTTCTCCGTCTCGATCGCGGGCCGCACGGTCGCTGAGTTCCGGGGAGACGGAGTCATCGTCGCCACCCCGACCGGCTCGACCGCCTACAACCTCTCGGCCGGGGGTCCCATTCTGGACCCTTCCCTCTTCGCGGTGGTCGTGACCCCGATCTGTCCGCACACGCTCTCGCAGCGGCCGCTCGTCGTTCCGGACTCGACGCCGGTCGGTCTGACGGTGATCGAGCGGGGACGGAACGACGGCGTGAATCTGACTCTCGACGGACAGGAGAGCTTTCGCGTCCCCGTCGGGGTCGTCATCGAAGTCCGGCAGAGCCGCTCTGCGGTGACGCTTCTCCGGCCGCCGGAGTCGGACCACTTTCAGAAGCTGGTGGAGAAGCTCAACTGGGGCGTTTGAAGCCGTGAGCGCCTCCTCACTTCGCGGCCGGCAGCCATGACTCTCTTTCGCCCGGCGGAAGGCGTCAAGCCGCTTCGTCTCTCCGCGAGCCGCCTTCTCGCGGTCGTCCTCGTGTTCCTGATCTTCGCGTCCTATGCGGTCTGGAAGTCGGAGAGGTTTCAGAACCTGATCCAGGGCGTGTCGCAATCGCGCCTGGCCGAGGCGCTCGGACGGCCAGTCACGTTCCGAACGGTCGAGCTGCGCGTATTTCCGCCGGCAGTGCGCCTGGCCGATGTCCGCGTCGGAAACGATCCGCGTCTCCCGGGGCCGCTTCTCTCGGCGGAAGAAGTCTCGATCGGCGGCGGAGTTTCCTTAGTCGGCCAGGAGCTGCGGCTCGGGCGCATCCGTGCGCTGCGCCCCCACATCGCGCTGGTTCAGTTTCCCGACGGGACATGGAACCTTCCGCCCGGATTGACGAAATCCGCAAAGCCTGGGAGCGGGGGCGTCTCGCTGAAGGTCGGATCCATTCTCGTGCAGGAAGGCGTCTTCGAGTTCGACGGCCGCAGCATGGCCTTCACCGGGCGGCTGGAAGACTTCGCCGCGGAATTGAACTCGCTGCCGGGCGGCGGCTATCGCGGGGGAATGGTGGCGCAGCGGGCGACGCTGCACCTCCGGGGTTCCGAGCCGGTCGTCGCGTCGCTGCGAACGCGCTTCGTCCTCGACCCGAAGCGCGGCCTGACGTTTGACGACATCCGGCTCGACGGCACTTTCGGCACCCTGAGGGCCAATGGCGCGCTCGAGAACCTGGACCACCCCAATGCCGTCTTCGCCGCCACCGGCGATGTCTCGATCGAGGAAGTCCAACGCGTTTTCCACCTGGACCTCGGATTCGCGGGCCGCGCCGCCCTGCGGGTTCGCCTGGAGATCCCTCCTGCCGGCGGATTCCGCCTCGCCGGAACGGTGCGATCCCCGAGAGTGCGCGCCGCCGTTTTCACTCTCGACGACGTGGCCGCGACAGTCACCGCGACTCCCGAGGCCCTGGTGGCGGAGATCGAGCGCGCGGGGTATTCGGGGGGGACCGCCTCCGGGACGTTCCGCATCGCGAATCTCGCGGACAAGCCGCAGCCGATGACGCTGGCCCTCGAGGCGCACGGTCTCTCCGTGGAGAAGTTCTTCGGAGACATCGGACTCGCCGGCACCGGCCTCTCCGGAGCGGCCGGAGTCTCGGTCGTTCTGCGCTGGTCGGAAGCGGGGATCATGAAGGCCGACGGGGGCGGGACCCTGAGCGTGGCGCCTGGCCCCGCGGCGTCGCTCGTCCGCGGACGCTTCGGGATTCCGACCGCCGGAGGCGGCCCGTTCTCCGTGGTCCGCGGGAAAATCGCCTTCGAGGGAGCGTCCTTTCACTTTCCGCAATCAACGATCGAGCTCTCGGGCGGCTTCGCGATCGGGGCATGGCAGCCGGACTTCGACTTCCGTCTCCGGTCGAAAGACCTGAGCGAAGTGGACAAGATCTTCCAGAATTTCCTGGCCGCCGGCGGCAGTCGCCCGGAACCGCTCGGTCTCGGCGGGTCAGGCGAAGTTGCGGGGCATCTGGGGGGACGTTGGACGGAACCGGACGCGACGGCGCAGGTCACCGCGGAAGATGCGAAGTATGCGGGGGTGCTCTTCGGCAGCGTGCGCGGGAGCGTCGACATGCGGGAGGGCGCGTTCTTCTTCCGCCCTCTTCGCGTGTACGACGGAGAAGCGACGCTGTCGCTCGAAGGTATGGCGAGATACCGCGTCATTCCCGGGCGGCCGCGGTTCGATCTTGCGATCGCGGCGAACCGCTATCCGCTGTCGCGCCTCCTCCAGTACCTGGATTTCCAGTTTCCGGTCGAAGGCGTGGTGACCGGCGCTTTTCCGGTCGCCGGGACGCCGGAGGCGCTGACCGGGGGAGGTCCCGTCACGCTCGCGGACGCGACGGTCTGGGGACAGAAGTTCAGTCAGATGACGGCGCGGGTGCTGTTTACGCCGGGCCGCCTGGCGCTCGAGGACCTGCGAGCCTCGATCGGTCCCGGGATGATCGGAGGCCGGGGCGTGCTCTCCCTGCGCGACCGGACCTTCGAGGCGCGGCTGGCCGGTGACCACATTCCCTTGAACGCGATCAGCGCCCTGGCGTCGACCGAGAAAGACGTCTCGGGGCGGCTCTCGTTCCAGCTTTCGGGAGGCGGGTCGCTCGACCGTCCGAACCTGAAGGTCAACGCCTCGATTGCGGAGGCGGTCGTCTTCGGCCACCCGTTGCCGGACGGCCGGGAGCCCCGGCTCGAGGCGACCGTCGCGGCCGGCGTGCTCGACGCGGTCGCCGAGGTGCCGGAACGCTGGAGCCTCAAGGCGAAGGGCGACCTCTTCGGGAAACCCGCGCGGGTCGCCGTCTCGCTCGATGCGCCGGATCTCGGGTCGTTTCTCCTGATGACCCCGTTCGGTCTTCCGGCCGGGCGGGGAGGCTCGGTTGCGATCGACGGGACCGTGACGCTGCCCGTGAAAGAGGGAGACGCCCCCACGGGCGAGTTCCGAATGACCCGGGCGCGTCTCGACCTGCCCGACCGACCCGGCGTGCTCGCCACCTCGGGAGTCGTCCGCATCTCGCTCGCGGACGGGACCCTGACCTTCCAGGATTTTCAGGCGGCGGGCGAAGGCACCCTCCTCAAGGCGGGAGGCTCGATCAACGTCGGTGACAAATCGGGCGCGATGAACCTGGCCCTCTCCGGGACAATCGACGCGGCGCTTCTCGCCCTCGAGTTTCCGAACCTCGGCCTCTCCGGGCGCGTGGTGCTGGATCTGCGGGCCGCGGGGACACTCGCGACGCCGAATTTGTCCGGGTCGCTTCGCGTCGAGAACGGAAAGTATCGTCTGACGAGCCTCTCCCAGATCGTGGACAACATCGACGCGAGCGTCACGTTCCAGGGCTCGCGCGCGGATCTCGAGGGGCGGGCGAAGTTCGGGGGAGGCGATCTGTACGCCTCCGGAAACATCCGGCTGGAGCGGCTCGCGCTGCAGGACTTTCGCGTCTCGATCCAGGCGCGCCGTGTCGCTCTCCATTACCCTCAGGATCTGAGGCTCCAGGTCGACGCAGATCTCGTCGCTTCCGGCAACGGGCGCCGCAACGACCTTCGCGGAGAAGTGACCCTGCTGCGTGGGACCTACTCTCGCGACTTCGAGGTCACCCTGTCGGACCTGCTCTCCCGCAGCCGCCCTACCGACGTGCTCGTCGCGCAGGAGCCCTGGCGGGAGCAGACGTCTCTCGACGTGCGCATCGTCTCTTCCGCAGCGCTCGAGGTCCGGAACAACCTCGCGCGCCTGACGGCGACGGTCGATCTCGTCGCGAGGGGAACGGTCGCGGACCCGACCGTGACGGGGCAGATCGTTCTCGACGAAGGCGGCCGGATCACGTTCCGCGACGTCCGTTACGACATCGAGTCCGGGACCATCACGTTCGCGAGCGCCCGTGGATTCACGCCGATCCTGGACATCCACGCCCGCGCCGAGGTGCGGGGCTACGACCTCATCGTGAACCTCGTCGGGACCTGGCCGCGGATACAGACGAGCTTTTCCTCAGACCCGCCGCTGCCCGACGAGCAGATCTTCAGCCTGCTCTTAACCGGCACCGCCCCGACTTCGAGGACGACTGCGTCGACGGACACGACGAGCGAGTCGATCGTCTCGGCGGGCGCTTCCATCGCGGCGGGGGCGGCGACCGGCACGATCACGCGGCCGACGCAGCGGTTCTTCAAACTCGACCGGTTCGAGATCGACCCGGTCTTCTCGGGAGGCCAGCTCTCCGACATCCGCTCGACGATCGGAAAACAGATCGCGCCGAACGTGCTTGCCACTTACTCGCAATCCCTGGACACGAGCAAACCGCCGGTCTACGGTCTCGAATGGCAGGTAGGAAGCAACGTCGTGCTGAGGGCGCGGCACGACGAGAACGGCGTGTACTTGGTCGACGTACGGCGGCGGACGAGGTACTGACCTGATCGTACTTCGCGGAGAGCGGCGGGTGCTTCCGGCCATGGGAAGGCTGCTCGTCGTCGGGGCGGCCATGCTCTTTTCGTCGACCGGCGCCTACGCGCAGGCCGAAGGGGTACAGACCCCGGAGCCTGCCATCGTGTCTCTCTCGTACACCTCAGACGGCGCTGTCGATCCCGCTGAGGTCTCGAGACTGCTCGATCTGCGGGTCGGGCAGCCGCTGACCGAGAAGGGGACCGGAAATTCGATCCGAAATCTCTTCGCGACCGGCCAGTTCGCAGACATCCAGATCGCGTCGGAGACGGTTCCGGGCGGGGTCGCCGTCGTCGTGCACCTGGCGCGGTCGTTTCGGGTGCGTCCCCTTCGCTTCGTCCACGGCACCCTTTCGCGCGACGAACTTCTTCGCGCCCTCTCCTTTTCCGAGGGCTCGGTGTTCCAGCCGGGAGAGATCGAGGAGGGCGCCGCGGCGATCCGACGGAGGCTCGAGGCGGAAGGGTACCTGCACGCGGAAGTCACGCCGGAAGTCACCTTCGACCGCGAACGCTTCCGGGCGCGCGTCGTCTTCCACGTCGAGCCGGGCAAGGCCGCCCGCGTCGCTCCCGCGTTCTTCGACGGTGACACGAAGCCGTTCACCGCGGACGAGCTCCGGGCGCGGCTGCATCTCGATCCCGGAGACCGGTACCGCGAATCGAAGGCCCGCGCGGATGCGGAGCGTGTCACGGATTTCCTGCACAAGAGCTCGCGCCTCAAGGGATCCGTCGAGCTGATCGCCGCGCAGCCGACCGACGACGGTCGGATCATGCCCGTCTACCGGATCGTGGTCGGGCCTCATGTCGTTTTCGAAGCGGTCGGGATTCGCCCGAAGAAGCTCGAGTCGGAGGTTCACTCGCTCCTCGAAGGCCAGGTCTTCGACGAGGACCTGATACTCCAGTACGTCGAGAACAAGCGGCGGCAGCTGCAGGGGAAGGGATACTACCGGGCGCGCGTCGAGTACGCGTTCGCCGAGTCCCCGGATACCTACACCGTGCGAGTCAGCGTCGACGCGGGGCCCCACGAGGAAGTCGAGAAGGTCGTTCTTCGCGGCAACCAGGTGGTTCCGACGAAAACGCTCCTCGGCCTGATGGTGACCCGCAAGAAAGGGCTACCCTTCCTCCAACCCGGCCACCTCGTGGAGGAGGACCTCCGCGACGACGTCTCCGCGATCAAGGGCTATTACCAGACGCGCGGGTGGGTCGGCGCGAAGGTCTCCGAGCCCCAGATCACGGAGGGCTCGAAGCCCGACCGGCTCGTCGTGACGCTCTCGATCACGGAAGGCCCGCGCGCGATGATCCGCAGCCGGAAGATCGAGGGCGTCGAGCACATGGACGGCGCCCCGCTCGAGGCGAAGCTCCTCGTGAAGGCGGGCCAGCCGTACAACCCGAACCTCGTTCGGCAGGACGTCACGAACCTCCAGAGCGAGTACCGCGATCGCGGGTGGGGTGAGGCGGCGGTTCACGCGGAGTCGACGCTTGCCACCGACGGGACCGCGGCGGACGTCGTGTACCGCGTCGACGAGGGTTCCCGCTCCTTTTTCGGCAAGACGATCCTTCGCGGGAACAGCCGCACCGACACCGACCGGGTCCGCCGGCTGGTGACATGGGAAGAAGGCAAGCCGTTCTCCGAAGTGGAGCTGTTGAACACCCAGCGGAACCTGAGTCGCGCGGGAGTCTTCCGGCGCGTCGAGATGAAGCCCGAGCCCGCCGACCCGCAGACTTCGGCGCGGAACGTGGAGATCGCGCTTCAGGAGGGCAAGCCGCTCTCGCTCCTGTACGGCGTCGGCTATCAGTACGCGCCCGACGCTCCGTCCAATCAGAACGATCCGTTTCTCGTCCTCGGCGTCTCTTACAACAACCTCTTCGGCCGCATGCTCTCGGCGGGTATCGAAGGGCAGGTGTCGATCTCGGGGCGGTATCGCGCGCAGCTCTCTTTCAGAAACCCCTACTTCCTCGACCGCGACCTCACGTTCACGTCCTTCTTCTTCGGGACGCGCGAGCCGATCCAGAACGTCGAGATCGACCGTCTCGGCTTCGCCAACGAGCTCTCCCACTATTTCGGCAAGAACCTGCGCGTTGCGCTGCGCGGCGAATATCAGCGGATCCGCCCGGTGAACCCCCAGAACCTCTCGCAGATCGAAGCCAGCGACTTCCCGCGCTTCGACCAGCCGATCGAGGAAACGACGATCGGTTCGACGGCCTTTTACGACCGCCGCGACGACGTCATCGATCCGCACACCGGCTATTACGTCAGCGGCGGGGTGAAGTATGCGTTTCCATTCCTGGCGGACGCCCGGTACGCGAAGTTCTCCACGCAAGTCGCGTGGTTCCGGCCGGTGCACGGCTCGGTGGTCGCTCTCTCCACCCGCCTCGGCGGCATCTTTCCGTACGGGCCGTCGAACATCCAGGTGCCGATCGCCGAAAGATTCTTCGGCGGGGGCGAGTCAACGGCGAGAGGCTTCCCGCGCGACCTCCTGGGAATCCCGGGCCAGACCGTCGATTACGACACCCGCGCCTTCCCGCACACGGGATCGGGTCCGGGCTCCTGCGCGGGAGCGTACCCGACCCTCGCCGCCTTCGACTGCTCGTCGGGGCCGCACATCCGCGGCGGCAACGGGTTCTTCGCGTTGAACGCCGAGTTTCGCTTCCCGATTCTCGGAGGGCTCGGCGGAACGGTCTTCTACGACCTCGGACAGGTCTGGGAGAACTTCTCTCAGCTGAACCTGCGGCTGGAAGGCGAATCGGGCCTGCGGCAGACGGCCGGCTTCGGCCTGCACTACATGACGCCGATCGGACCTCTCCGCGCGGAGGTGGGCGTCCCTCTGCGCCCGCGCACGATCGTCTTCGACGTGAAGGACGCCTCGGGGAACAGCCTGATTCCGGCGGCGGGGAGCGAGCGCGAGAAGGGGCGGTTTCTGCTGACGATCGGGTATCCCTTTTGACGTCGCCATCCGTCGCTGCCGCTCTCTTCGGGACGTGCCTTCGCCTGCGGGCGAAAGCACCGGCGGGCGGGTCGGCCGGATGCGGCCTCCACCGCCCGCCTCGTCCCTGCGTTCGCTCTCGCTCCCGCCCCGAGAGGCTCCTCCCTCCCTCTGGTCGGGAGACTCCTCTCGGGGCGAGCGTATCCGCCACCGCGGGTGAAGAAACCACAGTGAACCCCCTCGCCCCGGGCGCGGGGAGAGGGTGGGGGTGAGGGGCGCAGGAACATTTAGCCGTGCCCGTTGATTTG
>JBDTRB010000104.1:0-11363 GCA_039931865.1 Acidobacteriota bacterium | reverse complement strand
TTGAGCGGCCGCCGAAGAAGATCAGCTAGAAGAGCTATCAGCCATCAGCCATCAGATCAGCCATAACTGAGAGCGAAAACGGGATCGGTTTTCAAACGGGGTTGGAGCAACAGTGATTTCCATCGGACTGCCGAACCGGGTCGCTGGCTGACAGCTGAGAGCTGAGAGCCACGTGAGTGACACCCTCCGCCAGCTGATCCGGGACGTGCGCAGCCAGAAGCTCCGCACGTTTCTGACCGTGTTCGGGATCGTCTGGGGGACGGTCGCCGTCACGCTGCTCCTCGCGTTCGGTCAGGGCCTGCACAAGCAGATCATCAAGAACTCGGCCGGGCTCGGAGATCGCATCGCGATCGCCTGGCCGGCCCTGACCTCGATTCCGTTCGAAGGGCTCGGACGCGGACGCCGGATCCGGGTGCGCGAGGAGCACATCGAGGCGGTGCGGCGCCAGACGCCCGGGATCGTCGCGATCTCGAGTGAGTACAACGAGACGCTCAAGCTGCACTACGGGATGAAGACGGTCGCAGTGGACGCCTCCGGCGTCGATTCGTCTTTCGGCCCGATGCGCAACCTGATTCCGCAGGCCGGCGGCCGGTTCATCAACCCGATCGACGTGCGCGAGAACCGCCGCGTGCTCTTCCTCGGCGACAAGATCGCGCGGGACATCTTCGGGAAGGCTCCGGCGGTCGGAAAGACCGTGATCTTCGGCGGCTCCCCCTTCCTGATCATCGGCGTCCTTCAGGAAAAGGTCCAGAACTCGAGCTACAACAGCCGCGACGAGGGCCGCGCGTACATGCCCGGGTCGACGTTCCGGGCACTGACCGGCACCAGGTACGTCAACAACTTCATCTACCAGCCCGTATCGCCCGCTCAATCGGAAGAGGTCACGGCGGCGGTGCGCGCCAGTCTCGCGCGTGCTCTGCGGTTCGACCCCAAAGACAAAGAAGCGCTGTCCGTCTGGGACACCGCGGAGCAGTTCAAGTTTCTCGACGTGTTTTTCCTGTCCTTCCGGCTCTTTCTCGGGATCGTCGGGTGCTTCACGCTGGTGGTCGGTGGAATCGGCGTGTCCAACATCATGAACGTCGTCGTCGAAGAGAGAACGAAGGAGATCGGGATCAAGATGGCCCTCGGCGCGCGGCAGAGGTGGATCCTGCGTCAGTTTCTCCTCGAGACCATCCTCATCACGGCGCTCGGCGGCGCGATCGGGTTCGCCATCTCTTTCGCGATCTGCTTTGCCGTTCCGAAGCTCGGCGCCACGGAGTTCGTCGGAGACCCGGAGATCTCATTGTCGGTCGCCGCGCTGACGGCGGTCGTCCTCGGAGCAACGGGGCTCCTCGCGGGATATTTCCCTGCCAGGGAAGCCTCGCGACTGGATCCCGTCGTGGCGATGAAGCTGTGATGCGCCGCCGATGAGCCGCAACGACCTGTCGATCATCCTCCACCTCTTCCTGGGGTCGGCGCGACTCCAGAAGAAGCGCGCGTTCCTGACGATCGCCTCGATCGCCTGGGGCACTGTGACGATCCTGCTGCTGCTCGCTTTCGGCGAGGGCTTGAAGCGGCAGTTCGCACGGAACGAGCAGGCGATGGGGACGAACCTGGCAATCAACTGGCCGGGAGAGACGTCGAAAGTCTGGAAGGGTCTTCCGGAAGGGCGGGGAGTCAAGCCGCGCATCGACGACATCCCACTCCTGCAGCAGCGCATGCCGGACGTCCAGGTCTGGGGCGAGATGACCAGCAGCCGCACTCTCATGCAGTACGCGCGCAAGACCGTCAACGCCCGCGTGATCGGGCCGAACTGGGTCTACGGCGATCCCCGCAAGCACTATCCGGTACCCGGTGGAAGATTCCTCGGACCGCAGGACGAAGAGCAGAAGCGCCGCGTGGTGTTTCTCGGGTACGAGCTGGCCGAGGACCTCTTCGTCAAGGAAAACCCCGTCGGCAAGACCATCCTCGTGAACAGCTCTCCCTTCACCGTGATCGGGGTCATGCAGCGCAAGACACAGACGAGCGCCTACGGCGGGCAGGACAAGGACCATGCTGTGATTCCGATCACCACGTTTCGCGCGCTCTTCGGCCGGGACAAGCTGAACGTGGTCGTCCTCCACGTCGAGAACGAGGACGACATGGAGTTCGCGCTCCAGCGCATGAATCAGTTTTTCGCCGTGCGCTACTCGTACGATCCGAGGGACGAGCGCGTCTTCGGCACCTGGAACACCGTGAAGGGTCAGCGCATCTCCGCCAAGATTTTTCTGGGGATGGAGATGTTCTTCGGCATCATCGGCGCGCTCACGCTGATCATCGGATGCGTGGGAGTGGCAAACATCATGTACGCCGTCGTGAAGGAGCGCACCCGGGAGATCGGCGTGAAGATGGCGCTCGGCGCACGGCGCGGCTGGATCACCGGCCCCTTCGTGCTCGAGGGCCTGATCTACACGCTTCTCGGGGGGCTTGCCGGAGGCGTCATCGCGATCCTGATCGTTACCGTGCTCGGCCTGCTTCCCCTGGAGGACATGAAGGTGATGGAGTTTCTCGGGAAGCCGACGCTGTCGTGGCCGATCGGCGCAGCGACCGTGGCGATTCTCGGGACCGCCGGCCTGCTCGCCGGCTTCTTTCCCGCGCGCCGCGCCGCTGCGATCGACCCCGCGGCGACGCTGAGGTACGAATGAGCAGAAAATCGGAGGGGCCGTCGAGCGATCCGTCCGCCGGACAAATCATTCACATGCAGGGCATCCGGAAGGTCTACGACACCGGGAAGATCAAGGTCGAGGCGCTGAAGGGCATCAATCTTTCCGTCAGCGCGGGAGAGTTCGTGGCGATCGTCGGGCCCTCCGGGTCGGGAAAATCGACCCTGATGAATCTCATCGGCTGCCTCGACACGCCGACGGACGGCCAGTACCGTCTCGGGGGCGAGGACGTCTCGAAGCTGGACAGCGACGCGCTCGCGGACGTGCGCAACCGCCGCGTCGGATTCGTGTTCCAGGGATTCAATCTCCTGCCGCAGATCTCCGCGTTCGAAAACGTCGAGATGCCGCTCGTCTTCGGAGGGGTCGGCGTGCGTGAAAGAAAGCAGCGCGTCACGGACCTTCTCGGCCGCGTCGGGCTCGGCGATCGCATGGAGCACAAGCCGACGGAGCTTTCGGGAGGCCAGATGCAACGGGTCGCGATCGCCCGCGCCCTCGCGATGCAGCCCGACGTCATCCTCGCCGACGAGCCCACCGGGAACCTCGACACGACCGCGGGCGGCGACATCATGCAGCTCTTCGCGGAGCTCTGGTCCCAGGGAAAGACTCTCGTCGTCATCACGCACGACATGTCACTCGCGCGCCGCGCGAGCCGCGTCGTCGAGGTGCGGGACGGCCGCATCCTTCGCGACGTCCCGTCCGCCGAGGTGGCGTAAAAAGGGCCGCCGGCCGCCCCCCACCACCGTCACTGCCTGACTGCCGGATCCCGTCGGCGCGAAAAGTACGGATCTTTCTTTTCCTTCTCCCCGCGCCCGGCGAGTGACGGGACAGGCGAGAGGGGTCGGGGAAGGCGAAGTCTCCCTGCGGCAATCCGGATGATTCTCGATATGTCAGTCTGAACAACGCAGAGCGACGTCGGGATGGAATTCCCGTCCGCCAGCGCTGTTCCCTCGCAACGATGCATTCCGTCGCCCGCGACTCCCGAAAAGCGGCGCTTCTCTTGACGCTCTCCCTCTGCGCCGCACACTCTCGGGCCGCCGGGCCCTCGACCGAAGCTGGCGTCCGGGACTTTCTCGCTCAGCACTATCCCGCCGCGCGCGCCTCGCTCGAAGCGGCTCTCCGCGAGGACGCCTCGGACCCGCGCGCGGCCGAATTTCTCGGCCGCGTGTTCTTCGAGGAAAACGAACCCCAGCGCGCCGTCCAGTGGCTCGAGAAGGCGTGCGCCCTCGATCCGAGGAGCGCCGAGCACTCGTACTGGCTGGGCCGGGCTCTGGCGCAGCAGGCGATCCGCGGGAGCATGTTGACGCGTGCTTCGCTTGCGGGTCGGATCCGGCGGGCGTTCCAGCGGTCCGTCGATCTCGATCCCGAGAATATGGAGGCTCGGACCGGTCTGATCGAGTTCTATCTGCGCGCCCCCGGTTTCATGGGCGGGAGCGTCGCGCGGGCAAAGAGCGAAGCCGAAGAGGTGCGCCGCCGCGACGCGCTCCGCGGGCATCGCGCGATGGCCCGGGTCTACGAGCAGCAGAGGCTCTGGGACTCCGCGGCGGCGGAATACCGGAAGGCGATCGCGGAGTCGCCGTCGAGCCGTGAGCCCTACATCTGGATGGAGCGCAGCGCGATCGATCGCCGGGACTGGGACGGAGCCTTCCGCGGCATGGACCGCCTCCTCGAGGTTTTTCCGAGGGACGCCGTGCCGCTCTATGAAATCGGACGCATCGCCGCGATCTCCGGCCGGCAGCTCGATCGCGGTGAAGCGTGCCTGCGGCGGTATCTCGCGGGGCCGCCCCCGAAAGATCCGGAGCCCTCCGTCGCGCTCGCGCACGCGAGACTTGCGCAGATCGCGGAACGGCGCGGCGACCGCGAGGCCGCCCGGCGCGAGGCCGGCCAGGCGCTGCGCATTGATCCTGGAATCCTCGAGGCCCGGGAGATTGCCGCGCGTGTCAGGTAACGTGCCTCCGGTCCGTGTGCCGGCGGCGGAAATCGATCCCATGGCGCCATGGTGTATAATAAAGACATGACCCCGCTGGAGGCGTGATGCCCGAGGGACCGGAGATCGAGACGGAGAGGCTCACGGAGGCGATCCACGAGGAGGTCGAGCGGGAGGGTGGCGGGTTTCTGAGGACGATCGCCCTTTCGACGGCGCTGTTTGCGGCGATTGCCGCGATCGCGGCGCTGCGCGCGGGCGCCACGGTCAACGAGGCGCTGGTCTTAAAGACCGAGGCCACCCGGCTGCAGGCGGAGGCGTCCGACCAGTGGGCGTACTACCAGGCGAAAGGGATCAAAGCCGCGGTCGCGGAGGCCTCGCGAACCGCGTGGCTGGCAATCGGAAAAGAGGCGCCCGCCGAGTACGGCGCAAACGACAAGCGGTACAAGGGCGAGCAGGCGGAAATCCAGCAGAAGGCGAAGGAGAAGGAGAAGGAGCGCGACCAGAAGTCCGCGGAGGCCGACCACCTGCTCCACCGGCACCACGGGTTCGCGAACGCCGTCGCGCTCTTCCAGGTCTCGATCGCTCTCGGCGCTGTCGCCGCGCTGACGCACAACCGTCCGGTGTGGTTCGCGTCTCTCCTACTCGGCGCCGGCGCGACGGTTCTCTTCGCGATCACCTGTTTCGCGCGGTAGAACCCGCCTCCGCCTTCGCAGCAGGGCGGCCGACACTCCCAGGAACACGACCGGTCCCCACGCCGAGACCGCGAGACCCGGCAGATCTTCCCGCCAGTCGAGAGTGTGCCTGCCCGCGGGCACCGGCACCGCGGAGAACGCGAGGTAAGCGGGGGCAACCTCCACCGGTTGTCCGTCGACCTCGACGGTCCGATACGGCCAGTAGTCGCGCAGGACGAAGAGCCATGTGGGCTCGGGAGCAATGCACTCGAGCCGCATCCGCCCGGGCCGCTTCTCGATGACCCGAAGGGTTCCCGGCCTCGCCGTCCCGGCGGCCGAGCGCCCCGTCTCGAGCAGAAGCTCTCCGGGTTCGAGCGCGGCCAGCCTCCCGAGCGCCTGGACGGCCCCCGGCTCCTCCCTCCAGCGCGTCGCGAGACGGACGTCCGGGTAGGACCGCTGCTGCTCGTCCCAGTCCTGCACGGGATCTCCGCCGATCCGGCGATACCCGGCGACGGGCTCCTGCGCGCGAGCCCGGACTCCCCACCGCAGAGACACGTTTCCAAAAAACGCGGCGGAGCTCGCGATGCCGGCCGAGGAAGTCGTCAGCCGGCGCAGGCTCTCTACGCGCGAGAGGTCGCCCGCGTCGAAGTCGCCGTTTAAAACAGTTCCCCGATTCCAAAGCGCGCCCGTGTGCTGGATCCATTCCCTCCTCGGAAACTCGAGGACTTCGAGAGTGGACATCACTCTCTCCGGCGAGCCGGGAGCGCGGTGCCGGAACATCGCCTCGCCGAGCACGCGGAACGCCCCGTGCGGATCACGCCGCACCAGCCGCATCGCGAACGGCGTCGGCGCAAACGACTCCTCGGGCGCCGAGAGCTCGGGGATCCGGGCGTTCGGAACGATCGGGACGAGCGCGAGCAGAAGGACGCACAGCAATCCGATGAGAGGGGTTCGGGACCGGGCGCCGTCGAGTGCGATGACTGTAGCCATCCAGAGCACTCCGGCTTCGGCGATCGCGCCCGGCAGCGACCGCGCGGCGAGCCGGGAGAGCGCGGGGACTCCCCCGCCCGCCCACCCGCCGACCAGACCGGGGAAAAGGAGGCACGCTAGCGCCGCTCCGGCAAAAAGGGCACCGACGCCGAGCCTCACGCCCCGGGAAGGCGGAGACGCGGCGAAGGACTCGAATCCCCGCGCCGCGAAGATCGCCAGCGCGAGCACCGCCGCCACCGCGATCTTTTCGGGATTCCGCAGCGCGAGAGGCGACTGGCTCGCGAGCCAGCTGTCCGGGAGGAGGCTCGGGAGCACCGCGAGCGCGAGGCCGCCCGCGAGCATCCAGCGCGAAAAGCGCAAGCCGGGGTTCTTCGAGCGGCGCAGCCGAAAGACGGCGAGCGGCGCAAGCCCTCCGACGAACAGCGTCGAGAAGAGCCCGATCGACTTTCCGTGAAAAACCCGTGTCGCCCAGGTCGTATCCGGGTCGAGCTGCCACGTCGGGCCGAAGGGATAGGGCACGAGAAACTCGAGGAGCCGCCAGGGGGAGATCGAGAAGCGAGTCGCCTCCGACAGAGTCATCCCCACGACCGCGCGATTCGTGAGCGGAATCCAGAGGACGGTCGCGACGATCTGAGGGAGGGCGAGCATCGCGCCGAGCACCGCGGATCCTGTCAGCGTCAGTGCCTCCTTCGCGCGTTCGGCGCGAGGTGTCTCCGTGAGGATCCAGAGAAGACCCGCCGCGAAGGCCATCCCACATGTGAAGACGTCGCCGGCGAGGATGTCGACGCCGAAAAAGACGGCCAGCAGCAGCGTGCCCCATGTCCCGAGGCGGCGGCGGCGCAGGACCGCCCACACGATCCACGGAAGCAGCGCGAACCCGGGCTGGATGTGCGGATAAAACGCCTGGGAGATCGAGACGCCGGAGAACGCGTACGTAACGGCGCCGAGCCACGCCGCTCTTCGTCCGATCGCGAGCGCGCGCAAAAGCGCCAGCACGCCGAGACCCGCCGCCGTCCAGTGCACCAGCGGGTAGAGCCGCATCGCGAGCGGAAATGAAAGGACCGAAAGGATGATCCGCACGGGGTACGCGGCGCCGGAATTCGGGTTGGGCAGCAACGGTCGGCCTCCCGAGATCCAGGGGTTCCAGAGGGGAATGTGGCCTGATGCCCAGGAGTCGTGGATCACCTTTTCCATCGGCAGGTTGTAGGCGAGAAGATCGCGGCCGGTGAAGTTTCGCCCCGTGAAGAGCGGGTTCGACCAGACCGCGATCACCAGGGCCGCGAACAGAATTCCGGGTGCGGCGCGGCGGAGGCGTCCGCGTCCGCGTCCGGAGACCGGCGGCTGCTCGTCAAGGGTCACGGGCGGCAGGGCGGGATCTCGGGAAGCAGAAATTTTCCGTTCGGACGGACGTTCGGCAGACTTTCTCTGATGCGCTCATTATGCCTTCCGGTAGGTCAGGGGGCAGGGGTGAAGGATCCGGCGGACGGGCAAGACCTCCTCACCCGTCTCACCTCACGCGTCACGCCTCACCCCTTACCCCTCACCCCTCACCCTCACGCCCCGTCAGCGGAAGTCGTGACTCGGCACCGTCTCGACTTCCTGGAGAGCCCAGAACTTTTCCGCCCGCACCGAGAGCGTGCCGTCGTTCTGAAGCCGGCCTTCGACGATCAGGGTCCCCGACCCGACGATGATCGCGCGCTGCTCCTTGAAGAGATCCGGCCGCACGATCGCCTGGCACATGCCGGTCTCGTCCTCGAGCGTCAGAAACACGAATCCCTTCGCGGTCCCCGGCCGCTGCCGGACGATCACCGCTCCCGCCGTCTTCACGCGGCGCCCGTCGGGCATCGCCTTCAGCTCCGCGGCGGAGAAGATTCCCTGCGCGGACAGCCGCTTGCGCCAGTGCTCCACGAGATGAGGCCCGGTCGTCATCGATGTCGCCCGATAGTCGGCCGCGGTCTCCTGCACCGCAGACATCTCCCGGAGAGGCGACGGGTCGTCGGCGGGAAGATCCGCGAACAGCTCTCCCGCCGGCCGCGCCACTTTTGCGACCTGCCAGAGCGCCGCCCGGCGGCCCCGCCCGAAAGATGCCAGCGCGCCCGCCTGCGCGAGCCGGTCGAGCTCGTCCGAACGGAGCGTGCAGCGGCGCGCGAGGTCCTCGACGCCCGCCAACGGCGCCCTCTCCTGCTCCGCCTCGATCCGCTTTCCGGTCGCCTCGCGAAGTCCCTGCACGAAACGCATGCCGATCCGCACCCCTCCCGCCTCCCACCGGCACTTCCATCCCGAGCGCGTCACGTCGATGGGAAACGCCGGCGTGCCGTGCCGCTGCGCGTCCTTGACGAGGGTCGCCGGGTGATAGAAGCCCATCGGCCACGCGTTCAAGAGGGAGGTGTAGAACGCGGCCGGATGCCGGGCCTTGAGGTACGCGCTCGCGTACGCGATCAGGGCGAAGCTCGCCGCGTGCGACTCCGGAAACCCGTAGAGCGCGAACGACGTGATCGACTTCACGATCTGGTCCTGGGCCGGCCCGTCGATCCCGCGCTCCGACATCCCCGAGCGCAGGCGCGCCTCGAGCGACTCCATCTTCTCCATCGATCGCTTGAATCCCATCGCGCGGCGCAGCTCCTCGGCCTCGCCGCCGGTGAAGCCCGCCGCGACCATCGCGATCCGCAGCAGCTGCTCCTGGAAGAGCGGAACTCCCAGCGTGCGCTTCAGGATCGGCTCGAGACACGGGTGCGCGTACTCGACCGGCGCCTTTCCCTGCCGGCGGTCGAAGAACGGATGCACCATCCCGCCGACGATCGGGCCGGGCCGGATGATCGCGACCTGGACGACGAGGTCGTAGAACTTGCGCGGCGCGTTCTTTGGAAGCGACGCCATCTGCGCGCGGCTCTCCACCTGGAAGACCCCGACGGTGTCCGCCTCGTTCATCATCCGGTACACCTCGGGATCGTCGGCGGGCAGGTGCGCGAGATCCACCTCGATCCTTTCGTGCGTCCGGATCATCGGGATGGCCTCCTCGAGCGCCGCGAGCATCCCGAGGCCGAGGAGATCCACCTTGACGATCCCGAGGTCCGCGCAGTCATCCTTGTCCCACTGGACGACGACGCGGCCCGGCATCGACGCCGGCTCGAGCGGCACCACTTCGTCGAGCCGTCCCGCCGCGACGACCATCCCGCCGGAGTGCTGGCCGAGGTGCCGCGGCAGGTTCTGGATCTGGAGAAAAAGCCGCAGGAAGTGGCGGGTCCGCACGTCGTCCGGGTCGAGTCCCGCGGCGGCGATCTCTCCCGACAGCTCTTCTAAGGGGCTGCGAATCTCTCCGAAATTCCACGTCGCCAGCTGTTTGGAGAGGCGGTCCACCTGCTCCGCCGAATACCCGAGCGCCTTCCCGACCTCGCGCGCGGCCGAGCGGTCCCGGTACGTGATGACGTTCGCCGTCATCGCGGCGCCGTGCGGCCCGTACTTCTCGTACACGTGTTGGATCACGCGCTCGCGCTGGTCGCCGGAGGGAAGGTCGAGGTCGATGTCCGGCCACTCGCCCCGCTCCTCGGAGAGAAAGCGCTCGAAAAGCAGCTCCATCTTGACGGGATCGACCGCGGTGATCGAGAGCGCGTAACAGACCGCGCTGTTCGCCGCGGAGCCTCGACCCTGGACGAGGATCTTTTCTCGCAGGCAGAACTGCACGATGTCCCACACGATCAGGAAATAGCCGGCGAGATCGAGCTTCTCGATCATCGCGAGCTCCCGTTCGATCTGCGCCTGTGCCCGCGCCGTCAGCGGCCGGAATCGCCCGCGCGCCCCATTCCACGCGACCTGCCGCAGAAACGACTGCGGGGTCTCGCCCGGAGGCAGCGGGTACTCCGGAAACCTGTAGCCGAGGTCCGCGAGCGTGAAGTCGAGAGAACCCGCGAGCTCCCACGCGTGGTCGAGCGCTTCCGGGACGTCCGCGAAGATCGCGGCCATCTCGCGCGCGTCTTTCACGTGACGCCCCCGCTGCGCCGCGAGGAGCCTGCCGGCCGCGTCGAGAGTCGTCTTGTTCCGGATGCATGTGAAGACGTCGTGCAGGTCCTTGTCGCGGCGGCGCGCGTATCGCACTCCATTCGTCGCGACGATCGGGAGCCCGAGCGTGTGGGCCAGGGACACGAGCGCGTGATTGCGATGCTCCTCCTCGCGCAGGCCGTGGCGCTGGAGCTCGACGTGCAGGCGCCCCGGAAAGATCGCGCTCCAGCGCTCGAGCTCTGCGCGCGCGGCGTCGAATCCTCCCACGGCGAGAGCACGCGCGACCGGCCCCTCGTCTCCTCCCGAAAGGACGTGCAATCCCTCCGCGTGACTGGAGATCGCCGCGGCGGAGACGAACGCCTCGCCCTTGCTCTTTCCGAGCGCGCCCGACGTTAAGAGACGGCAGAGGTTGCGATACCCCGCGCGGCTCTCGACTAAAATTGTGAGGCGGGCCGGCTCTCCCGCCGGCGCCGGAGATGTCGGGCCCGCCGCCGCGGGCGGTCGGGCTGTCCGGACTGTCCTGACTGCGCGGCGGGATGCGGTCACGGTCGCGGGACGGGCCCGGTCGAGCACGATCTCCGCGCCGACCAACGCGCGGACGCCAGCTGCCTTCGCGGCCTTGTAGAAACGAGGAGCGCCGTAAACCCCGTTCGTGTCGATCAGCGCGGCGGCGGGAAGCCCGCAGCGGGCGGCCTCCTCGACGAGGTCTTCGGGAAGCGACGCGCCGTCTAAGAAGGAGAACGCCGAGGCGGCGCGAAGCTCGGCGTACGGGCGGGGGCCAGGAGCGGGGGAGGGCCGCCAGCCCCGGCGCCGGAGACCTTCCTTGCGCGCGCCCGCCGCGACGATCTGCCCGACCAGCGGGCCCACGAGGTCCCGCGACGGAGGTCCGTCAGGGGGTGAGTCGGAGGGGCGGGAGCGCTTCTCCACGCCTGAAGTATGGCGTAAAAAAGGCGTAAGTCAACCCCACCGTGTAAGCCCCGGCCCCACTGTGTCAGCCCCGGCCGGCCTCCCTGGGCCAAGCGTGAAATCGCCAAACTGAGAGGCGGGCCGGCACGCTCCTCCCCTCTCCACCCGCGACAGCGGGGGGAGAGGAAGGGTGAG
>JBDTRB010000103.1:0-11395 GCA_039931865.1 Acidobacteriota bacterium | reverse complement strand
CAAAAGCCCGGACGCGACACCCGCATCCCTTTTTCCACGGGCTGCTAGGAAGAGGAAGGCCCGGCGGCTTTCTTCGCGCCCTTGGTGATCGTGAGATCGGTTCCGCGTCGTGTCACGGCCCCGCCGAGCTTCGCGGCCGCCGTCCACGCGTTTGCGAATCGCTCCGCCGAGCCCGGCGAGTCGAATCTCAGCCTCCAGACGTAGGCGATTTCCCGCCCGGCGCCGTAGAACGCGATCCGGTCTCCCCGCCACCCCGCGGCGAGAGCGTCGGCCTGGGCGGACGCCAGCGTGCGGCGCAGGAGGAACCGGACCCCCCATTCGCCGATCGTGTCGTTGTAAAGCGGCCGATAGCCCGAGGGGGTGAGGCTCCTTGCGTCCGACGCGGTCAGCAGGTCTTCGGCCGGGGCGAACGCCGCGCCCTCGTGGAGGATTTCGGAAGTCGTCGCGGGCGGGTTCTTCCAGAGCCGGTCGATCCCCGCCCACCCGCTCGCCTTGAACACACGGCGGACGTATGCCGTGCCCTCGACGTAGGGGAAGAAGAGCTGCTGGGCGAAATAGTCGGGAAGGTCCTTGGGCATGTTCGCGCTCTCGAGCGCTCCCGCCGAGAGAAGCGGAGCGAGGCTTTCCTCGACTTCGGTGCTCTGCCCTCCCGGAAGCTCCGCTAACGCGACCCGCACCATGACGAGCGTCGCTTCGCCTTCAAGAAGACCCTCGAGCGCCAGGGCGCGGTCTCCGTTGTCCTTCAACTGCTTGACGCGGGAATCGAGCTTCATCGACTCGTCCTGGAGCGCATGGGTGAGCTCGTGCGCGAAGATCATTCGCTCTCCCGCTTCGGACGAGAGCTCCTCGGGGGAGGCGGCCGCCGCCGGGCCGCCCCGCACGAGGAAGAATCTGCGAGGCTCCGGGTCGTAGAAGGCGATGACCTGGCTCGCGTAAAAGTCCAGCAGCCTGTCCACCATGTTCGGGGTCTCGTCGATGAAACCGATGAAAGAGAGCGTCCGCATCGTGTCCTCGGGAGACGCGGGGAAGCCCTCCATGAGCTTGGCGCGGAGCACTTTCTTGAGCTCCACCGGGCCGATTTCGCTCGCCGGGACCTGGCGATCGAATCGCCGGCCTCGCACCTTCTCGACCTCGCGGGCGACCTGATCGACCCGGGCGGGGAGGAGGGTCGTTGAGCCGGTGGCGGCCAGTGCCAGGCACGCCAGGAGGCCCATCGCGAGGCGGGAAGACTTCATGGAATCAGGGTAACAGGGCGCCCGGATCGCGCTGCTATCTTTATGGCGATCCTTTCGGCTAAGATCCGCCGGGCTTAAACCCTATCGAACGAAGTGAATGAGTTCTTCAAGCTCGTCCAGCGCCACCGGCCCCGTCCGGATGTCTCTCTCCAGCCGTTTCGAGAACATCGAGATGGCTCAGCACCTCTGTGGAAAACTTCTTGAACCGGAGAACCTGCCGGATGAGACCCGGCACTGGATTCTGATGGCGCTGAGGGAAGCCCTGGCCAACGCGATCAAGCACGGGAACGGGCAGGACCGCGCGAAGCGGGTTCACCTCGAAATGGACGTCAGGGCGGGGATCCTGAGGATCCACATCCGCGACGAGGGCGAGGGTTTCGATCCCGAGAAGGTGGAAGACCCGCTGGCCCCCGAGAATCGCTTCAAGACGTCGGGCCGTGGGATTTTCTACATGAAAACGTTCATGGATGAAGTCCGTTTCCAAAGGGCGGAGGGAGGCGGAATGGAGTTGTTTCTCGTCAAGAATCTGGCGGCGGGGAAGGAGAAGGAGGAAAAGGGAACATGAAAACGAGCGTGCGCGAAGGCCAGGGCGGGGTACAGATCCTCGACCTGAAGGGAAAGATCACAATCGGATCGGGCGACGTTCAGCTGCGCGAGACCATCAACAAGCTGGTGGACGAGGGCAAGAAGAACATCCTGATCAACATGCAGGACGTGACCACGATCGACTCGTCCGGCATCGGCGAGCTCGTCGGGTGCTACACCTCCGTCACCAACAAGGGCGGAAAGTTGAGGCTCCTGCACCTCCCGCCGAAGATCAATGACGTCCTGACGGTGACCCAGCTCATCACGGTGTTCGACGTCTACGAGTCGGAGCAGGAGGCCGTGGCGAGCTTCGCGGGTTAAGCAGGCGCGCGACTCCTCGACGGGCGGGAACGCCTCCGCATCCGCGTTCGCCCTGGCCTTTGACCGCTTCGCGGTCGAAGCGCGGCCGGCGTTGGAGGAGGCGCTCGCCCGCACCGTCCCGGTCGATCCTCGGGCGCCCGATCTCTCCCGCGCGATGGCGGAGGCGGTCCATTCTCCCGGCAAGAGGCTTCGGCCGCTCGTCGCGCTCGCGGCGGGCGCGCTCGCGCGCGGGCCTCGCCGCGCGGTGATGCCCGTCGCCGTGGCCGTGGAGCTCGTGCACGCCGCCTCGCTCGTGCTCGACGACCTTCCGTCTATGGACGACGCGAGACGGCGGCGAGGCCGCCCCGCGCTGCACCTGACCTGGGGAGTCGCTACGGCGGAGCTCGCCTCGGTCGCCCTCCTCGCCCGCGCGTTCGAGATCCTCGCGGAGGCGCCCGACGTGCCGGCCGGCGGCCGCGCCCGGCTGGTCCTGGAACTTTCCCGCGCCGTCGGCTCCGAAGGTTGCTGCGGGGGACAGGCCGCGGACCTGGTCGCGGACCCCGCGCGTCTCACGCTCGAGGAGCTCGAAGGCATTCACGCGCGTAAGACGGGAGCGCTCTTCGTCGCGGCCGTGCGAGGAGGAGCGATCGCCGGCGGAGCCCCCGACCCGGACATCGAGCTTCTGACCCTGTTCGCTCGGAATCTCGGTCTTGCGTTTCAGATCACCGACGATCTCTTAGACCTCGAGGGCGACCCCGAAGCGATGGGGAAGGACACCCTGCGCGACGTCCGCCGCGCGAACTTCGCCACGGTTTTCGGCGTGGACCCGGCGCGCCGGCTCGTCGACGAGCTGCTCGACGCGGGGGTCACGGCGCTGGCGTCCTTCAAATCCCGTGGCGCGGCGCTTTCGGACCTCGCCCGCGTCGTCCGGGATCGTCGGGCGTGACCGCGGGGGCTCCCCCTCCGATCGACATCGAGGAGGCCCGGCGCAGGCTTCGCGATCTCGGATATCTCGGCGGCGGCGTCGAGCGGTACATGTTCCGGCGCGTCTTCGAGCGGCGGGGGAGCCTTCTCGTTCCCGTCTCGCTCGCCGTGGCCGTGGCCTGCGCCGTCGGTTCCGTCGCGGCCGTGCTGTCGGCCGAGCCGGAGTTCCTGCGCTCGGGAACCGGCGCGGTCGTCCTGCTCCTTCATCTCGCCGGCGCGTTCCTTCTTCCCGCCGCGCTCGCGGTCGCCGCGGGGTCTGTCGCCGCGGACCGGTCCCGCGCGCCCGGACGCGGCGCGGCCGCATCCGGATTTTTCGCCGCGGCCGCCGTCTTTCTCCTGTGGATCAGCGGCGCGGGGGGATTCGGCCGGCCGCTCCGCGGGTCCGCGCTCCTGTGGGGCTTCCCGGTCGCGCTCGCGGCCCTGGGTGCCGGCCGGAGCACGCGCGCGGCCTTTCTCGCCCGCGCGTACTCTCATTCCGGGGTTCTTCCGCGGGCGCGACGCCCCGGCGCGCTCTTCGGGATCTCGGCCGCGGCGCTCGTCGTGGCCGCCGGAGTCTTCGCCTCCCGCGCGGAAGAGCCGGCGTCTCCGCCGCTTCACGTCGCTCCCCGCCAAGAGCGGGTGGTCGTCGTGGCCATCGACGGCGTCCACACCGGAGCGGCCGGGGCCGTTGACGATGCGGCCCTCGCGCCTCTGCTCGAGGGCGCGCCGGCGGGGTGGTGGGCGGTGGAGGCGGGGGCTCCGCCCGAGCTCTGGACGACGGTGGCCACGGGTGTTGAGCCCACGCGGCACGGGATCCGGGCGCTCGAGCGCGTGCGTCCCGCTGGCTCTCCCGCCGCTTTGCGCGCGCCTCTCGGGACGCGCTGGTATCTCCGCGGCCTGGGTCCGCTGCTTTCGCTCGTGACGCCTGCGCCGGTCTCGGCCGCTGATCGCCGCTCGCTGGCCTTCTGGGAAGTCGCCGCATCGGCGGGCCTCCCTTCCGCCGCGATCGGTTGGTGGGCGTCCGGTCCCTGGCCCGGAGCTGTCGTGATCGACAACCGGCAGGTGCTCGCGGCGGCTCGATCCGGGGAGGAAGCGGACGCCTGGGCGCTCTCTCGGTGGCCCGCCCTCCGCGGCGCGGCGGTCAGCGCTCTCTATCTGCCCGGGCCCGACATCCTGCGAAGCGATCCTGCCCGGCGGATCGCCGAAACCGCCCGCGTTGGCCGTTTCCTGGAGGAAGAGATCCGGAGGGCGCGCGCGGGGGAGACCGTCCTGATCGTCCTGACGGCGGACAGCCATGCGCCGGCGGGCTCTCTCGCGCGGGCGACCGTTTTTGACGGAGGGGAGCCAGGGCTCGTGCGCATGCGCGCCGCGGATGTCGCGCCGTCGATCCTCGCGAGGTCGGGAGTCCCGGTCGCGGAGGACCTCTTCGGCCGTCCGGTTCCGGCGCTGTTCCGGCGAGGGTCCCTCGAAACCGCCCGGGTCCCGACGTACGGCGGGAGAGTCGAGCCCTCCGCCGGCGGCGGTCCGGCCGTGACGACCGACCGCGAGTACTTGAACAAGCTGAAATCGTTGGGATACCTGAAGTAGAGGGAGCGATAGGGAATCGGGAATCGATCGAAATCTCTCCCTTAGGTACCATAGCGCCGCGTGAAAGCCGTTTTCTTCCGCCAGCACGGCGGCAACGAGGTACTCCAGTACGGGGACTGGCCGGAACAGGAGCCCGGTCCCGGTGAAGTGCGGGTCGCTATCCACGCCGCCGCCTTAAACCGCCTCGACATCTTCGTGCGCAACGGGATACCGCACGTCCCGCTGCCGCAGGTGCCGGGCGCGGACGGGTCGGGGCACGTCGATCTGCCCGGACCGGGTGTGTCCGGCTTTGCCGCCGGAGACCGCGTGTTGATTCAGCCGGGGCTTTCGTGCGGGGAGTGCGACTCCTGCCGCGCCGGCGAGCAGAGCGAGTGCGCGAAGTACCGGATCCTGGGTGAGCACGTCGCGGGCACGTTCGCGGGGAAGGTCGTCGTTCCCGCGCGCAACCTGTACGCGATCCCGGAGGGGCTCTCGTTCGAGCAGGCCGCGGCCTTTCCGCTCGTCTACCAGACGGCGTGGCGGATGATCGTGACGCGCGCCGCGGTTCGCCCAGGAGAGACCGTGCTCGTGCACGGCGCGGGCGGGGGCGTCGCGGGCGCGGCGATCGAGATTGCCCTTCTGTGCGGCGCACGTGTCTGGGCGACCACCTCGGGCGTGGAAAAGGTTCGCCGCGTCGGGGAATCCGGCGCCGAGCTCGTGCTCGACTACAAGTCCACCGACGTCGGGAAGGAAATCCACGCGCGCACCGGCAAGCGCGGCGTGGATGTCGTCGTCGACTGCGTCGGCGAGGCCACGTGGATGACGTCTCTTCGCGCCGCGGCGAAGGGCGGCCGGATCGTCACCTGCGGCGCGACGTCCGGACCTAATCCCAAGGAAGAGATCCGCCTCATTTTCTGGAAGCAACTCTCGATCCTCGGATCGACGATGGCGAACGACCGCGAGTTCAAGGCGCTGCTCTCCGTCATGGCGGCAGGCCGTCTCGTTCCTCGCATCGACGAGGTGTTTCCCTTCTCGCTCGCCGGGGAGGCGTATCGACGCATGGAAGACGGGCGCCATCACGGGAAGATCGTTCTCGTTCCCGATTCGGAATAGCGTGGCGCCCGCCCGGCCTCTGTCGATTCTCCAGATTCTCGAGAAGGGACTCTTCTCGACCGGAAGCGTCGTTCAGATGTTTCAGCTCGCGCGCGGACTCTCGAGGCGGGGACACTACGTGGCTGTCGTCTCGCGCGAAGCGGGGGACCTTCCGGCGCGCGCCCGGCAGGAAGGGATCGACTTTCGCGCCATGCCTTTGAAGCACGAGTTCGACTTCGCCAGCGCCCGGTCGCTGGCCGGCCTGGTCGAAGAGCGCGAGGTCGACGTCATCCACGTGCACAAAGGAATCGCGCACTCCGTGGCGCTCTTCTCGACGCTTTTCACGAGGCGCCGTCCGGTACTGGTCGTCAATCGGGGAGTTTCGTTCCCCCTCGATCCCTTCAACAGGATCAAGTACCACGTGAGGATGAATGCGGTCGTCACGGTCTGCGAAGACATCAAGAAGGTCATCGTCCGTTCGGGGCGCCTCGCCCCGGGCATCGTGAACGTGATCTACGCCGGTGTCGACACGTCGGTCTTCGATCCGGCGAAAGCGGACGGGGAAAAGGTCCGCCGGGAGTGGGGGGTCGCGCGCGACGAGACGCTCCTCGTTCAGGTGGGCGCCCGCGAGTGGAAAGGATGGAGGGATCTCGTCTCCGCCACCGCCCTTCTCGCGCCCGAGTTCCCGAAATTAAAGACGGCGCTGGTGGCCTGCGAGGATGCCGCGAAGAAGGCGGACGTGATCGCCTTCGCGAGGGCTCAGGGGGTGGAGGATCGGGTGCTGCCGATCGGTTTCCGCTCGGACATGCCCGACGTGCTCGCCGCGGCGGACGTCGTCGCGGACCTGTCCTACGAGGGGCTGGGCGTCACGGGAACGCTACGGGAGGCAATGGCGCTCGGCAAGCCGGTGGTGGCGAGCGCCGCCGGAGGAAACCCCGAGCTCGTCGTCGACGGGCAGTCCGGTGTGCTCGTGCCGCCCCGGGATCCGCCGGCCATGGCGGCCGCGGTCAAGCGGCTCCTCACGGCCCCCGGCCTCGCGGCGACTCTCGGAAAAAACGGGCGGGCCCGGGTCGAGGCCGGTTTCTCTTCCGAAGTGCGGCTCGACAGGGTCGAGGCCCTCTACCGCCGGCTCATCGACGAAAAAGCCAAAGCGCGAGGGAAAAGAGGAGCGACAGCAGCAGGCAGGTGACGAGAGGAAAGGCGAACGTCCAACCTCCTCGCCGCACGACCAGGTCTCCGGGGAGGCGTCCGGCCCATCGGGACACGACCGGCCAGAGGACAGCCGCGGCGACCAGCAGGAGTCCGGCCGCCATCAGCAGCCCGCGTATCGGAGAATGCAGCTCGTTCACAGGACCCTCCCGCCCGAAAGACGGTTCCCGGCGACTCTTCCGGTTTGCAGGATTCGTGACATCATCGCCTCCTCCTCGTCGGGCGCGCCGGGCTCCTCCCCACGCACGCCATGACCGAAAGCACGTCCTGTTCCCACCGAGTCCTGAGAATCCGCGATCTTCCCTGCGACGAACGTCCGCGCGAGCGCCTCGCCCGAGTCGGGGCCGCCGCGCTCTCCAATGAAGAGCTTCTCTCTCTCCTGCTCGGCTCCGGCACAAGGGGCGAGAACGCCCTCGACCGCGCCCGTAGTCTGCTCGCGGAGCACGGCGGCCTGGTCGCGCTCGCCGGGCTGACGGGAGCGGAGCTGCGGCGGGAGCGCGGCATCAAGGGGGCGCGGGCTGCCGTCATCGAGGCCTCGCTCGAGCTCGGCCGGCGCCTCTCGACCGAGGCGATCTCCCCCCGCGATCTCTTCCACGAGCCCGCCCTGGTCAAGGAGTACCTGCGCCGAGCGCGCGGCGATGGTGCGCAGGAGCGCACCGGCGCCCTGTTCGTCAACGCGCGCAACCGGCTGTTGAAGGACGATCCCGACATCTACCGCGGCACCCTCGACCGGGCGGTCGTCGAGCCGAGAGAGATCCTGAAACGCGCGCTGCTCGCCAATGCCGCGGGCGTGATCCTGTACCACAACCATCCGTCGGGAGACCCGGCGCCGTCCCGCGAAGACCGCGAGTTCACGCGCCGACTCTCGACCGCTGCGGAGTCCGTCGGCGTGCGGCTGCTCGATCACATCGTGGTGGGACGGTCAGGGTGTGTCTCGTTTCGAGAGGCGGGACTGATGTGACGAGAAGGTTGAGCGTTCCGCGTTTCGCGTGGAGCTCGAGTTCGAGGGGCATCAGAGAGGCCCGGCACTCGGTGTATGTTCAGCGTCCCGTGCCCCCACGAACGCTCAAGGCTTGACGCTCGACGCAGAACCCACTTCCATGCCCCGCTTCTACGCCACGACTCCGATCTACTACGTCAATGATCTGCCCCACATCGGGCACATCTATTCGACGGTGGTCGGGGACGCCCTGACCCGGTACCACCGCCTGATCGGCGAGCCGACCCGCTTTTTGACCGGGACCGACGAGCACGGCCAGAAGATCGAAAAGGCGGCGGCGGAGCAGAAGCTCTCGCCGATTGAGCTGGCGGACCGGGTCGTCGCGCGTTACGGCGAGCTCTGGAAGACGTACGACATCGCGAACGATGACTTCATCCGGACGACCGAGCCGCGGCACCGGCGCGGCGTGGAGGCCCTGATCGCGCGGATCGACGCAGCGGGCGACTTCTACACCGCGAAGCACGAGGGGTGGTACTGCTCGGGGTGCGAGCTCTTCTATACGGAGAAGGAGCTCGATTCCGAAAAGCGATGTCCGATCCACGGAACAGTCTGCAGCTGGGAGTCGGAGGAGAACATCTTCTTCCGGCTCTCGCGGTTTGCCGAGCCGCTTTTGCGCCACATCGAGGAAAACCCCGAATTCCTGAGGCCGGAGACACGGCGGGCGGAAGTCGTCTCCTTCATCCGCGGCGGATTGAACGATCTCTCGGTCTCGCGCACGAAGCTCCAGTGGGGGATCCCCTTTCCGGGTCATCCGGGTCACGTCGTGTACGTGTGGCTCGACGCGCTCGCGAACTACATCACCGCGCTCGGATTCGGAGCGGAAGACGACCGGCTTTACCGGGAGTTCTGGGCCGACCCGCAGTCCCGCCGCGTGCACCTGATCGGCAAGGACATCCTGCGGTTCCACGCGGTTTACTGGCCCGCGTTTCTCCTTTCCGCCGGGCTGCCGCTTCCGACCACCGTCTGGGCGCACGGATGGTGGCTCCGGGACGGTAAGAAGATCTCGAAATCGGTCGGCGGAATCGTCCGCCCCGACGAGCTCGCGGCGACATTTGGCCCGGACGCCGTCCGCTACTTCCTGCTGCGCGAAATGGCCTTCGGGCAGGATGCGAGCTTTTCGGACGAAGCGTTCCTCGTCCGATACAACGCGGATCTCGCAAACGACCTCGGGAACACCGTCTCGCGCGTCGCGGCGCTGTGCCGCCAGTCGTTCGGGTCCGCGCCCACGGTGCCGTGCGGCGTCAACGAGGTCCACACGGCGTACCGACCGCTCCGGAAGGAGTGGCGGGAGGCGATGGACCAGCTCGCGTTCCACCGCGCGCTCGAAGCGGTGTGGAAGCTCCTTTCGCAGATCAATGGCTACGTGGTCAGCCGCGAGCCCTGGAAGATCCGGAAGGAAGAGGGGGCGTCCGACAGGCTGCAGAGGATTCTCTACGGAGCCGCCGAGGGCGTGCGTCTCGCGGCGGTCCTCCTGTCGCCGTTTCTCCCCGCGACTTCGCGGAAGATCTTCGAGACGCTCGGTCTGCCTGCGCGCGATCCGGACGAGCACGACCTCCGATGGGGCGGACTGATCCTGGGAGCGCCGCTTCCGGAGTCTCCGCCCCTCTTTCCCCGAGCCGACATCGCCGCCTATCTGAAAGGAGATCAGAGCCTCATGGACGAAAAGCCCGTGTCTTCGCCCCCAGGGGAGGAAGTTCCCGCCCCCGCCCCCGCTCCCACTCCCACTCCAGCACCCCTTCCCGCTGCTACCCCCGCCGCCCCCGCTGCGGGGAGCCAGGGCGCGCCCCTTGAAACGACTCAGGCCGCGGCGCCTTTCGACGCGCGCATCGGGATCGAGGAGTTCCAGAAGATTCGCCTCGTCACCGGGAAGGTGCTCACCGCGGAGCGTGTCCCGAAGTCGAACAGGTTGATGAAGCTGCAGGTGGATCTTGGAACGGAGCAGCGTCAGATCGTCGCTGGTATCGCGGCGCGATACGAGCCGGAGGCTCTCGTCGGCCGCAACGTGGTCATCGTGGCGAATCTGAAGCCGGCGAAGCTCATGGGGGTGGAATCAAACGGCATGGTACTCGCAGCCACGGTCGGCGAGGCGGGTGAGCCGTCGCTCCTCGAAGTCGCGGACGACGTGCCGCCGGGCAGTCGCGTCAAATAGCCATCAGCTGTCAGCTTTCAGCTTTTCAGCGGTCAGCCCGGGTCTGATTTTCTCCCGGCTTGTTTTTTTTCTCCCGGCTTGTTTTTTTATTGTGGAGCTCATGAATCCTGGTTCTCTCGTGTTCTCGGATTCCCATTGCCACCTTCAGCTCGAAGGGCGGGATGGCGTCACGGGCGAAACCGACGCGCTGCTCGCGCGGGCGAGAGCGGCGGGCGTCGGAAGATTCCTGGTTCCCGGAACCACACTCGCCGACTCGGCTGCGGCGCTCGCGATTGCGAGGCGACATGCCGACATGGTCGCGGCCGTCGGAATTCATCCCCACGAAGCGAAGGACTTCGACCCTGCCCGCGACGGAGAGAAGCTCGAGGCGCTCGCACGCGACCCGAAGGTCGCCGCCGTCGGGGAGGTCGGCCTCGATTTTCATTACGACCTCTCGCCCCGTGACGTCCAGATCTCCGTGCTCGAATGGATGCTGGACCTCGCCCGCCGGGTGGGCAAGCCCGTGATCCTGCACAACCGCGAGAGTGGCGCTGAAATGCTGGCGCTCCTCTCGCGGCAGCCGAGGCGGGACCGGCCGGGCGTTTACCACTCGTTCACCGAAAGCGTTGAGTACGGACTGCGGGCGATCGCGCTCGGCTACAAGATCTCGTTCTCGGGGATGATCACGTTCCGCGCTGCGAACAACATCCGCGAGGCGGCCTCGGGTCTGCCGCTCGGGGAGCTGCTGATCGAGACCGACACTCCCTTCCTGGCGCCCGTGCCCCATCGCGGCAAACCGGGCGAGCCCGCGTTCGTGATCGAGACGGCGAAGGCCCTGGCGAAGGCCCAGACGAAAGACCTCGGGACGGTGGCCGCCGCGACAACGGCAAATTTCGTCGCGCTGTTCCTCCCTTGAAACCGCGCCTCTCGGGGGAGGAATTCGACGCATGCGTCGAGGAGGCGATGGGCCAGGTTCCCGCCGCGTTCCGCCGGTACATCGAGAACGTCGTGGTGATCGTCGAGGAAGAGCCGGCGGTCGAGGATTACGAGGAGACCGATACCCCCGACGATGAGGAGCTCTTCGGCATCTTCCGGGGCATCGACGTGTTCGACCGCCAGGCGGCGGTTTCGCACCTCCCCGGCCAGATCGCGATCTTCCGCGGGCCGATCCTCCGCATGTGCCGCAACAAGGGCGAGGCGGTGCGCGAGATCCGCGACACGGTCGTGCACGAGATCGGGCATCTGCTCGGCTTGTCTGATGAGGAGATGCCGTATTGACGTTAGGGGTTAGGGGTTAGGGGTTAGGGGTTAGGGGTT
>JBDTRB010000102.1:0-11865 GCA_039931865.1 Acidobacteriota bacterium | reverse complement strand
TCACCATCTTCGCCGCGCGCCGCGTCTTGCCGCCCGACTTGATCGCGCCGGCGAACGAGTCGAAGCCCTTCATGAACGACAGCGGGCCGGAGGCGGTTCCCCCCGCCGAAAGACCTTCGCGCGAGCCCCGGATCGACGAGAGATTCGAGCCGGTTCCGGAGCCGTACTTGAAAAGCATGCCTTCGGTCTTTGCGAGCGAGAGGATCGAGTCCATCGAATCGCCGCAGCTGTTGATGAAGCACGCGGAGCCCTGCGGTTTCGGCTCGATGCCGACGTTGAACCACACGGGCGAGTTGAACGACGCCACCTGGTTGACCAGGATCGCGGTCAGCTCGTCGCGGAACGCCTCGCGGTCGGCGGCGGTCCGAAAGTACCCGTCCTTTTCGCCGTACCCGGTGATCGTATTCGCGACGCGGCCGATCAGCTGGCGCACCGACGTCTCGCGCTCGGGAGACCCCGCCCGCCCGTGAAAGTACTTCTGCACGACGATGTTGGTGGCCGTCTGCGACCAGGACTTGGGGACCTCGACGTTCTTCTGCTCGAAGATCACTTCGCCCTTGTCAGACGTGATCGCCGCGGTCCGGAGCTCCCATTCGATCGCGTCGAAGGGAGAGACCGAGGCATCGGAGTAAACGCGCCGGAAGGTCAAGCCACGAAGCGCTCTATGGGGTTGGGGTTGACCTGTGCCGGGAAGGACGCTGCCAGGGGCTTGGGCGCTGCCAGATTGGACTGCGCCGGGGGATGCCGCCGAGGCCGATTCCGAAACCTGCCCGCCCGAAGCCGAACTCGTCTGCTTCTCCGTCGCGCTCATCCCTTTCGCCCCCCTATTGTTCCTCGAGAGAATGCTCCCGCCCCTGCAAGGGAACCGAGCCCCACCAGCTGGATTACCGTCGACGATATGTTCGCCGGAAGTTCGAATCAGTTGAGATTCAGGTTAAAACCGTGGACAGAGGGTGTCAAGGAAAAACACAAGATGTGGTGGTTTGGGCGTAAAACGGCCCTTGGAATGGTGGCATGGGGCTTGCTGTTTGTACGGACGTGAGCAAAAGATCCGTAATCGCCCGACCTCTGAAAATCCGCGAGAGATCCGTCTTCGAAGTGGACGATTCGAGGCTTGCCATCGGCGTTTTCACGCGCCCGCTGCTCGACCGCGAAGTCCGCAATTTCCGGCAGGCCTGGGAGCAGGATCCCCTGCCCGGATTTCACGATTTTGAGCTCGGCCGGGAACGGATCTCCTTCGTGGCACCGCCCGAGAACGTCTCGATCGCCTGGAAGTCGATCGACCGACTGCTCGAGAGCGCCGCAGAAGACGTCCGAAAAGCCTCCTGACCCCGTGCCAGGACTCTTTTCCCTCCCGCACCTCCTGCGTCCGATGCACCTGCTTCCGAGACTGGAGTTCCCGATCCCGGCGCGTCCGGAAGCGCTCGTCGACGCGAGTCGCGCTTCTCCCGGACCGGCCATCCGGCCGTTCTAGCGCTCGCCCCGGGCAAATGACCGGCGATTTTCCGCGGCCGTGTCGCCCGATCTCGCGACGCCTGCTCCTCGAGGTGCGCTCCGCCGGGCTGGTTCTCGCGCTGGACCTCCCCGCAGGTCCACAGCCATAGAATGGACCCGTTTGACCCCCCGCCGGCAGTACCGGATAATCGGGGAAGAAACGCAGGGCTGTTCGCGTTGTCCATTTGGCTGGAACGGAAGAAGGAGAACCCTAGATGTCCTCGACTCTAAATCCCTCACTGACCCCGATGACGCTGCCGGGCCAGGACAAACCTCTGCTGTCTCTGACCGATGCGGCGGTCGCGAAGGTCAAGTTTTTTGCAGGGTCGATGCCCGAGTCGGAGAACAAACCCCTGCGCGTGTTCGTCCAGGGCGGCGGGTGCTCCGGCTTCCAATACGGGTTCACCTTCGATGAGAAGAAGGAAAACGACACCGTCCTCGAGCAGGGCGGCATTACCGTCGTGGTGGATCCGCAGAGCGCGATCTACCTCAAGGATGCGACCGTCAACTACGTGGAAGATTTTCGTGGAGCGGGCTTCTCTGTCGAGAACCCGAACGCGACCGGCGGCTGCGGGTGCGGCAAGTCGTTCAACGCGTAACTCCTCATTGGGTTAACTGCCAGCCCCGCGCGAGCGGGGCTTTTTTGTGTCCGCCTGACGGGAATCGGGCGGCCGCTATCGAGCACCTCCGCCCCGCCGCTTCCAGAGCCACTCGACATGCATCGGCTTTCCTCCGCGTGATCCCTCGATGCGCGCGCGCAGATCGCCGGTCTCCTCGAGCCGGTAGAGGACCCTTTTCGGGAACGCGATCTGCGCGTTCTCGAAAACGACCCGCCGCGGACCGCTCTCCTTGAGGACGAACGGGGTCGCGGGCTTCCCGTCGGGGCTCGCGAAGTAGACGATCCCCTCGGCGGTCTTTTCGATCCGGAGAAACTCGAACGCGGCCGCCTTCCCGTTGGCGATGTCGCGATGGACGGCCAGCATCATTCCGCCAGCGGGCTCCATCCACCTCTCCTCGTTGAGAACGCCCCGCTCGTCGACGCCCGACCAGTCGCCGGCGAGCCAGGCCAGGGATTCCAGGGGGTCCGGAGACGCGGCGGGGACCGGTCCCGGGACGGTGAAAAAGAGGGCGGCTGTGACGAGGACGAGCACGAGACGGATTCGGTCGGACATGGGTTTTTCCCTGACGCCAGACTAGCCGCGTGGCCGCGGCGCGGTCTTGAACGAACGCGACATCGCTGTCGCACTCGGGCACTCGGGCAGCTTACGTTCCGAAAAAACCGTCCAGCCGCTCCGGAGTCAGAAAGGCCGCGCCCATTCCGGCGTCCTCCCGCACGTAGGCGGCGGGCGTCTGTCCGGCGAACTCGCGGAAATCGCGGATCAGGTGCGCCTGGTCCGCGTAACCGCAGTCGAGCGCGACGGAGATCCACGGGGTCTCGCGCTCCGCGGCCGCCCGTAGAACACGCTGGAAACGGATGAGACGGCCCAAAAGGCGCGGAGGCAGTCCCACCTCGGCGCGAAAGTAGCGCTCGACCTGGCGCGTGCTCCGGCCGCACTCCCTCGCAATGCGGGAGACCGAATAGCGGGGAATCGAGAGCATCCGCGAGACAGCCCCGGCAACCGGGCTCCGGCGTCCGTCGCCGCCAATGCGCCCTCTCAGGCGCGCGAGCAGGAACTCCTCGACGAGCCGAACGCGGCTCAGATCGGAGATGGCGCCGGGCACACGCAAGCGCTCGACGAGCTCGGTGCCCGTTCTGCCGAAGGCGAGATCGATTTCGAGGTCCACTCCAAGGAGAAGATCGACCGGAAGTGGCAGAAAAGGAGACGCGCCGCCCGGACGGAAACGAATGCCGAGAGTTTCGAGGGCGCCGACGGGCTCGAGAAGCAACGGCGAAGCGAACGGCCCGACCACGAACGCGGAAGGCTGCAGGACGAAAGGACCCCCGCCGCGCGAAGCGCGGGTGCGTCCGGCAAGCTGGACGACGACCTCCACACAGCCGTCCGGAAGGATCCGCTCCGGCGGAGCGCCCGCCGCCCGCGCCGGCGCGAATAAAAACCAGACGCACTCGACGAATTGAGAAAGCGGGGCACGAAGGCGGTACTCGCGATAGGGCGCAGGCGGAATCCGCTCGGAGGCGAGAGGCACCGGGCGATTATGCGGCGGCGGAGATTTTGAGCCTTCCCGGCCGCCCTATCGAGCAGCACCCCGGCAGGGCCCGCACCGTCACCACCCCCCTGAGGTTCTGCCTGCAGCTAATCGCTCCGCCCGCAAATGTCTCCACATGTGTCCGGGCTGAACACTCCCGCGGGGAGGGTATTCCTTCATCGCTTTCTCACCGCAGTGGTGATTTAGCTCGCATCGGGAGGAGTCTCCTGACCGAAGGGAAGGAGGAGCCTCCCGATGCGGGAGCCGAAGCGAACGGAGGGAGCAGGCCGGCGGTCGAGGCTGCATCCGGCCGAGCCGCCGGCCGGTGCCGTTCGCCGCGCACGGCGAACGGCAGCTCCCGCAGTGAGCGGAGGCGACGTTTAGTCGTCGTCCTCGTCGGGGACGACCGGCTCCGGGATCGCGGCGATCGTGTCGAGCTGCGCCAGGTGGTTCAGGTCGTGGCCGGCGTGCATGCGGAGGATCGTTTCCACCGACTCTTCCCCGCGCTCGGGGTGCTGGCCGACGCGGGCGAGATCCTGGGCTTCCAGGGTCCGGAAGTAGGAAAGGTTCCAGGCGCGCATCGCGACGAGAGCGCGCACGGCGGCGCGCGACGCTAAACGGCGGTACGGCTTCGCCCAGAGGTCCTGGTCGAACGCCTGAATGACGTGTCCGGGAGGCGAGGTCACGATCTGCCGCACGCGGAAGCCGATCCCCTGCTCGACGTCCGCGAGATGCGCAAAGACTTCGCGCGCCGTCCACTTGCCGGGCGCCCAGGACTGCGACACCCGCCAGTCGCCGAGCTGCGCGTGCAGATCTACCGCGCGGCGGGGCGTTGCCTCGAGGACCTTGAAGGGATCGTCGTTACCGAGGAGGGAAAGAAGCCGTTCGCGATATTCGTTCACGAGGCGGCAAGATAGCAGGAGTCGGCTTGCGCGCCGCGAAGCCGCCGGATGTGCGATCCTCCTCAAAATGTCAGGAGCGAGCTCCCGGTCGGGAAGGTGGTTCGCGGCGGTGGTGATCGCGATCCTTATCGTCGTCGCGGCGCGGCTTCTTCCCGCGCGAGAATGGGTGGACGCGTTTCAGAGGTGGATCGGCGCGCTCGGTTCCGCCGGGCTGTTCGTTTTCGCGGGTGTTTACGTCTCGGCGGCGCTGCTGCTCGGGCCGGTGTGGCTGCTGACGCTCGTGGCCGGGCTGACCTGGCCTCTTTCGACGGCGCTTCCCCTCGTATCCGCCGCCTCGACTCTCGCCGCCGCGATCGCTTTCCTGCTCGCACGGCACCTCGCGCGCGCCCGTGTCGTGGCTTTCGCGGCGCGCAATCCGACATTCGCCGCGGTGGACCGCGCGATCGCTCAGCGAGGCTGGAGGATCGTTTTTCTGCTGAGGCTCTCGCCTCTCGTGCCCTACGGCCCGTCCAACTACCTGTACGGCGTCACCGCGATGCGCTTCTGGCCGTATGTCCTCGCGAGCTGGATCGGGATGCTTCCGGTGACGGTGCTTTACCTGACGATCGGCGCGGCCGGTCGCGCCGCAATCGGAGGCCGCTCGGGCAGGTCTCCGTGGGAGTGGGCGGCGCTCACCGCCGGGCTGGCGGCGACGGCCGTCGTCACCGTCTGGGTCGCACGCGCCGCGAAGGCCGAGCTCGAGAAGAGCCGCGTCGTGGCGTCGCCGGCGGCCGCATTGTGAACGCGAACACCTCTCCGCTTCGCCGGGGGGTCGTCGTGCCCGCGACAGCCGCCGCAGCGGTGCTCGCTGTGTTGATCGCCGTCACGAGCTGCCGCGGCGGCGCTTCTTCGATACCGGCGGTCGAGGTGCCGGCGGGCATCGACCACACCGAGTGGAACAGGCTTCTCCACGCCTACGTCGACGACCGCGGGCTCGTCGATTACGCGCGATGGAAGGCCTCGGAGCCCGACCGCGCCGCGCTTCGCGGTTACCTCGCGAAATTCTCGCAGGCGGCGACTCCTCCGGCCCGGAAGACCGAGAAGGGCGCGTCGCTCGCGAACGCGTACAACGCGTTTACGATCGCGTGGATCCTCGAGAATTACCCGGTCGAAAGCATCCAGGACACACGGGACCCCTTCAAGGCAAAGCGTCAGCGGATCGGGGGACAGGACGTGTCTCTCGACGACCTCGAGAACGGGACGCTCCGAAAGGACGTCGGGTTCCTCGTCCACTCCGCGCTCGTCTGCGCGGCGCGGAGCTGTCCTCCTCTGGCGCGCGACGCCTATCGCGGTGACCGCTTCGTATCGCAGATCTCCTACGCGATGCTGAGGTGGCTCGCCCGCGACGACCTGAACCACTTCGACCTCGCCGAAAGACGCGCCGACATCTCACCGATCTTCCGCTGGTACCGGGAGGATTTCGAGAAGGAGAAGGGCGGTCTGCGCGGAGTCCTCTCGATCTATTCGCCGGACACGTTCCGCTCATTCGTCACCGAGGAGTCATGCCGGATCCGCTACAAGGATTACGACTGGGGATTGAACGACAAGGGGCCGCACGGGCGCCAGTACCGGCGCGGGTTCTGGTACCGGATGAAGGAAAGGTTGAGTCTGTGAGAGCGGGCACACAGGCGCCCTCATTTTCGGAGACGGCGAGTCGCGCCAGGCGGTGAGGCGAGTCAGCGCCCGGTCAGAGTCTCAGCGTCGCTTCAGGACGCCCGGCCGTGCGTCCTGGCCCGCTTTGCTGCCTCCAGCGTCGAAAGCGTCATCGAGTCCCGCTGCAGCACGTTATTTCCGTATCCCTTCCGCGTGATGAAATCGAAATCCACCTGGTGGTAAGGAATGCTGGCCGGCAGAAGCTCGCGGCGGTAGTGCCACGTCTCGCGCCAGTTCGCAGCGGAGTCGAGGATGCGCGTTCCGGGCCCCGTCATGCGGTCCGTGATCGCGGCCTGGTTGCCGGTTGTCGTGCGCCCGGCCCCCGCGATCGCCGCCGACACGTCGTTGCGGCTCGAGGTCGACATCCCCGCCGCGTCGGAGCTGTCCTCTCCGGTGCGAATTGGCTTGCGGCCCGCCCAGGTCGGAGGCCCTACGAGCACGAAGACCATCCCGCGGTCCGTCAGCGCGCCGCGGACCTCGTCCTGCGCGAAGTATGCGTCGGCATACGCGACACGCCGCTCGAATTCGTGGCGGAAACCGTTGCCTGATGCCTCAGGCTGGGCGTCGCGCACCGCCCAGAACTTCGTCACGAACTCCGACCGCGAAACGGGATCGGAAAGGCGCGACCACTCCGTCTTTTCCTCCCCGGTCATGAGAAAGCGCACGGGCCCATTTCCCCAATTCTCGTTCAGGTTCTCGGGTGCGTCCGGCGTCGTCTCGCGGAACTTCGCGTAGGAGTTGGCGAGGGAGGCCGACTCGGCGGCCACAGGTTTTGCATCGGACGCCAGCGTCTTGCGAGCGTCCTCGAACGCCACGACGGCCTTCTTCGGATACATGGAGGCGTCTATGGAAGCGTTCGGCGCAGTGGTGAGATAGGCCTGAAACTCCGTGCGCGCTTCCTCGGTCTTTCCGAGCGCCGCATGACAGACGCCGCGGAGAAACGCGATCGGCCCTTCGGCCATCTTGTGCTCGTTCTCGTGGCCGGGTTTTGCGGTCTCGGCATCCAGGGCCTCGAGCGTTGACAGCGCGTCGGCGTAGTTCGCGACCTTGACCTGCTGCTTCGCTTTCTGAAACAACTCGACGACCGTCTGCGCGGAGACCGCGCCCGCCGCGAGAGTCGAAATGAGCCCTGCGAGAAGGATCTTTTTCATGGAGACCTCCGGAAAAGATGTCAATACTAGTCCCCCCGGAAGGCCGCCGGACGGTAAAAGAGAGGGACGGTGACGGGTTCCCTCTCTGATCAATCTTTGTCAGTCCGGATGTCGCATCCCTCACCGCAACCCTCTCCCCGGCGCGCGGGGAGAGGGAGCGGAGCTGCGCTTGCGTCGAGGTGGTGGCTAAGCTCGCCCCGAGAGGAGTCTCCTGACCGAAGGGAAGGAGGAGCCTCTCGGGGCGGGAGCCGCAGCGAACGAAGGGAGCAGGCCGGCGGTCGAGGCCGCATCCGGCCGAGCCGCCGGCCGGTGCCGTCGCCGCAACCGACGGCAGCTCGCGCAGTGAGCGGAGGCGACGGTTTAGGATCCCTCCGGGTTAGATGAAATCTTTCGTGCCGGCCGTATCGAGACCACTCACCTCCGCCGCCGCGGACGGATACGCCGAGGCGGCCGCCGCGCTGAACGACGAGCTGAACCGCCGCGTCCGCGGTGAAGTGCGCTTCGATTCCGGGACGCTCGCGCTCTACGCCACCGATGCGTCGAACTACCGTCAGGTTCCGATCGGTGTCGTCGTGCCGCGCGATCGCGAAGATGTTCTGGCGGCGCTCGCGGTCTGCCGCGAGCACTCGGCACCGATCCTCGCGCGCGGGGCCGGAACGAGCCTCGCGGGCCAGTGCTGCAACGTCGCCGTCGTCCTCGACTGCTCGAAGCACTTCAACCGCGTTCTGGAGATCGACCCCGTTCGGCGGCTCGCCCGCGTCGAGCCCGGCGCGATCCTCGACGACCTGCGCCGCGACGCGGAAAAGCACGGGCTCACGTTCGGGCCGGACCCCGCGACGCACCGCTCCTGCACGCTCGGCGGGATGATCGGCAACAACGCCTGCGGCGTGCATTCGGTGATGGCGGGCAAGACCGACGAAAACGTCGAGGCTCTCGAAGTGATCACGTCGGACGGACTGATCCTGACCGCCGGAAAAACGACGGACACCGAGCGCCGGGACATCGCCGCAGCCGGGGGGCGGCGGGCGGACCTCTATGCCCGGCTCGCGGCGCTGCGCGACCGCCACGCTGCCGCCATCCGCGCGCGCTTCCCCGATATCCCGCGCCGCGTCTCCGGTTACAACCTTCCAGCGCTCCTTCCCGAGAACGGCTTCGACGTGGGGCGTTCGCTCGTGGGCTCTGAAGGCACGTGCGCGTTTCTCCTGGAGGCCACGCTCCGGTTGATCTGGAGCCCGCCTGCGCGCTCGCTCCTCGTCCTCGGCTTCGAGGACATTTACGCCGCCGCGGACCGCGTTCCCGAAATCCTCGAGCACGGGCCAATCGGGTTCGAAGGGTTTGACGACGGCCTGGTCGCCGCGGAGCGCAAAGCGAATCTCTTTCCGGACGCGCTCGACCAGCTTCCT
Source organism: Acidobacteriota bacterium (assembly GCA_039931865.1). Taxonomy (GTDB): domain Bacteria; phylum Acidobacteriota; class Thermoanaerobaculia; order UBA5066; family Gp7-AA6; genus JALYUA01. The sequence goes on along the minus strand of JBDTRB010000102.1, from coordinate 3,078 downwards.
CCGGGCCGCGGGTGGCTCTTAGTCGAGTTCGGCGCGGAGGAAATGGGAGACGCACTCTCGCAGGCGCGCCGCCTCATCGCCCGGATGGGGTCGGGGGCGGGGGCGGGGGCCGGGGCGGGGAATGTCAGCTGGCGCCTCGTCGAAGACGCGGAGGAGCAGCGGCGGATGTGGCGGGTCCGCGAGTCCGGCCTCGGCGCGACCTCGCACGCGCCCGGCGAACCGTTGACGTGGGAGGGCTGGGAAGATTCCGCGGTCCACCCGGCCAGGCTCGGCGCTTACCTCCGGGACCTGCGCGCGCTCCTGACGCGCCACGGATACGGCGGGCATTTCTACGGGCACTTCGGGCAGGCGTGCGTCCATACCCGAACGGACTTCGACCTGGAGTCCGCGGCCGGCATCCGGAAGTACCGCGCGTTCGTGTCCGAGGCCGCGGACCTGGTGGTTTCCTACGGCGGGTCGATCTCAGGAGAGCACGGAGACGGGCAGGCGCGCGCGGAGCTGCTGCCGAAGATGTACGGCGACGACCTCGTCGCCGCGTTTCGCGAATTCAAGACGATCTGGGATCCCGAGGGCCGGATGAACCCGGGGAAACTCGGGGACCCGCGGCCGCTCGACTCCGACCTGCGCCTCGGAACCGCCTACTCGCCGCTGCGGCCCGCCACGATGTTCTCCTACGCCAAAGATGGCGGAGATTTCTCCCGCGCCATGCTGCGGTGCGTCGGGGTGGGGCTCTGCCGCCGAACAACCGGCGGAACAATGTGCCCCAGCTACCGCGCAACGCGGGAAGAAAAGCATTCGACGCGCGGGCGCGCGAGGCTGCTGTTCGAGATGCTCCGCGGAGAGACGATCCGCGGAGGATGGCAGGACGAGAACGTTCGCGAGGCCCTCGACCTCTGCCTCTCGTGCAAGGGGTGCCGCGGGGACTGCCCCGCCGAGGTCGACATGGCGACCTACAAGTCCGAGTTTCTCCACCGCTACTACGAGGGCCGCGTCCGGCCCCGCTCCGCCTACGCGCTCGGGCTCATCCACCGGTGGGCGCCGATCGGCGGCGCCGTGCCGCGGCTGGCGAATTTCCTGACGCAGACGCCATTTATCTCGTCCCTCTCGAAGCGCCTTGCGGGAATCGCCCGGGAGCGGAGCATCCCGCGGTTTGCTCCCGCGTCGTTCCGCTCCGGGTTCCGCGAGGCGGCCCCGCGTCTCGGAGCGGCCGTCCGCGGCCCCGTGGTCCTCTGGCCGGACACCTTCAACGACTTCTTCCATCCCGGGACGGCCCGGGCCGCCGCCGAAGTCCTGACCGCCGCGGGGTTCGAGGTTCGGCTCCCGTCCCGCCGGGCCTGCTGCGGCCGGCCGCTCTACGACTCCGGCATGCTCGGGCTGGCGCGCGAGCTCCTGACCGACGTGCTCGACGTCCTGCGCGCGGAGATCCGGCACGGCGTTCCCGTCGTGGCGCTCGAGCCGTCGTGCGCCGCCGTCTTCCAGGACGAGGTTCTCGGCCTCTTCCCGGACGATCCCGACGCGCGGCGGCTCGCCTCGCAGACTTTCTCGTTCGCGGGGTTTCTGGAGCGTGAAATGCCCGGCTGGACCCCGGGGCGGCTCTCGGGGCCGGCCGTGATCCAGGGACACTGCCACCAGGCCGCTCTCTCCTCGCTCGATTCCGAGGCGGCGCTCCTGACGCGCCTCGGGCTGGACGTCCGGCTTCTCGACACGGGCTGCTGCGGGATGGCGGGCGCGTTCGGCTTCGAGAAGAGCCATTACGAGGTCTCGCTCGCGATCGCCCGCGACGCCCTCCTGCCGGCTCTCGCGGCGGCGCCGGATGCTCTGATCGTCGCCGACGGGTTCAGCTGCCGCGAGCAGGTCGCCCAGCTCACGCATCGCCCCGCTTTTCACGTGGCCGAGGTCGTGCATCGGGCGATCCGGAAAGTCGAATAGGGCTTTTTCGCGGATCCAGACACTTCCGGGGGAAACGCGGCGTGGCATAGGATACCGACGTCGTTGCGGAGGGAAGGGGGAGCGGCGCTGGTTTCATGCAGATCTTCCATCGCAGCACGAACACAATTTCCCGCGTCTCCCTGTTCGGCGCGGTCTTCTTCATTGGCATTCTCCTCTGGCTCTTCTACGATCTCGAGGCCTCTTCCTACACGACCCAGCAGAACGTCGCGCGAGAGCAGCCCGTGCAGTTTTCGCATGCTCACCACGTCGGCGCGATCGGGATCGACTGCCGCTACTGCCACACGTCGGTCGAGAAGGCGGCTTTCGCCGGAATCCCGCCGACAAAGACCTGCATGAATTGCCACTCGCAGATCTGGGCGCAGAGCCCGTATCTCGAGCCGGTGCGCGAAAGCTTCCGCACGGATCGCTCCCTCGAGTGGACCCGTGTCCACGATCTGCCCGACTTCGTCTACTTCAACCATGCGATCCACGTAAACAAGGGCGTGGGATGCGAGACCTGCCATGGTCGAATCGACCAGATGCCGCTCGTCCGCCAGGCCGCGCCGTTGCAGATGTCGTGGTGTCTCGATTGCCATCGCCATCCGGAGCGGCAAATCCGGCCCAGGGAGGAGGTCTTCACGATGGGATACGTCCCGCCGGTCGATCAAGCGGTGCTCGGTCCCGAGCTCGCGAGTCGCTACCACTTGAGGAGCCGGGCCGTGCTTGAGAGCTGCTCGACGTGTCACCGATGAGTTCGGGCGGCACGCGACTTCCCGCTCTGCCCGACCGCGACTCGCGGCCGGAGCCGATGCCCCTCGACTTTGCCTCGCTTCGGACGCGCCTCGAGACCGAGAGGGGCGGCAAATACTGGAGGAGCCTCGAGGAGCTCGGGCGCACGCCCGAGTTCGAGCGGGCGCTCAAGGAGATCGACAGCGAGCAGAATCTCGCCGAGGGATTCGACCGGCGCGATCTCTTCAAGTTCATGGGGGTCTCGTTCGCGCTCGCGGGCCTCACCTCCTGCACGCGCCAGCCGGCAGAGAAGATCGTCCCGTACGTCCGACAGCCCGAAGACGTGGTGCCGGGGGGCAAGCCCGTCTACTACGCCACCGCGATGACGGTGTCGGGGCTCGCGACAGGACTCCTCGTCGA
>JBDTRB010000101.1:0-11893 GCA_039931865.1 Acidobacteriota bacterium | reverse complement strand
CTGGGCTTGCTGGGCTTGCTGGGCTTGCTGGGCTTGCTGGGCTTGCTGGGCTTGCGGGGCTTGCGGGGTCCGCGCGCGAGCGAGAGTCTCGCGGCCCGAGAACGCCTCCGGCGAACTTGCCGAATCCTTCGCACGTGGAGCTGTCGCACCTCCCCTCTTCGACCGTCTGGCCGTGGGAGCCGGGGAGATAGCCGGGAGGGCCGGGGGCGACAACCGTTCCAATCAGATTCGGAACGTGAGCCCGCCGGACATCTTTCCGCTCACCGGCCTGGCGAGAATCGAGGATCGGATGGGAAAGTCCGCCTGGCTTCGCGGCGTAACTGGATCTCCCCTTCGCGATCCTCCGTGGCGTGGAACGTCCGCATCCCGAGAAGGAAGGCTTCCGGCGTCGGTTGGCGCGAGACGAGCTCGATGACGACTCGCCGGGCATCCGTTCGCCGGTTCAGCGTTGCGTAGAGCGCGGAGAGAGACACGCGGGCGTCCATGCGGTCGGGATAGAGCCGGAGCTCCTCGAGAAACTCCCTCTCGGCTTCGACGGGGCGGCCCGACCGCGCCAGCACGTCGCCGCGGAGCATGTGGAGGCCGGATTGAGGAAGCTTGTCACCCGCCGAGAGCTCTTGTGCCTGGTCGGCGAACGAGCGCGCGCTTTCGAGATCTCCCCGGCTGACGGCAATGCGCCCGAGCACGAGGCAGGCGCGGACCCGCGCCTTGCCGGTCCCTTTCTCGAATCCGGCGCGGGCGGCCGTCTCAGCTCCGGCAAGGTCGCCCCGCCCGAGCGCGGCGCGCGCCGCGATGTCCTCCGCCGCAGGATCGCCGAGAATCCGGAGCGCCTCTGCATGTTTCGCGGCCTCCTCCCACTTTCCGAGCTGAAGGCAGAGATTGGCGACTTCCGTGAGGTACGGCCCACGGGCCGCTTCGGGCGCCAGGTCGACGGTCTTCTTCAACGCGGCCAGCGCCTCTTCGGGGCGTCCCAGTTGGAGCAGGGCCTTCGAGTCCATGTCCCAGATGTCCAGCATGCGGGGACTCGCCGCCAGGAGTTTCGAGAAAACCTCGTGAGCCTTCTGCGCGTTTCCGAGCGTGAACTCTCCGAGGCCCTGCCGCAGCTCCTCGAACGTGCCGATACGGTCCTTCGGATCGTCGAGGGGGCCGTCCGACGATGAAGGTCTGGCGCTGATGTAGCCCAGGGACGCCAGCTTCTTGCTGGCCTCGGGGTCAACGTCCGCGGGCGTCTCGAACGCCGGCCGCCGCTTGAGAAGGTCTGTCCGCAGCGCGCGGAGCGCGTCGGGCTTTTCCGCGATCCGGTTGTCCTTCTCCGCGGGATCCGCGGAGAGGTCGTAGATCTCCGGCTTCGGAGCTTCGATGTAGTGCCAGCGGCCCTCGATCAGCGAGGTCAGCTCGCTCCATCCGAAATGAATCCGCGGGAAGAACGTCTCCGAGAGGATGCGCCGTGCGGGCGGCGGTGCTCCCGCCGCCAGATCTAGAAGGGAAACCGTTCCGGGTGGCGCCTCAAAGCCGGGCAGAGCGACGCCCTCTCCGACGGTCGTAAAGACGTCCACGAGCGCGACCGGCGCCGCGACCGACGTTCCGGCGCGAAGACCTCCCGGCAGCTTGACGAGCAGCGGGACCTGGAGCGTTTCGCGGTAGAGGAACATGCCGTGTTCCGCTTCTCCGTGCTCCCCGAGACCCTCGCCGTGATCCGAGAGAAATACGATCAACGCCCTGTCGTAGAGCCCTTTCGCTTTCAGCCGCGAGAGAAACCGTCCGACTATGGCGTCCGCCGCCGCGATCTCGCCGTCGTAAGGCTTCTTCGCGTAACGGGTCTTGAACGGCTCGGGCGGCTCGTATGGGGTGTGAGGCTCATAGAGGTGCAGAAACGCAAAGGCCGGCTTGTCGGCGGCCGTACTCTCCAACCACGCGGCGAGTTGCTTCTCGGTCTCGTCGCCCGCCCGCTGGACACGGCCGAGAGAAAGGCCACCCTCGGCCGGGTCCACGTTGTCGTCGTAGAAGTCGAAGCCTCGCGCGATGCCGCTCACCGCCTTGAGGACGAAGCACGAGACCGCGCCGCCGGTGGAGTAACCCGCTTTCTTCAGCAGCTCCGCCAGCGTCGGAATGTCCTTGCGCAGGTGATAGCCGAGGTTGTCGTGGATGCCGTGATCGGCGGGCAGGCGTCCCGTCAGGATCGAGGCGTGGGACGGAACCGTGAGCGGGACGTGGGAGTACGCCTTCTCGAAGAGCACCGAGTCTTTTCTCAGTGCCGAAAGCGCCGGGGTCTCGACGCCCTGATAGCCGTAAAACGGCAGGTGGTCAGACCGCAGCGTGTCCACGCTGATCAGCACCACCGGCGCCTTCGGAAACGTCTCGCTCGCCCGGCCAGCGCGCATCCCCCCTCTGCAGCCTCCGGCGGCGACCGTCAGCAGGAGGATCGCAAGAACGGTGGAGGTCCGACCTTTCACGACGGAAGGGTACCCCAGCGCACGGAACAAAAAGGAGCCGGGGAATGACCCCCGGCTCCGGAAAAGACCGAGTCGGAAAAGAAAGGCTAGAACCGGGCACCCATCGTGATCTGGAACTGACGCGGAATCTGGTAGCCGTTGACGCTCGTCGCCTTGCCGAAGTTCGCGCCGTAGTCCCAGTTCGCCGTCTTGACCGTGCTGTCCAGATGCGGGCGCTGGACGGGCGTGGTCGTAAACGGGTTGAATGCCGCGTAGGTGCCGCCGCCGGGGTTCCTTTCCGAGTTCACTGTGGTATCCACGGCGATGACACCCTTGCGATTGAAGGCATTGAGCACCTGCGGCTGAATGAAGATCTCGACCAACCCGCCGATTCTCTTGGAGAAATTCAACGCGAGGTCCGTGCGATTGATGTTGTCCGTGCGGAAGGCGTCCCGCGCGGTGTAGTAGTAAGTCACGGAAGAGGGCGGGGTGACGTAGCCGGGATTCGTCACGAACGTGCGGGATCTGACAAGGCCCACGGCGCCGTACGGGGCGCCCGAGTCATAGGAATGCGTGGCGCTGAAGCTCAAACCCCCGAAGCTCTGCGGGAAGAATGGAAGGTCGTATATGGCAAAGACGCGGACTCGGTGTCGCTGGTCCGTCGCGAGGTCGCCGGAAGAAAGGTTCCACGCAGGATCCTTGTACTCGGGGTAGGTCTGGAAACCCCCGGTGACCGCACCGGCGTTCCCGGCCTCGGCGTCGAAGTTGCCGAGCGTGTGCGACCACGTCCAGGATCCCCCGACGTTCATGCGATTGTTGAGGAGGCGGTACTGGAACTGCGTTTGCAGGGCAGTGTAGTTCCGCGTGAGCCCGTTCGTGTTGCCGTTGATCCCGACGTCGTATTGGTTTCCTGCCGGGTCGCCGGCCTTTCCGGTCGAGAGGTTGAGCACGGTGTTATAGAAGTCTTTGAACTCGCGCCGAACGAAGTCCATACGGTAGGAACCCGTCCCGATCGTGCCGTTGACGCCGACGGTGTACTCGCGGGCGAAAGGCGATTTGAGCGGGGCCGTGATCTTCCTGCTGAGCCCGGGATAATTGGCGTAGGCCAGAGGCAGCTTGCAGGTCGTGAGGTCCGGACAGCCCTGCGCGAAGAAGAAGTCGAACACCTGCTGGATCGCCTGAGCGCGCGTGGTCAACGTTCCGCCCGCTGGATTGTTGATGACCGGCGCACCCGCGCCACTGAGGTACCAGATGAACGTCCCAGGCTGGCCTCCCGCCGAGGAGCTGTCGAGGATGGTGTCCTGGATGGCTCCCACATAGTGGGCGTAGCTCGCCCCGATCTTCAGGGATCCGTTCGCCGTGAGGTCGTATGAAGCCGCGAGGCGCGGGCTGAAGGCACTGTCGTTGGCGGTCACAATGCCGAGGCTGTTAGAGGCGTTGTTCTTGTCGTATCGGACGCCGAGGTTGACGGATAACCGGTTCAAACGCCAGGAGTCGTTCACATACGCCGAGTGTGTCAGCGCGTTGGTTCCCTTCGAAAGGCTGAAGATCGGCGTGTAGTAAATGTACGAGCTCGGACCGACGACCGGGAAGATGTCTCCGTTTCTGAAGATCGCATTCGTCGTGAAGATCCGATAGTTGCTGCCCGACTGATAGTTGTTGGACAGGCGCGTTCCGGCGAAGTGGTCGTAGCCGGTCTGGATCGTGTGCGAGCCGAGCGACTTCGTCGAGAGGAAGTACGTTCCCTTGACGAGGAAGTCTTCGTTGTTTCGCTCCTCGGGGTCGCAGACGCCGCAGAACGTGGGCGCGTTGTACCGGGCGTTTCCGAATGCCCTGTCCCGGAGGAGGGTGCCCTTGATGAGGTCCGTGAACTGCGATCCCGAGCCCACGAACGAGAACTTCCGCTGCGAGTACAGGCCCTCGACGAAGAAGTTGCTCGTGATGACGCCGTTGTAATTGGCGGTGATGATCCTCTGGGGAAGGCTGCGGTTGACCAGGCTGTCCGTGTCGAGGATGGTCCCGAAAGAGTTGTTCGTCTGCTTCGTGTCCACCTTCAGGTAGCTCCCGGCCAGCGTGTGGTTCGCGAAGGGCGAAAAAGTCAGCTTGCCCTGGTAGCGCTTCTCATTCGTGCCGAGCTGGAAGGGGATGGGCGAAACGCCGGTCGGAGCGGACGTCTGGCTCGCGGTATTCGTGTCCTGAAAGCGGCCCGAGCCGAAGAACCAGAGGTGATCCTTCCAGAAGAATCCGCCGAGCGTCCCCTCGTACCGCGGGTCCACGTTCTGGACGCGTTTCTCTCTCGCCGGCGAGACCGCCGACCAGGCGTCGTTCGTAAGCGTGGTCCGGAAGGAGCCGGAGAAGACGTTGCCTCCCGACTTCGTGATCGTGTTGACGACGCCTCCCGTGAACCGGCCGTACTCCGCCGACACGGATGAGACCGACGTCGTCGTCTCCTGGATCGCGTCCTCGATGAACAGGTTGTTCGGCGTCGCGCGCACGTTGTCGATGATGACCGCGCCGTCCACCGTGAAAAGGTTGTCAAACGTGGGCGCGCCCGAAATCGTGAACGCGTTGCCCAGACCGGTCACCTGGGCTACGCCCGCCGAGGCGGCGACGGCCGACACGATCGTGCGGGCGACCGGCAGCTTGTCGGTGATCTCTCTCGTGACCGTGGTCGAGCCCTGAAGGCCGGTGGAGACCGTCTCGGTCTTGGCGGTGACCGTCGTCGCCTCCGTGACCCCGGCGACCACCATCGCGGCGTCGAGAGTCCCCTGCTGGGCTGTTGTCAGCGCAACTGTCTTCGTGACGGCCTGCATGCCCTCCAGCTTGAAGGTGACGGTGTAATCGCCGGGCGGCATGCCCACGAAGACGTAGTCGCCGTTGGATTGGGTGAACGTCGTGCGGGTCCCCTGGAGATTTGGCGAGGTGACCTCCACGGAAACGCCCGGGATCCCCTGGCCGCCGGCGGTCACGCGGCCCCGCAGAGCGGAGTTCGTGAGCCCCTGCGCCAGGACCCGGCGTCCTGGTGCCAGAAAAACGAACCCGATGAAAACCAAGAACGCAAAGGCTATCCGCGTTCGCCTCATGAGCTGGCCCCTCCCCTTTTCGTAATGAATCAAAATTTCAACGCCCTGATTCGTCGATCCGGTTTCCTGCCAGGTCTCCGACGCGTGGATGCTCGGCTTGCTGCGCAAGCACCATGATCGGAAGACTTGCTCCTGCTCCTTCCTGACTCGGCGAGCCTGCTTGTCGCATTTTTCTTGGTCGTACGAACTGATGTCGCACACCGGGTGCGAGTTTTCGTCTGAATCTCTGTGAGGCTGCTTGTTGAAGCGCTGGTTTGCAAGATGAAAGCCATGCGCGTAAACATTCTAAGTTGTTGAAAACCGGATTCTTCTCGCAAATTTTATCCCGACATCAGCTCGTGTCAATCATGTTTTTGGATGTGTATCCAATTGCCCGTTTCAAAAACGCCGAGACGCGATTTCGAGCGACGTTTCTCCGCAAGAGGGATTCGCGACGCCGAAAGGTCCCCGGGCGGCGTCGAGATCGGCCGGCGACACCGACCCGGATGTGCCGAAACGCGGCAGAGCGGTCTGCGGGGCCCGGGGCCTGTCCCGCCACGACCGCTGCCGGAAGAGAGAGCACGCGAGGAGAACGCCGCCCGCCGGTTTCATTCGCGTGCGCCGGATTCCTGAGTCTCCGGTGGCCCTGGATCCGGCTCCAGTCCGTGATCTGATCCGGGCCGCATGGACCGAGCCGGCCGCGAGAAGGAATCCTACGACGAAGGAAAAGTCTGGCAGGTCAACGACGCCTGGCACAGGCGGTTTTCCCACGTCTTTCAGTGCCCGAACACGCTGCGCCACGAAAGGCTCTCGGAAGAGATTCTCCGGGAAAACGTGCGCGGAAAAGACGTGCTGGAGATCGGATGCGGAGACGGCGAAAACGCGGCCAGGATCTCCGCCATGGGAAGCGCGTTCGTCTACGGGATCGACGTCTCGCCGGCCGTCGTGTTCAAAGCCCGGGAGCGGGAGATCCCCGGCAGGATCGAGTTCGCCGTCGCCGACGCGCGCGAGGAGGTCCCGCGCCGCTTCGATGTCATCTTCGGGCAGTCCGCCATCCACCACATCGCCTACCGGGAAATCTTGCCGACGCTCTACCTCAAGACGCTGAAGCCGGGCGGCCTGATGCTCTTCGTCGAGCCGCTCGGCAGCAGCCTCCTCATCCGGGCCTACTGGCGGCTCGCCCGCGGGGCGCACACCGCCGACGAGACTCCGCTCCTCCGGGCGGATCTGAGCTGGTTCCGCGAGACCTTCGAAGACTTCGAGTACATCCCGTTCAACTACGCGTCCTTCTATATGGGCATCGTCTCGTCGAAGATCTTCCGGCGGCCGGATAACCTGCTCCTGAAGGCGTGCGACCGGGTGGACGGTTTCATCGCCCGACGGGTCCGCTTCCTGCGGCCCGGGTTCCGCCGCGCGATCCTCCTCGTTCGGAAGCCTCTGGATCGCTCGTAGCCGGCTCGCGCGCGGCCGGTCGCGCGCCCGTCAGCCCTGAAGCGTCGCGGCCCGGGGTTCCGCCGCAGGCCCGCCGGTGCCGAAGACGAGAAACGAGGCCCCGGAGAGCAGCGCGAGCAGAACGCCGTAGGCCGCGCCGACGCCCGTCTCCTGCATTCGGAGGCTCGAGAGGATCTCGATCGAGATCGGGCGGGTGTCGAATGTGTAGAGAACGATCGACACGACGAAGTCTCCCAGGGAGGTGATGAACGCGATAGAGGCTCCGGCGGCGAGAGCCGGGCGCAGCAGCGGAAGAGTTATGCGGATCAGCCGTCGCGCGCGGCTCGCGCCGAGAGACGCGGCGGCTTCCTCGAGCGCCGGGTCGAGCTGCCGGAGGCCCGCGAACGCCGCACGACCCGTGAGCGGCAGGCTCCGGACGAGGTAGGCGAGCGGCAGGATCGCAGCCGTCCCGATCAGGACGAACCGTCCGGCCCACGGCGCGTGGACCGAGAAGGTGGCCGCGAGCGCCACGGCGAAAACGGTTCCCGGCAGGGCCCAGGGGATCGCGAGAAGCGATTCGAGGGCGGTAGCCAACCGGCTGCGGCCTCGCACCGCGACCCAGGCTGCCGCGAACCCGAGGACGATGGCGGCCGCGGTCGAAACGGCAGACATCCAGAGAGAGTTGACGATCGGCCGCAGGCGCTCCGTCTGAGAGAACACGGCCGTCCAGTTCGATAGCGAGAGAGACGGCGGGAGGGGCTCGATCGTCCAGGTCCCGGGCGGGACGAAGGAGACCAGGAGGAGCATCGCGTGCGGAAGGAGGAGAACGGCGGCGAAGACCCAGCCGGCCGCGGCGACGAGACCTCCGCGCCGGAGCCTGCGCCGGGAGGGGGCGGCGCCGCGAACCGCGCCCGACACGACGCGCCGCTTCTCGGCTCGCTGGAGAAAGAAGAGCCCCGCGAGCGCGATCGCGGCGAGCGCGACCGTCTCGACCATCGCCATCTCCGTGTCGCCGTTCAACCGCGAGAACACGATCTGCGTCGTCATGACGCGGAACGTGCCGCCGATCAGGTAAGGAGCGGAGAAGGAGGAGAGAGACGTCATGAACGTCAGAAGCGCCGCTCCGACGAGGGCCGGTCGAAGAAGGGGCAGCGTGACGCGCCGGAGGATTCTCCCGGGGCCCGAGCCGAGAGAAGCGGCCGCTTCCGCGAACGCGGCATCGACGCGAGCCAGGCCGGCGCGCGTGAAGAGATAGAAGTAGACGAACATCGTGTAGGCGTGGACGAGCAAAATCGCTCCGGGACCGGACAGGCGCCACGGCGGCTCCTGCGAGTGCGTGACGGACTGGACCGCCCGCGCGACGACGCCGCTCTCGCCGTACAAAAAGAGAAACGCGAGGACTCCGACGAGCGGCGGCAGGACCACGGGCAGCGCGACGAGAGTCCCTAGAACGCGCCGCCCCGGGAAGTCCGTCGTCTCGAAGAGAAAGGCCAGCGGGATCCCGATCGCGGCGGAGAGAACGACGGTCGCCAGCGAGATCCAGAGGCTCGCCCAGAGCGCTTGCCACTCGTCAGGCCGGCGGCCGAACTCGGCGAAGTGCCGGAGCGTCCAGTGGGGATCGCCCAGGGCCTCTGCCAGTGTCAGGAGAAGCGGATAGCAGACGAGCCACGCGAGCAGGACCGTCAACAGGACCCCCGCCGGCCGCATCCGCCTCATGCCGGAGTCTCCCGGGGATACGCCCGAGGCGCGGGTCCGTTGGCCGCCGGCGCGACCCCGACCTCGTCGCCCGCCTTCGCGGCGTCCGGCGCGGCGAGGACGTCCGCCTCGCCGGTTCCTTCGATCAGTACGGAGAAGAATGCGACGCGTCCGGCGTAACGGCGCTCCACCACACGCCCCGGCAGCGCGCTCGCCGTGTCCCGGGAGGTCAGGACCAGAGCCTCCGGGCGGGCGACCACGTCCGCCGGTTCTCCGTCCGCGAGGCGCCCTCCGGCCCGGGCGGGCCATCGTCCGCCCCCCGGGAACTCGGCTGTGCCGGCTGCGCCCGCTGTGCCCGCTATGCCCGCTGCGCCCGCTGCGCCCGCTGTCCCGCCGCCGTCGGAGCCGGTCCGCCAGATCGCCGGAAGGACGCTCGATCGCCCGATGAAGGTCGCGACGAATCGCGTCGCGGGCTCGTCATACAGCTCCTCCGGGAGGCCGACCTGCTCGAGCCGGCCCCGATGGAGCACCGCAACTCGGTCGCCGAGGTCGAACGCTTCTTCCTGCTCGTGCGTGACGAACAGGGTCGTGATTCCGACCCGCTGGATGATGCGCTTCAACTCGCGCCGCGTGCGGTCTCGCAGCGTCGGATCGAGGTTCGAGAGCGGTTCGTCGAGCAGCAGGACGCGCGGCCGCGGCGCGAGAGCGCGCGCGAGCGCGACCCGCTGTTGCTGTCCTCCCGAAAGCTCGGTCACCCGCCGCCCTTCGAAGCCGGTGAGATCGACCACCGCGAGGGTCTCCCGCACGCGCGCGGGCGCATCGGCTCGCGGAATGCCGGCGGGCTCGAGTCCGAACGCGACGTTCTCGCCGACGGTCATGTGCGGAAATAGCGCGTAGTGCTGAAAGACCATCCCGAACCGCCGGCGTTCCGGCGGGGTGGCCGTCACGTCTTCGCCGCCGACCAGGATGCGCCCTCCGTCGGGGACTTCGAATCCCGCGACGAGACGCAGCACGGTCGTCTTGCCGCTCCCCGAGGGCCCCAGAAGGGCGACGATCTCTCCCGCACGCACCGCGAGCGAGACTCCCCGGGTCACCGGCTGCTCGCCGAAACTTTTCTCGAGAGACCGCAGCTCGAGCTCGACCTTCATGGTGCGCGGGAGACTACCCGTTTTCGCGCGGGGAGTCGGCGAAACGGAAGCGGTCGTGCAGGTTGAGGGTGGGGCCTCGACTGACTACTTGCCCGCCTGCAGTTTGAAGGTCAGTTTGCACGACGGATCCACGCGGTACTGCTTCTCGTCGCCGGAGAGGACCGTGACCGTGTATTTGCCGTCGTCCGGGAGGTTGCCGGTGCCGAGATCGAACTTCCAGTGCGCCTCCTGGTCCCACACGAAACGATTTCCCTTTCCGTAATCCCGCACTTCCATCCCCGCCGTCTTGTCGACCTCGGGTCCGGATTCGGGTTTGAACTTCAGGGACAGCGTCGGCGGCGACTTGACCACGGTTTCGTCCGCGAATGCCCCGTCGGCTTTGACGAGCTTCGCACGCAACGGCAGGACGCGTCCGCGCCCGATTTCGATGTTCGGTCGATTCATCGGCTCGTCAAAGCCCTGGCACGCATAGACGGGGACGGCGTCGGCCGCGCGTGCGGCAGGGGGCAGAAAGAGTCCGGCGCAAACGAGGAGCGGGGCGCCTGCGACGAATAAACGCGATATCCGGATTTTCATGAGGTTTCTCCTTGGTCGAGCGCGCGATCGATCTTATCCGGGAGTCGCCATGCGTCGAGCGGTTCGTTCTCTCTCGATGTTACGATCAACGCGCTTTCATGACAAAACGGTTTCCGCCGAAGGTGAGGGGCCGGGTGCGGCCTGCCGGCATGTTCCTCTCCGGAGCGCTCCTGCTCCTCGCGCTCGCCGCGCCGGTTCCGGCGCAGGCGAGGCCGGGTCCGACTCCAACCCCGACCCAGGGGCCTCGCGCCTCGGAAAATCCTCCGGACGTCCCCGCGCGGGAGCGGTTTCGGCCGACTCCTCCGCAGCCGGAGTCGAAGTTCCCGCCGCCGCAGCAATCCCGGGAAGCCGAGGAACGGGATTCGAACGCCCCGGGAGAGCCCGAGCTTCTCCATGCCGAGCCCGCGGTGCTGCTCGATGGCGAGGCGTTTCCGGCGAAGGCGCCGTATCAGCCCAAATTTCCGGAGGCGAGGCGGCTCCGATACGTTGCCGGCGACGCTTCGATTCCGGGCGACGGGACATTCGAGCGGCCCTGGAAGGACCTCCAGGACGCCCTCTGCAAACTGGAGCCCGGCGACCGGCTGCTTCTCTCCGCAGGCATCTACTCGGGATCTTTTCGAGTGGCCGGCGCCTGCCGGGACGGCACGGCGGACGCGCCGATCCAGGTCTTCTCGCGTCACGCGTTTTTGAAGCCCGCGGGCTCGGGGGATGTCCTGACAGTCGAGCGAGCGCACTGGCAGTTCTGGGAGGTGCAGATCGCGCTCCTCGATTCGCCGTCCGCCGGCTTCGTCACGTCGGGTCCGGGAGCTCACGACATCGCGATAGATCAGAGCCACATTTACGAGGGGAAAGGTCCGGCGGTCCGGATCGCGTCGGGCAGCGCCGGCGTGGTGCTTTCGAACTGCCACATCCACCAGTCGACCGGCGTCCGCATCGAGGCAGGCGCGAGCGGAATCCGGCTCGTCAACAATCACATCCATCACAACCGTTCCGCTTCCGTGACGGTGAGCGGCGGCGGGGCGCCCGGCGTCGCGCGCCAGATCTCGATCGTCGGCAATCGGATTCACAATGACCGCGGTCCGGCGCTCGACCTCGGCCGCTGCCAGGACGTCGAGATCACGCGAAATCGTTTCTCCAACTACCGCCCCGACGAAGGCCGTGGCGGCGAAGCGATCGTGATCGGCGCAGGGTGCCGCGGCGTCAAGCTCGAGAGCAATTCGGTGCTCGAGGCGACGGTCGGGCTTCTGATCGGAGCGGAGAACGGCGCGGGTTCGCCGCCGGAGCGGATCGTGGTTCAGCGCAACTACTTCACCAACCGGCTGACGGCGGACAGCACCGCGCTGCGGGTCGACGGGGGCCGCGACGTCCGTTTCTCGAACAACGTCGTGGATCACTACGCGGCGGCGTTCGTAATTTCAGCGGCCGACCGCCTCGTCATCGCGAACAACCTGGTGATCGCGCCCACGGTGGCGTTCCGGCTGCCGCCCGGTGGAATCTTCTTTTTCGACTACAACTTCTTCGCGACTCCGTCGACTCCCGTCGCGAAGAT
>JBDTRB010000100.1:0-11906 GCA_039931865.1 Acidobacteriota bacterium | reverse complement strand
GCTAGGGACGACATGACGGGCGCCTTCGACGTACGGACGTCTTCGACGTGAGGAGGTCTTCGGGATGACGGTGGCCGCAGTCGTGGGCCTCGGCCTGATCGGCGGTTCGATCGCGCTCGGGCTCGACGCGCCGGGGTGGGACGAAGACCCCGCCGCCCGCGAGGCCGCGCGCCGCCGCGGAATCCACACCGGTGCGTCTCTCGAGGAAACGGTCGCCGGCGCCCGGGTCGTCTTTGCGGCGGTTCCGACCGCGGCCGTCCCCGAGGTCCTCCGCTGGCTCGCCGGTCAGGTTCCCGGATCGGTGCTGACCGATGCCGCGTCGCTGAAAATGCCCGTGCTCGCCGCGGCCGCCGCGCTTCCGGCCGGTATCCGCTTCGTCGGCGGCCACCCGATGGCGGGCTCCGCTACCCTCGGAATCGCGGGCGCGGCCGCGAACCTCTTCGCCGGCCGTCCCTGGCTTGTTGTGCCGGGAGCCTCGAGCGACCCCGCGTCCATCACCCTCGTCCGGGAGCAGATTCTCCGGCTGGGCGCCACTCCGATATCGATCGAAGCGGAACAGCACGACGCCGCCATGACATGGATCAGCCACCTTCCGATGGCCGTTTCCGCCGCGCTCGCGCAAGCCGTTGCGCGGGAGCTCGGCGAACGAGCCGGCGCGCTGGCAGGCCCGGGCCTGTCGGACACGACCCGGCTCGCCGGCTCCCGCCCTGAGCTGGCCCTGGAGCTCTGGCTCTCCGAGCCGCGGAGATTGGCGGCAGCTGTCCGCACCGTCTCGAATGACCTCAAAAACTTCGCCGCGCAACTCGAAAACGAAGACCGCGCCGCCATCGAAGCCTTCCTCCGCGAAGCCGGCCAGGCCCGAAAGACGATCCACCCGAACAGTGAGATCCTGCCCCCGAATGACTGACCCGAATACGATGACTTTTGATTGCTCTCCAGGCGTCAGGACCCGGGAGAATCCGACAAGCGCGCGTTCTGGCGAGCAGGGTAGCCGGGCACGGCGGAGGCAGCTCCCGCAGTGAACGGCGGCCACGTTTTAGGAATTGACGCCGGCGGCACCAAGACCCGCGCGCTCCTCGCGGACGCCACCGGGCGCGTCCTCGCGTCGGCGACGGGAGGTGGAGCGAACCTCCGGACGCACGGCGAGCTCGAGGTGGAGAAGGTCCTTCACGCGCTGGCCGAAGAAGCCGAAGCGAAGGCGGGAGTCCGTCCCGATGCTCTCGCGGTTGGAATCGCGGGCGCGGACCGGCCCGACGACCATGCGGCTCTGCGGACGATCCTTCGCCGCATCGGTTTCAGGGACCGCGTGGTGGTCACGAACGACGCGCGCATCGCGTTCGTCGCCGGCTCTCTTCTTCGAGTGGGCGTGGCGCTGGTCTGCGGGACCGGGTCGATCGCGTGGGGGCAAAACGGCCGCAGGGAGATCGCGCGCGCCGGCGGGTGGGGGTGGCACCTCGGCGACGAGGGGTCCGGCTTCTGGATCGGGGAGCGGGCGCTTCGCGCGGTGATGCGCGCGGGCGACGGCCGCGGCACTCGCACGACCCTCGAAGGCGCCGTGCTCGCGCACTTCCGGCTCGGGCGGCTCGAAGAGATCGTCCGGTGCGTGTACGACGGGAACTACCCGCGGCACGACGTGGCCCTCTTCGCCGTGCCGGTGGCGCAGGCTGCGCTCGCGGGCGACGAAGTCGCCTCCGAGATCCTTCGCGACGCCGCCGCGGAGCTCGCTCTCGCCGCGTCGAGCGTCGTGACGCGTCTCGGCCTCGCGGGCTCTGCGTACGACGTCGTTCTTTCGGGAGGGACGTTTCAGGCCCTTCCCGTCCTGCGGGACGAGGTCGCCCGCGCCCTCGCGGCTCCCGGCGCCTCCGTGTTTCCGCTGATGGAAGAGCCCGCCGTCGGCGCCGTGCGTCTCGCCATCGAGGCCCTCCGCGAGTCGGATGGCGCGAAAATCGAACCGACACCCTCATGACCGGAGGCAAGAGCTCCTCATGAAACGACTGATCGTCAACGCGGACGACTACGGCCGCACCGCGGGAATCAACCAGGGCACGATCGACGCGCATCTGCGGGGGATCGTGAGCTCGACGACCGTGATGATCCTGGAAAGCGCGGCTGCCGAAGGGATCGAGCTCGCCCTCCGGACCGCCCCGCGACTCTCGCTCGGAATCCACTGCGTCCTGACTGGCGGAGGCCCTCCGGCTTCTCCCGCGGGACGCCTGAAGACGCTCGCGCCGGCCGGGGTCTTCGCGAGGAATGCGGAGGCACTTCCGGAAACGATCGACCCGGAGGAAGTGCGGGCGGAGCTCTCGGCGCAGATCGAGCGCTTCGAATCGCTTGCCGGCCGCCCACCTTCGCATCTCGACTCCCACCACCATTCCGCGCTGCATCCGTCGATTCAGCCGATTTTCGCGGCCATCGCGGCGGAGCGCGGGCTTCCGGTCCGCGCGTCGAGTCCGGCCGCTGCGGCCGCCTTGCGGGATCACGGGCTGCGCGTGCCGGATAGGTTCCTCGACGGGTTCTACGCGGAAGGGGCAACAGTCGAGAACCTGCTTGCGCTGATCTCAGATCTTCCGCAAGGAACCTCCGAGCTCATGTGCCATCCGGGTTATCCGGACGCCGCACTTCTCGCCGGCAGCACCTACGCCCGCGAGCGCGTCCGGGAAGTGGACGCTCTCTGCGATCCCTCCGTGCGCGCGCGGTTGGCCGATCGGGGCGTGGATCTCGTCGCGTTCGACGCGCTGTGAGGGAGCAGGTCCCGGAAATCCGCGTCTTCGATGGCGCGGAGGAAATCGGGCGGGAGGCGGCGGAGCGGATCGCGGGCGTGCTGCGGCGGCGCGGGCCTCGTGTTCTCGTCTTAGCGTCCGGGAAGACGATGGTCCCCGTCTACCGCGAGCTCGTGCGGCGACACCGGGACGGACGGGCGCCGTTTCCGAGAGTCATGACATTCAATCTCGACGAGCTTGCGGTTCCCGCGGCCGATCCGCGCAGCTTCCGCACGTTCATGGACCGTCATCTGTTTTCGCGTGTCGATCTCGACCCCCGCCGCGTGGGGTTTCTCCGGGGCAACGCGCGGGACGCCATTGCCGAGTGTGCCCGTTACGAGGAAGAGCTCGCCCGGGCCGGCGGAGCGGATCTGGCGCTCGTCGGAATCGGATCAAACGGACACGTTGCGTACCTCGAACCGGGCGAGTCGCTCGCTCCGGTGACGTCGCCGGTCCGCCTCTCGGCAGAGACGCGCCGGACGCTCGCCGCCGACGGGTTCGTCCCGCCGCCCCGGCGCGCGCTCACGATGGGGATCGAAACCATTCTCTCCGCGCGCCGGATGCTTCTCGTCGCGACCGGCCGGAGCAAGGCCGCGGCGGTGGCGTGCGCCCTCCGAGGTCCGGTGACGGCGAGGTGTCCCGCCTCCTACCTCTCCCTGCACCCGAAGCTGACAGTCCTGCTCGACCGTTCAGCCGCCCGGCAGCTCTAGCGCGAGGGCCTCACGGAATCACTCGCGCGAGGCATCCGTCTCCTGCTCGAGTTCCTCAGACGCGATGTTCCGCCTCCGAATCCGCTTTCCCCGGCCCTCGGGAAAGGGGACCCGAGGAGCAGAGCGGCGCCTTGGTCTCGATGTCGTGAAGCGGGAGCCGCAGTGAGCGAAGGCGACGGTAGCCGTCCCTCACCCCAACCCTCTCCCTGTTCAGCCCGGACCTGCGCTTCCGTCGCGCTGGTGGCTAAGCTCGCATCGAGAGGAGTCTCCTGACCGAAGGGAAGGAGGAGCCTCTCGATGCGGGAGCCGCAGCGAACGGAGGGACGAGGCGAGCGGTCGAGCCAACAGGCGAGCCGCTGGCCGGTGCCGTTCGCCGGCGGCGAACGGCACGTCCCGTAGCGAGCGAAGGCGACGTTTACCCCGCGAGGGCGCTCGATCCGGGGGCTTCGGCGCCTCGCGCTTCGATCGCTTCATCGAGGATACGGCGGATTCCGGACCACGTCCGTTCCCACGAGATCCGGGAGAGGAACGCATCCGCGCGCGCGATCCGCTCCTCCGCGTTCTCGGTGAGCGCCGCTTCCACGGCCGCGACGAAGCCGGGAACCGTGTCGGCGATCCGCGCCAGACCCTGCTGGCCGTATGGGCGGACGACGTCGCGGATCGAGGTGGAAACCACGGGCTTGCCCGCGGCGAGGTACTCCGGCGTCTTGGTCGGGCTGATGAATTTCGTGGATTCGTTCCGCGCGAACGGAAGCAGCGCGACGTCCCAGCCCGCGACGTACGACGGCAGGTCCTTGTAGGCCTTGCGGCCCAGGCGGTGCACGTTCGGGAGAGCGGGAAAGCTCGACGGATCGATCTTGCACATGGGCCCCAGGAACACCAGCTGCCAGTCGGGCCGCGCCTGCGCGACTCCGCGGACGAGCTCGAGGTCCATTCTCTCGTCGATCACCCCGAAGAACCCGAGACGGGGCCCCGGGATCGGGGACTGGTCGACGGGATCCGCGGAGATCTGCCGCGCGCTCGCGAAATGCTTCACGTCGACGCTGCTCGGAAACGCGTGGACGTTCGGATGCAGATTCTCTTTCGCCTCGTAAAGGCTCTGGCCGCCCGTCAGGACGAGGTCCGCCCGGACGAGGAGCTCCGCCTCACGCTCCCGAAGCGCCTTCGGCGCGCCGGAAAAGGCGGACAGCTCGTCCATGCAGTCGTAGACGACCGTGATCGGCTCTAAGTGACGGGAGAAGTCGAGCGCCATCGGCGTGTAGTACCAGAGCAAGTAGCGGCGAATCGCGTAGCGCCGCAGAAGCTCGTCTAAGAGGTCCTTCTGCAGCGACGTCACCTCATCCGGTTCGAGCCCCTCCGGAATGCGGGGGATGACGACGTGCACGCCGTTCTCGCGAAGGGAGATCGACAGCGTCGGGGAGATCCCGGCGGCAAATTCCGGCTCTTCGACATAGAAGACACGCGATTCGCGCGCGAACCGCGTGAGCAGATGCTGAGGGCGCTGGAAGACGAAGTCCCAGCGTAAATGCGAGATGCAGATGACATCCGGCGCGGGCGCTGCCGCGACCGAAGGGTTCTTGCGGGTCCTGACGGGGACTTCGGCGGCGAGGGGGGTCACGGAAGCAGGGACCCGGTTCCCACGCGGCGTGCGGACGGCTCGATTTTCCATGCGAGAGCTGGTTCAAGATCCGTGCCGGTTGTAGCCGCCTCAGTGCGTGAGACTTAGAGCGCCTGGAAGGGTGGTGTCCAGGTCAGTTTTCAGCCCCGGATACGACGACCAGACGGGCGGCCGGCGCTCCTTTTGCCCGGGCCCGTTCGACGATCCGGGGTCCGAGGTTCCCGCCGGCCCCATGACCCGCCAGGACGACCACACTGCCCCCGAAGCCGCCGCCCGTCAACCTTGCGCCGTACACGCCCACCTCGCCTCGCGCCGCGTTCACGATCGCGTCGACGGCCGGCACCGAGACCTCGAAGTCGTCCCGCTCCGAGTCGTGCGAGGAGTTGAACAGCCGGCCGAGGCCGCGCAGGTCTTCCGTCTTCAGCGCCGCGACCGCCTCAATGACTCGCGCGTTCTCGGTGACCACGTGACGAGCGCGGCGGCGCAGCGGCTCGGGAAGCGCTTCGAGCTCGCCCCGCCGATCCGCGGGAAAGTCGCGCAGCTCCGGGACACCGAGGCGGCGGGCCGCCTGTTCGCATTCCGCGCGCCGCTTGCGATAGTCACCGGCCGCGTGGTCGTGCCGCACGCCCGAGTCGATGACGAAGAGCTCGGCCGTCCGGGAGATCGGGATGCGCTCCGTGAGCAGAGTGCGCGTGTCGAGGAACAGCGCGACGCCGACTTCCGCCAGGCTCGACGCCATCTGGTCCATGACGCCGACGGGGGCGCCGACGAGGTCGTTTTCGGCACGCTGCCCCGCGAGGGCGATCGCGACGTCGTCCAGCGAAAGGCCGGCGAGCTCGCGGAGCGCGCGCAGCACCGAGACCTCGAGCGCGGCGCTCGAAGAGAGGCCGCTTCCCACCGGGACCGTGGACCTCAGCCAGAGGTCGAATCCGGGGAGCGCCAGACCCTGTCGCTGGAGCTCCGCCGTGACGCCCTGCACGTAGTCGATCCAGGCGCCGCGCCGCGCTTCCTGGCCGAGGTGGTACTCCGAGAACCCGCCTCCATCCACCTCCGCGCTGCCCGCGCGCACCCGCCGGTCGCTCCGCCGGCCGATCTCGGCGCGCGTCTTCTGCGGGATCGCGGTCGGGAGAACGAACCCCCCGTTGTAGTCGGTGTGCTCGCCGATCAGGTTGACCCGCCCCGGGGCGTCGGCGGCCGCATCGGGTTCCCGGCCGAAGACTTCCCGGAAACCCGGCGAGCCGGAGTCAGATTCCGTCGTCGTCGCTGCCAAGCGTGACCTCGACGCGCCGCAGCTCGGCGGCCTTCTCCTCCGGGAGCGTGTCGGCGGTGAATGCGCCGGCTCCGATTTCGCTGCCGGCGAGATACTTCAGCCGGTCCTTCGTCCGGTATGGCGGATAGAACTCGATGTGGAGGTGCGCTTCCGGATGCGGCCACCCGTCCGTCGGGGCCTGATGGAACGCGAGGATGTACGGGAACGGCTTTCCCCAGAGACCGTCGTACTGCAGGAGTACCGTTTTCAGGGCGCGGGCGAAGTCTCCGCGCTCGACCGGCGTCAGGTCCGCGACGCTCGGCGCGGGCCGCCGGGGAGCGACCCACACCTCGTAGGCATACCGCGCGAAGACGGGCACCCACGCGACGGCGTGCGGGCCGGAGTAGAGAATGCGGCGGCCGTCCGCGAGCTCCGCCGCGATCGTCTCGTCCAGAAGCCCGCGGCCCGTCGCGCGAAAATGTTCTCCCTGGAGCTCGAGCTCGCGCGCGGGGATCGGGGGCACGAAGGGGTAGGCGTAAATCTGCCCGTGCGGGTGAGAGAGCGTGACGCCCACCTCGACGCCGCGGTTTTCGAAGGGGAAGACGTACTGCACGTCGTCGCGCGCACCGAGCACGCGGTAGCGATCCGCCCAGACTTCGAGGAGGAGCTCCAGGTGCGCGAGCGGGAGCGCGCCCAGGCTCGACTTCGGGTCCTGGGTGAACACGACCACTTCGCAGGCGCCCAGCGCCGGCCGCGTCAGGACGATCTCGGGCGGCGGGTCGTGGGACTCGGAGCTCAAAGTGGGAAACAGGTTTTCGAAGACCGCGGCGTCCCAGTCGCCGGCGGGAACCTCCGTCGGGTGCTCGGAGCTCGGCGCGAGAGGGTTGTATTCGGGAAGGGGTAGAAACGTTCGGTTCTGACGGTGCGTGGCGTAGGAGACCCACTCTCCGCGGAGCGAATGCCACCGGAGATGCGAATTCGGGTGGAGGGGGGCCTTCTCGGGGCTCGGGGCTTCGATCTCTTCAGGGATCGGGCGGCGGGAGTAGAGGACCAGCCGCCGCCCGTCCGGCTTGATCAGCTCGCGCCAGTGGATCGTCACTCAGAGCCCTCGTCGACGTTCGACTCGAGCTCCTCGCTGACGTTCGGGGGCGGCTCACCGCGGTCGAGAAACGGAAGACTGTTCTGACTCGGAGAGGGAACGACGGCAGACGTCGCCGCTCCGCGCGTCGCCTCGGCGATGACCTCGAGCGGGATCTTTGGAGTGCGGTCGGCGTAGAGCAGACCGTTCGCCTCCTGGTACGTGTCCGCGAACTGGGTGTAGCAGAATCCGGCGAGCAGATTGATCGAGCGCACGGCGTCCAGCAGCTTGCAATAGTTGTCCGCGAACGCTCCGGCGCTGCCCGCCCGCGAATAACCCCACGTTCTCTCGGTGTCCCGCGAATACGCCATCCCTCCGAACTCGGAGAGCACGATCGGATGATCGGTCTGTCCCTCGAGGACGAGGAGCCTTCCGCCGGGACGTTCGCGCTGAAAAAGCCGCGGCGAAACGTCTTCCGTCAGGTACCGGCGCGCGATGGTCTCGGGGTTCGGGTCGTAGTCGTGGATTCCGATGATGTCCGTCGCGACGCTCTCCCATCCGTCGTTTCCGACTACCGGGCGCGTGGGATCCAGGGTCTTGGTCAAGTGATACAGCCCGCGGACGTAGTGCCGCTCCTTCGGGCTGTCCGGAAGGTTCGGCACCCCCCACGACTCGTTGAACGGGACGAGCCCGATGACACAGGGATGGCTGTAGTCGCGCTTCAGGGCGTCGGTCCACTCGCGGGTCACCCGTTCGATCGAACGGTCCGTGTAGCGGTACGCGCTCGGCATCTCGAGCCACACCGCGAGGCCGAGAACGTCCGCCCAGAAAAGATAGCGGGGGTCCTCGATCTTCTGGTGCTTGCGCACGCCGTTGAACCCCATCGCCCGGGCGAGCTCGACGTCGCGGCGCAGCGCGGCGTCTTCGGGAGCGGTCAGCCCCGTTTCCGGCCAGTATCCCTGGTCGAGAATCATCCGGAGGTTGTACGGACGTCCGTTCAGGAGAAGGCGGTCTCCCTGCACCGCGATCGACCGGATCGCCGTGTAGCTGCGGACGGAGTCGATGAGGTCTCCGCGACCGGCCCACAGCTGGAGCTCGACGTCGATCAGTTGAGGCCTCGCGGGGCTCCAGAGAAGCTCGTTTCTGTAGTCATCGATCCCGGGATCGGAGAGAGCAATGCGGCGGTGAACTTCTCCCGCGATGACGCGATAGCTGTCGTCGGCGAGGAGCACGTTGTTCGCTCGGAGCTTGACGGACAGCCAGAGGCCCTCGGGCGGCTTTCCGCCGAGTCGCGCTTCGAGCCCGATCTCCCATCGTTCGAGGTTCGGCGTCCAGCGGATCTCTTCGATCCAGCTCGACGGCACGCGCTCGAGCCAGACCGTCTGCCAGATCCCGGTGGTCCGCGGGTACCAGATCGAGTGCGGCTGAAGCTGCCAGTCCTGCTTGCCGCGCGGCTTGGCGAGGTCGGTCGGGTCGTCCTCGGCGCGCACGATGATCTCGAGCTCGTGCGAGCCCGCGAGATATTCGGTCGTGTCCACGGTGAATGAGGTGTAACCGCCTTCGTGGAACGCCGCGCGGGCGCCGTTTATCCACACCGTCGCACCGTAGTCGACGGCGCCGAAGTGCAGAAGGAGCCGCTGACCCGGCGCGAGATGCGGCGCAGCAATCTGCCGCCGGTACCAGCAGGCTCGATAAAAGCCGGAGTCCCCGATTCCGCTCGCCGGAGTTTCGGGAGAGAAGGGAACCCGGATCGTCCGCGTCCAGCGCACCTGCGCCGGACCCGACCAGTCGGCGTCGGGATCGATCGCGAAATCCCAGTCCCCGTTCAGCGAAATCCAGCCGGAGCGTTGAAGCTGCGGGCGCGGATACGCATGTCCTTCCGGCCGTGGCGCGATTCCCCGCCGGAACGGCTCAGCATTCCGTTTGCTCTTCGCCCTGTGCCTCTTCCTCGTGACGACCAGAAATCAACCTCTCCGTGCGAGCGTAACCGCCTTTGTCGGCGGTGGCGACTCCTTCTCGCCCGGGTCGGAAAATTGTCCGAACGATGAGAAGAATCAATTTCTCATCCCGGCGGAGATCGCTTGTGCTTGTGCCTCGGCGAGCCAGCCGGGCCGATGCCGCCGTATTTCGGTTTTCCGAGCGCCGCGCGCAGGTGGCCTTCGGATCGGACGAGCCACTCCCGCGCCTGTTGCGGCGTCGCTCCGGTCTTTGCCATGAGGATCGCGGTCTTCACCTCCCCGTCCGCGCGGGAGAGGAGGGCCGCCGCTCGGCGTGGCGTGGTCTGTCCGGCTCCCGCGACGATCCGGCGCGCGCGGTCGCGCAGCTTCGCGGAGCCCGAGCGCAGGTCCACCATCCAGGGGCCGAAGACTTTCCCGGAGGCCGCGAGAGCGGCCGTCGTGATCTGGTTCAACGCGAGCTTGGTCGCAGTGCCGGCCTTCAGGCGCGTTGAACCCGCGAGCACCTCAGGCCCGACGGACAGGCGGACGACGACCTGGGCGACCGCTTCGATCGCCCGGCTCCGACTGGCCGTCACGAGCACGGTGCGGGCCCCCTGCCGCCTCGCGCGCTCGAGCGCCCCCCGGACAAACGGAGTGACGGAGCTCGCGGACACCCCGATTGCGAGATCACCCGCAGAGAGACGCGCCGCCCCCGCGTCGCCCTCGTCCTCGCGGTCCTCCGCGCCTTCGCGCGCGCGGAAAACCGCGGACCGGCCGCCGGCGATGACCGCGCGCACCCGGCGCGGGTCGGTGCCGAAGGTCGGCGGCAGCTCCGCCGCTTCGATCACCGCGAGCCGCCCGCTCGTCCCGGCGCCGAACAGAACGCAGGTTCCTCCCGAGAGAAACGTTTCGCGGAACAGTTCTGCCGCCTCGACGATCTGGGGGCGCGCCCGGACGAGCGCCGCGACGACGGCCCGATCCTCGCCCTGCATGAGGCGAACGATGCCCGGGATGCCCATCGAGTCGAGACGGCCCGCGCGAGGGTGGACCGCCTCCGTCGCAAGCCGCTGCCAGGAAGGTTTCTGCGGGCGGGCTTTCACGCCCGGGCAGTCTAGCCCGGTTCATCGAGCGCGCTTGTGGACGTCGACGTCGGCGTCGGATCGGAAAACTTCCGTCAGCGGAGGAGAGGATTCCGCCGGGGACCGCCCGGCGAGCGGGGATCGCGCGCTTCCGGCGGCAGGGGCACTCTGGCGGGAGGGCCCGAACGGGGGAGGCGCCGCAGAGCGGGTTCCGCGGCCGCCTCGGGCTCCAGTCGGGACAGCGCGAGCTCCCACTCCTCGTCCTCCGAGAGCCGCGGCTCTGCCGGTATCTCACCGGCTGGAGGCGATTCGGCGGGACCCGCGGGTGGGGTCGCCATCCGACGCGCGACGAAGGCCGCCAGAGCCCGGCTGGACGGTTGAAGGCCGCCGGCGACCAGCACGCCTCCGATGTCGCGGCGAAGCTGGGTGGCCGACGGCCTCCTCGAGGCGGCTCGGGAGAGTGCGCCGCGAAGCATCTCCGCCACTCCCGGCGGATAAAGCTCAGCGGGTCCGATCGCTTCGACCGCCGCGCGCCCGGGAGGCCGGGTGCCCGACAGCAGGTGCAGGAGCACGGCGCCCACGGAGTAAACGTCCGCCCCCGGCTCGGAGACGGCGTTGGCGTTCTCAAGCACCTCCGGAGCGAGGTAGGGCCCGATCTCCGTCTCGAGTTCCGGAGCGGCCGACCATGGGAGCACGGCCGGCGCCATCCCGAACCCTCCCACACGGACATCCCCGGCCGAACCGATCGTGACGAATCCCGGCCACAGGAGACCGTGCGCGCAGGACGTTCCGGGGCCGCCCCGCGCCGCGTGCTCCAGCGCCAGAGCGAGCCGGTCGGCGATCAGCAGGGCGTGCTCGGGAGGAAGCCTCGCGCTCCTGCGCGAAGCGGAAGCGGAGGCCAGCACCTGATCCAGGGCATGCCCGTGCGACTCATCCCAGGCCACCCAGGGAACCCCCTCGTGAACCCCGGCGCGAGAGTTGCCCGCCAGGACGGGGCTGACCGGAAGCGGGTGTTTTTCAGCCAGGGCGCGGACGGCGGACGCCGCGCGGTCCCGAGAGAGCTCCTCACCGTCGAGGATCCGGAGCCGGACGAAACCCTCCGGCTTCTCTTCGAGAGAGAGCGCGCGGTAAACGCCCCCGAGGGGGTCGCGGGAGAGGAGGGAAGTGGCGAGGAATCCGGCAAAGCGCCGCGGAAGCTCGGATTTGGAGCCGCCTGTCCCTCGTTCCGGGGTTCCTTCGGGAAGCATCGCTCGGATCGCTGCAAGAGCCGCACCGGGTGTGTGGGACAATGTCTGAAGCTTTCACAACTCGGACCCGCCTCACCGCGCCACGTACGGAGCCAAGCGTCGGGCGCGTTCTTTGCAGTCTCGGGCTATCGAACGCCTTTTCGCTCTATTTTGCACGCTTTGCGCACACCGGATCGTCTCGGTCTCGGGCTCGTCAACGGCGGTTCCCAAGGAGATACGGACCATGGCG
>JBDTRB010000099.1:0-12382 GCA_039931865.1 Acidobacteriota bacterium | reverse complement strand
AGCCGCAGCGAACGGAGGGACGAGGCGAGCGGTCGAGCCGACAGGCGAGCCGCTCACCGGTGCCGTTCGCCGCAGCGAACGGCACGTCCCGCAGTAAGCGGAGGCGACGGTAGCGGAGGCGACGGTTATGCGACCGTCTGCGTGCACGCCCGGCACCGCGTCGCCGCGAGCGGGATCGTTTCGCCGCACTGCGGGCAGTTCTTCGTCTTAGGAGCTTCCGAGAGCTTCGGCAGCAGGAGCTTCGCCAGCAGGAAGATGACGAACCCGATGATCAGGAAGTCAATCACCGACCCGAGCAGGGCGCCGTAGCCGATGTTCGCTTCGGTGATCTTCCCGGTCTTCGGGTCGAGGGTGCTCTTCATGTGAATGACGGCGTCGCGCCAGGAGCCGCCCGGCAGGAGGAGCCCGACGATCGGGCTGATCACGTTGTCGGCGAGCGAGGTGACGACCTTCGAGACCGCGGCGCCGATGATCACGCCGATCGCGAGCGCGAGGGCGTTCTGCTTGAGTAGAAACGTCCGGAATTCTTGAAACATTTGAAATCCTCGCTTTCCATGCCGCGCGATTCACTCATCGGCGGTGCGTCGATCCGGAGCTTATCCCCCCGGGGAGGTTTCCTCGGCGCGCCACGCAGCCAGATTGCGGTCGATCTGCTTCGAATGCTTCTCGAGGTGTTCCGCGTAGACGTTCAGCCAGTCCTCCGTCGAGTAGGAACCCGAATCCGTGTGCGTCGCCACGATCGACCAGGCCGATTCGGGCAGGTGCCGAAGCAGGTTCACCGTATGCGCGCGCATCACGTCGACCGCCGCCAGCGCGAGCTCGATCTTCGCATGGTGGTAGTCGAGAACTCGCGCCCAGCGCGCCTGGTCGTACCCGAGAACGAGCGGCTTTTCCTCCGCCACCAGATACCGGATCCGCATCGCGGCGTTCGTCTCGGAATCCGCGCAATGACAGACGATTTCGTGGACGGACCACTTCTCCGCAGCCGGCCGCCACTTCCACGCCTCGCGAGGTACCCGGGCGAACGCGTCACGCAGGAGCACGGGTCCGCCTTCGTAGCGTTGAAAAAGCGCTTCGCGCTGCTCCGCCGTTAACGTCATTTTTCCCTCCGGGTGCTCAAAGTGTAACCCTGACCGACCGTTCGACGACCGTGGCACGAGACCGGAGCGAAGCCCCGCTACCAGCGCGTGCCGTCGAGGGAAAGAACCGTGCGGCGGCCCATCACCCGGGCGGAGTGGCGGGTACGCGCGGGTATATACAGGCGGTCGCCGGGCTTCAAGTCGAAGACTTCGCCGCCAACTTCGATCCGGAAGAACCCTTCGAGGACCGCGTCGCATTTGTCCTGCGCGTGCTCGTGCTCCGGAAATGACGTGCCTTCCCGATAGGTGAAGACTCCGACCTCGTAGCCCTCCTGCTCGAGGATCAGGATGAGACGCTTCTCGCTCAGAGGACCGTCGGCGTCGTCCCACGTTTCGAGGCGGGCGCCGGGGGACGTCATCCCGAACTCTCGGACGTCTTCTTCAAGCGGAAGGCTGCGACGGCGTCGTCTCGCGCGAGGCGCGGACGAGGTCCATGAGGCGTGCTTCGAGCTCCTCGAGAAAACTTGGCGAGCCGGAGTCTTTCGTTTCGCGCGCGCCGAGGAGCTCGCGAATACGCGGTCTGGTGGGAAGTCCCTCGAGCGCGGCCGACGCCTGATGCGAGAGCGACTGGAGGATTTCCAGGTCGAGCTGGGTGAACGCGCCGCCAGCCGGACGGCCTTCGGCCACGAGAACTCCCGCGACACGGGTTCCCCGGAGAATCGGAACCGCCGCGGCGGCGCCCGCGCCCAGGTCCTGCACGGTGGTCCGCCGGCGCCCGCCTTCAACGGCTTTGCGAGAAAAAACCGCGGGCTCCCCGCTCGCTAGAACGCTCGCCACCGCGCCCATCACGTCCTCGAAGCGCTCATCCATGGGGTCGAAGGGCGCGTAGCCCGAAGCCACCACCGCGTCGCCGGCCGACGGCGGCCCAAAGAGCGCGGCGAACCCTCGCTGGGCGCCGGAGGAATGGAGCGCCGCCGGGAGCAGGGACCGCCAGAGGAGGTCGCCATCGCGGCATTCCTCGAGAGCGCGGCAGAGGTCGACCGCCGCCGAGAGGCGCGCGGTCCGTTCGGCCGCCAGCGCGTCGACGTCAGCGTCGCCGATCCGCTCGTGCCGGCCGAGCAGGCCTCCGAACGAGATCCAGTCTCCGTTCTGCAGCGGGACTTCGGAGACGCGGGCGCCGTTGACGTACGTGCCGTTCTTGCTCCGGAGGTCGACGAGAACCCAGCCGCCGCCGCTCCACTGGAACAAGGCATGCCGTCCCGAGACGCGCGAATCCTCCAGGAAGACGTCGCTCGCCGGATCGCGTCCCACGAACTGATTCTTCCCCTCGTAAAACACGAAGTGACGCGAGACTCCCCGGCCGGGGAAAAGCGTCAGTTTTGCCGCCATGAACGGATGAAGTCTAACCGCGAGGCGAGTCGGCTGTCAGCTGTGAGTCTCAGCTGACGCTCGACAGCGAACGCCGTTTGCTCAAACTCCCGGCTTCGTCGGATCCAGCGTTTCCAGAAGATTCTTCAGGTCGTCCGCGTGCTCTTCCTCGACCGCCAGGATCTGCTCCATCAGGCGGCGCGAAGTGATGTCCCGGTCGCCCAAGAAGCGCACGATCTCGCCGTAGGACTCGATCGCTATTCTCTCGGCAACGAGGTCTTCTTTGATCATATCGATCAGGTTGTCTCCCTCCACGTACTGCGCGTGGCTGCGCGACGCCAGCCCTTCGGGGTCGAAGTTCGGAGCGCCGCCGAGCTGTGTGATCCGCCCGGCGATCTGGTCCGCGTGACCCTGTTCGTCCGCGGCATGCTCCTGGAACTCGGCCGCAACGGCGCTCGCATGGATTCCGTTCGCCATGAAGAAGTGGCGCTTGTACCTCAGGACGCACACGAGCTCGGTCGCCAGCGCCTCGTTCAAGACCTGGATGACCCGCTCCCGATCGGCGCCATACGACGAAGTCACCGCTCCGTCTTCCATGTGAAGCCGCGCGCGACGCCGCAGCTCCTGAATGTCGCTCAGAAAATAGCCGCCCGCCTGTTTCTCCGCGCCGGACGCGAGCGGGCTCTGCCCGCGATCGCCGGTTCCGCCCTGCTCCCTCCCCGTACCCGTCATTTTCTCGGCCATGAGACCTCCTTCCCGATCAGATCAGAGGTGACGCGGTCCCGCAACAACGTCGAGCTTGCCGGACTCTTGAAGGAATCCCGGCGGACGAGGCAGATCCGCCCAATAAAAAAAGGGGGCTTGCGCCCCCCTTAAAAAAACGAAACGAGATTTAGT
Source organism: Acidobacteriota bacterium (assembly GCA_039931865.1). Classification (GTDB taxonomy): domain Bacteria; phylum Acidobacteriota; class Thermoanaerobaculia; order UBA5066; family Gp7-AA6; genus JALYUA01. The sequence goes on along the minus strand of JBDTRB010000099.1, from coordinate 9,038 downwards.
AGCGGTCGCGGCCACCGCCGCCGAATCCGCCACGCCCGCCGCCGCCGCCGCTGCCGCCCGTCTTCGGACGCGCTTCGTTGACGGTCAGGGCCCGTCCGCCGTACTGCTGGCCCGAGAGCCCGGAGATGGCGTTCTTGGCTTCGGCGTCGTCGTTGAACTCGACGAAACCGAATCCCTTGGACTGGCCGGTGTCGCGATCGGTGATGACCGCCACGGAGTCCACGGTTCCGTACTGCGTGAACAGTGTGCGGAGATCATCCTCGGTCGTGTTGTAGAGCAGGTTTCCCACGTAGAGCTTCATGGAGGCAGAATCCTTTCGAAAAAAAAGAGGAGGGCGAAGGCCCCCCTCTGGATGATGACTGACCTGGAAAACGAGTTAGTAGCGGTCGCGGCCACCGCCGCCGCCGCCGTATCCGCCGCGTCCGCCGCCGCCGCCGCCACCGGTGCCGCCCGTCTTCGGGCGCGCCTCGTTGACCGTCAGGGCGCGGCCGCCATACTGCTGCCCGGAAAGGGCGGAGATGGCGTTTTTCGCCTCGTTATCGTCGCCGAACTCGACGAATCCGAACCCCTTCGACCGGCCGGTGTCCCGGTCGGTGATCACGGCGACGGAATCCACGTTGCCGTACTGAGTGAAGAGAGTCCGAAGGTCGTCTTCGGTCGTGTTGTAAGGAAGGTTACCGACGTACAGTTTCATCGAAGCAGAGTCCCGTTCCGGCGTTTTGTTTTTCGGATCCGGCCGCGCCGCTCGACAAATCCGACTTCCCGTGGGATTCGTCGGACTTCTGCGGCGCGTGAAGCGTGCGGGAAGGCGAGCGATACGAGAAGAGCTGCAAGATATCAGAAGGATCCGGATCTGGCAACAACTTGTACGCGAGCGTACGATTTTTTTCCGTCCTCCGAATGTGACGCAGGAGGGATCCGGCCGCGCCCGCCGGCGTTATGAGGCCCGGGCGACGAGATCCCGGAGGGCGGCCGAGACGTACCTGGCGGTCATCTGCTTGCGCCAGGCCACCGAAAAATCGGTGTTGTCCATCGGTCTGGCTGGACCCGCGGCGGCTTCCCCGGCCGCCTGGATCGTCTCCTCGTCCAGAACGCGGCCCTTGAGACGCTCTTCGGCGGCCGTCAGGCGGAGCGGAGCGGAAGCCACGCCGCCGAGGACCAGCCGGGCGTCTTCGACCAGCGGGCCGTGCCGCCGGACCGCGGCTCCGACCGAGAGGACCGGAAAGTCGAAAGACCCCCGCCGCCGGAGCTTCCGGTAAGACGCCCGCCAGCCGTCGGGAGCGGGGACCCGAACCTCGGTCAAGAGTTCCTCCGGCGCCTTCGTGACGTAGTGGATGCCGTCATTCCGGTAAAGGTCCTCGAGCGGAACCTCGCGCGTTCCCGAGGCCGAGACGAGGCGCACGCTGGCGCCGAGGGCGATCAGGACCGGGACGGAATCCGCGGACTGGACCGCGACGCAACGGGGCGACCCCGGCGCGACCCAGCAGATCTGGCCATCTTTCTTCATGCAGAAATCGATCGCCTGACGCCATTCGAAATTCTGGTCGTAGTAGTTGCAGCGGGTATCCAGGAGAAGGTTCCCGCCGATCGTCCCCATGTTCCGCAGAAGGGGTGTCGAGATCTCGGCGATCGCGTGCGCGAGGCCCGGGTGCGCCTCCCGGAGGCGCGGGTCGTTCTCGAGGTCCGAGAGAATCGCCCCGGCCCCGATCGCGATGCCGTCCGAAGCAAACGTGACCCCGCGGAGCTCCTCGAGGCGGCTGATCGTGATCACGGCGGCCGGCGTCTGCTGGCGCCTCTTCATGTTCGGGTACAGGTCGGTTCCCCCCGCGACGAAGAGCGCGTCCGGCCCGGCATCGGCCCGCATCGCGACGGCGTCGGACACCGTGCGCGGCACGAAGTAGCGGAACTTCGGAAGGCGGAGCATGTTGGTCGGCTTTCAGCTGTCAGCTATCAGCGTCAGCTTTTCCTGACGCCGCCCGCGCCCGTCGCGACCAGGTCGCTTGCGCGTCCATCCCCGCCTTCCGCAGGCGTCGGAATCCGGACGGCCTCGGGGTAAGGGATGGCGGGGAATTTCGTCGGACCGACGCGGCCCGGCCGTCCCGCCGCCTTCGCCTTCAGCGCGCGGAGGATTTTCTCGGGGGTGACGGGGATCTCGTCGACCCGGACACCGACCGCGTCGAAAACCGCATTGGCGACCGCCGGCGGGATCGGGAGAAGCGGCCCCTGGCCGACCTCCTTGGCGCCGAATGGCCCGTTCGGATCCGGGTCTTCGACGAGCAGCGTCACCATTTCCGGCATCTCGAGAGTCGTCGGGCTCTTGTATTCGAGCATCGAGGGCGCCTTGTGCATCACGTTGCCGTTGACGTCCGCGCGGTACGCCATGTCTTCCATCATTGCCTCGCCCAATCCCATGTATACGGAGCCTTCGACCTGCCCGACGACCAGAACGGGATTGATGCACTTCCCGACGTCGTGCGCAATCCACACTTTCGGGACGGTGTAGATCCCGGTCGCCGGATCCACTTCCACTTCGACGACCGCGGCGGAATAGGAGTACGCCGGCGACGGTCCGACGCCCGCGCCTCGATAACGGCCGGCGGAGGGCGGAGGCGTATACGAGCCGACCGTCCCGATCGTCCCGAACCTGGATTCCGCCGCGATGACCGCGTCCGAAAACGAGAGGCCCTTCTCCGGGTCCTCGACGTCGAACACGCGCCCGTCCGCGAACCCGAGACGCACGCCGGGGATGCCCAGCTTTTCGCCGGCCGCCGCGACTAAGAGCTCCCGGGCCCGCTCCGCCGCCTGCAACGCCGCGTTTCCGGTCATGAGCGTCACGCGCGAGGAGTAGGACCCGAGATCGACGGGAGTCAGGTCCGTGTCCGCGGTGACCACGCGGATGTCGAACGGGTCGATGCCGAGCACCTCCGCCACGATGTACGCGAGCACCGAGTCGCTCCCCTGCCCGATGTCCGTCGATCCGCAGAACACCGTCACCCCGCCACTCCGGTCGAGCTTCAGCTGGACTCCGGATTGCGGCATGGCGTTCCAATAGATGGGCAGGCCGGCGCCGCAGATGTAGGAAGAGCACGCGAGCCCGAGACCGCGCCCGGGAGGCATGTGGCCGCGGCGCTCCTTCCACCCGGACGCCTCGACGACTTTCTCGATGCAAGCGCCGAGACCCATCGACCCGATCCGGAGGAAGTTCGCTGTGATCGACGCCGGCGGCTGCAGGTTCGCAAGGCGCATCGCCGCCGGATCGAGGCCGAGGTCGCACGCGATCTTGTCGAGCTGGGCTTCCAGGGCGAACCGAGGCTGCGGCGTTCCGTGGCCGCGCTTGGGACCGCAGGGCGGCTTGTTCGTGAAGACGCGGGCGCCGTCGAACCGGTACGCGGGAACCGGGTACGTCACGGTCTGGAGCGCGCCCGAGTAGTAGGTCGACGCGACTCCATATGAGCCGTACGCCCCGCCATCGAGCGCCGTCTGGAAGTGCATCGCGGTGATCGAGCCGTCGCGCTTCACGCCGGTGCGTGCCCGCATGAGCATCGGGTGCCGACCGCGGTGGCAGTAGAAGACCTCTTCGCGCGTCAGGCAGATCTTCACGGGCCGGCCGGTGATCCGGGAGAGGTGCGCCACGACGATCTCGTGATTGAAGGGATCGGACTTGCCGCCGAACCCTCCGCCGTTCGGCGTCGCGATCACCCGGATTCGGGATGCGGGCATCTCGAGCACCTTCGCCAGGGCGCGGTGGACGTAGTGCGGAGTCTGCGTCGAGCTCCAGAGGGTGAGCTTCCCATCCGGGCCGAAGTCCGCGAGAGCGGCGTGCTGCTCGAGCGGAAGGTGCGTGTTGCCCTCGTAGAAGAAGAGGTCGTCGTAGATCCTGTCCGCGCGCGCAAAGCCCTCGTCGACGTTGCCGAACTCCATGGACACGAGCTTGTGAAAGTTGTCGCGGTCTCCGTATTCGTGGATCCGCGGTGTCGGGTTATCGACCGCCTGCTCGATCGAGCCGATGTTCAGCAGGTCCTCGTAGTCGACCTCGATCGCGGCGAGAGCTTCGTTCGCGGTGTCCTCATCCACGGCGGCCACCGCCGCGATGGGATCGCCTACGAAGCGGACCCGGTCGAAGCAGAGCGCGTGTTCGTCCTGGGACACGGGAAGGATCCCGAACGGCAGGGGAAGGTCGCGTCCCGTCGCGACCGCGACGACGCCCGCTAGTGAGGCCGCCTTCGAGACGTCGACCCGCCGCAGAATCGCGTGCGCGCGGCGTGAGCGGAGCAGCTTGCAGTGAAGCATTCGAGGGAGAACGAGATCGTCCGCGAATCGCGTCTGGCCCGTCACCTTCGCGGCCGCATCGACTTTTTCATAAGGCCGCCCCACCACCCGCGTGCGCGGCTTCATCGCGAGGTTCCCGATGGAGTTGACCGCGGAGTACCGCGGCCGTCTCGCTCCCCCTGGTCGCTCGGCTCCGGCTCGACGATTCCCGGCTCCCTGTCTCGTTGACCGCGGAGTACAGGGGCCGTCTCGCTCCCGTTGGTCGCTCGGCTCCCCGGTTGCCAGACAGGCAGGAGGCCGCTCTCGTCGAAGTCCGTGCCGTAGAGCGTCTCCCGGCGCGGGGCCGCCGCTTCGCCGCGGAGCCGCGCCGCGGCGAGCTCGACCGCTTCGAAGATCTTGATGTACCCCGTGCACCGGCAGATGTTTCCGGCGAGTGATTCCTGGATCTGCCGGAACGACGGAGAGGGATTCGCGTCCAGCAGCGCCCGGGCAGTCAGGAGGAAGCCCGGCGTGCAGTAGCCGCACTGGGCGGCTCCGAGCTCGGCGAACGCCTTCTGGAGCGGGTGAAGACCCGCGGCGGTCGCCATGCCCTCGATCGTCTCCACGGCCCGGCCCTGGCACTCGAGCCCGAGCACCAGGCACGACAGAACGGGCCGTCCGTCGACGAGCACCGCGCACGCGCCGCACTCGCCGAGCTCGCAGCCGTGCTTTGTTCCGGTGAGCTGGAGGTCCTCGCGAAGGACCTCGAGGAGGGTCTTGTACGGCGCGAAGGAGACTTCGACCGGCTCGCCATTCACACTCAGCCCGATCGAGGCTTTGGAAGGGGAAAAATGTTCCGCTGTCTCCATCACGCGTCGATGGTAATCCGTTCACACGGAAGAAGAAAGGCCCGTGCACTGACCGACCGGTCAGACAATATCTGAATCGCCAAGTCCCTCACCCCGCTCGGGGAGAGGGAGAAGAGCTGCGCTTCGGGCAGAGGGCGGAACGCCCGCCGTCGAGAGAAAAAAAAGGGCCCCTTGTCGGGGCCCGTTTGTATCGATCTCGTCGTATCCCTACTGGTTTCGAAACGTCACGATGATATCCGCGTGGCCCTGCCGGCTCGCGTTTTCGAGGTCCGTCCGGGTCGTGATGCGGGAAGCGTCGATGCCATGGCGCTCGACTAAGTACTGGCGGGCGTTCTCAGCCCTCTGGCGGGCGAGGGACTCGCCGCGGGCGCCCCGCGTCGCATCGGGGAATCCGACCACTTCGACGGTCGCCCGCGGATTGTCGCGGAGGCGCAGAGCCACCGCATCGAGACGGGCCTTGGCGATGTTCGTCAGCCGGGCCTTGCCGCGATCGAAGTCGATCGTGTCCGTCGTCGGCTGCCGCGGGGGCGCCGGGGGCGGCGTCGCGACAGGCGCGGCTGCGGGTTCGGGCTGCATCGGCGCGGCCGGCGGGGCCGGGGGCGCGGGAGCCGGAGCGGGCGGCGTGATCACCGCGGGCTGCGCGCGGCCGCCGAAGTGGAAGAGCACTCCGATGTTCGGCTGCAGGTCCAGGCGCCCGGCTTGATCGTACGGCCCGAACTGATCGGTCAGGGTCGTGTGGAAGTTGTACTGGCCCTTCATCTCGAGCCGCATCCCGACGACCTTGTTGAACCGGTACTCGGAACCGAACGCCGCGTAGGCGATCGGAACGCCCTTTCCACGGAAGTACGGCACCTGGCGGCTCGCTCCGCCCCCGGCCGCGACGTACGTATTCCAGCCCGGCAGTCGTGGTGTGAAGTCCCACATCGCGCCCGCGGTGAACTCCCAGTAGCTCGGGACGCGGTCGGGACGGGTGAACTGGCCCGTCAGCTCGATTGCCAGGTTGTCGGTGAAGAAGTGACCGAAGCGCCCTCCCAGGAAGAGGAAGTCGTTCTGGTCCACGTCGCACCGGCAGTACACATCTTTGTGGCCGAAGAACGTCATCCCGATGTGCGGGCCGACGTACGTTTCCCCGGCGAGCGCCGCGTTCGGACCGAACGTGTCGCTGACCTCCGTGGCCGGCTGCGCCGACAGGCCCGCCGCCGCGAGAAGCAGCACCGCACCCGCGGCCAGAACTCCCGATCTCGATTTCGCCATCTTCAAGCCTCCGCGCGCGCGCGCTCCAGGTCGTTTCAACACTTGTTCAAAAAGAGGAAGCCACCGGCGTTCTGCCCCGAGGTCACCGTGACGGTGTAGGTCTGTGCTGCCGCCGGGCTGCCGGGGAACGTCTGGAAGAAGTTCGCCGGCAGGATCTCAGAGACCACGTAGGTCCCGGGAGCGACGCCGTCGAAGCGGAACGTCCCGTCCGCTCCCGACGTCGTTTGACGGCTCGTGCCGTCCGCCGCCGTCAGAACGAAGACGATCCCCTCGAGCGGGCGGTCGATTCCGTCGACGACTCCGTTGCTGTTCAGGTCGAGGATCTTGGTTCCCGACACCGAGCCCGCGTTGCCCGGTCCGGTCACCTGGTTGCCGAAGAGGACGCCTGTGCGGGCTTCGCCGCCCGCGACGGTGACGGAGACGACTCCCGCGCCCCCAGGCGCCGTCTGCGTGAAGCCGACGGGGACGACCTCGGAGACCAGGTAGGTCCCGGGCGCCACGCCGCTGAAGGTGAAGCTGCCGTCCCCGGCGGTGGTGGTCTGAACTCCCGTCCCCGTCCCGCCCGGCCCCGAGAGCCGGATCGTCACTCCCGCGCCGCCCGGGTCACCGGCGTCACGGACTCCGTTGCCGTTCACGTCTATGAACTTCACGCCGCTGATCGAGGCGGGAGCCACGAGCGCCTGGTTTCCGAAAAGGAGACCCGAGACCGTACGCGTCGTGACGTTCAGAGTCGCCGGCGCGGTCCCCGGAGCGGCCGGCAGCGTCTGCCGGAAGCCCGCCGGAACTGTCTCCGTGACGGTGTACGTGCCAAAGGGAACTCCGGTGAAGGTGAATGTGCCGTCCGCGCCCGTCACGACGGTCCGGGGCGTGAAGCCGAGCGGTCCGGAAATCGTGAACGTCACGTTCGGCTGGCCGACCTCTCCCGGATCGCGGACGCCGTTGCCATTCGTGTCGAGGAACTTCGTTCCCGAGATCGTCCCGGTCAGGATTCCTCGGAAGTTGCCGAATACGTTGTTGATCGAGCTGCCGCCGGACACGGACGTCACGGTGATGAACCCGCTCGCCGGAGTGGTCTGCGTGAATCCGGTCGGTGCCGTTTCGACCAGGAAGTACGGGCCAGGAGTCACGTTGGTGAAGAGGAAGTTTCCATTGACGTCGGTGACCGCCGACCGGCTCACGCCCGGAGCGGCCGGTGTGCCGGGGAAGAGGCTGATGGTGACACCCGCGAGAGGCGGCTCGCCCGGATCCCGAACCCCGTTGGCGTTCAGATCTTCGAACTTGATGCCGCCGATCGCGTTCGGGATGAGCTGGTTCGCGAAATCGAGGCCGGTGAAATCCGCGTCGCAGACCGAGATGAAGTATCCGAAATCGCGCGCGAGGAGTCTGCGCGATATCCGCCGATTGAGGGGTCCGGTCTGGCTGAACCCGAGCGGAGGTCGCTCGGTGATGTGGTAACCCGCTCCCTCCGCGAGGCCGCAGATCTGGAACGAGCCATCGGCGCCGGTCAGACCGGTCAGCGCCGGGCCAGGACCGCCCTCGGCGCGGATCTCGACTCCGGCGATCCCGGTTTCGCCCCCGTCACGGATGCCGTTGCCGTTCGTGTCGGCGAACTTCACGCCGGAGACGCAGAACGTGGGCTGGCAATTGCGCTTGTCCTCCACCCGGAAGGCCAGGATGCGCGAAAACTCGGGACGAAAGCCGTGGAAGCACCCGGAGCCGCAGTCGTTGCCGGGCGTGTCGGTCGGCCCGACGAACTGGGACGCCGGAGTGATCCAGACGAGATAGCCCGCCTGCCCGGCGCCCACGTCGTTGAAGGGCGAAAGCGAGACGGAGCCCGAGCCGCACGCGGAGATCGGACCCGCGGCGTGTGTCTGGATGACGACGGGGGGCGAAGTCGGAAGAGGGCCTGGCGTCGGATTTGGATCGAGAACGCCCCCGGAGACCTTGAACCGGCGCGCGGAGGCGGCGTCGGTCGAGAGCAGATGCTGTGCGGACGCGTCGGTCACTTGAAAGTAATAAGTGCCGTCGGAGAGGAAGTCGGTCGACTGGCACGGAGCGCCGGAACCGCCGACCGCCAGGAAGACGTCGTCTCGATCCGAGAAGACGCGGGAAGGCGACCCGCCGCCGTCGAGGACTCGAATTGCACCGGGAACCTGGGCCAGGGCGGGAAGGGCGCAGACGGAGAGGGCAACCAGGGAGACAAAGAGACGGACCGACTTCATGCCGACTTCCTTCCTCGTACCTGAGCGGGTGGTAATCAATTCGAGCCTCGATCTTCTGGGTGGCTGCATGCAAGCAAAGTGCCGAACTACAAAGAAGTTAGACGGGCGACGCGTGCAGAGGTACATTCGTCTGCCCGGCCGGCGGCGGCACAGCAGCCGTCGGCTGATAGGTATTGTGATCGAAAACGTGGAAATCGCGCAGGGAAAAATCTTAAGAACGACGGCGCGGGCGGAAGCGAGGAGAAACAATGCGGATAAACGCCTTCGGGATGACTGACAAGGGACAGCGGCGCCCCAACAACGAGGATGACCTGGCGATCGTCGATCTGGCCGCGGGCCGAAACGTTGACGATCTCGCCGTGAAGGACCTTTCGGTTGGAGATCCCGGCATCCTTCTCGCGGTTTGCGATGGCGTCGGCGGGCGGCGCGCGGGGGAAGTCGCGTC